>DAOTUH010000189.1:0-4702 GCA_034437255.1 Anaerolineae bacterium
GAGGCGCTGACCGCGCTGGAATCCGGCGCAGACGTGACGGTCACCACCGATCCGTGGCTCACTTTCACGCCCGCCGAGGCAACGACGACCGGCTTCATCTTTTATCCGGGCGGGCGCGTCGAGCCGCGCGCCTACGCCCCGTCGGCGCGCGCCATCGCCGAGGAGGGGTACCTCGTCGTCATCGTGCCCATGCCGCTCAACCTGGCCGTCCTCGCGCCGAACCGCGCCCAGGCCGTCATCGACGCGCATCCTGAGATCGAGACATGGGCCGTGGGCGGGCACTCGCTGGGCGGCGCCATGGCGGCGCGTTTCGCCGATGCATATCCCGATCAGGTCGAGGGCCTCGTCCTCTGGGCCGCGTATCCGGCGGAAGGCAACAGCCTTGCCGATCAGCACTCGCTCGCCATCGCGTCCATCTACGCGACAGAGGACGGGCTTGCCACGCTTGAGAAAATCGAAGCGTCCCGTCCGCTGCTGCCACCGCAGACCCAATGGGTTGAGATCGCAGGCGGCAACCACGCGCAGTTCGGCTGGTACGGCCCTCAGGGTGGAGATGGTTCGGCAGACATTTCCAGAGAAACTCAACAAGACCTCGTCATCGAGGCGACGTTGGAGCTATTGCGCGATCTCTGATTCCGCAATATTTCTCTGTTTGTCTCGAAAACCGGCGCTTTTCAGCGCCGGTTTTTTGCGTTTCACCGCCCCAATCGAACGAATTTGGCATGAATTGTCAAGATATACTATACAAAATCCAAATTCACCCTTGACAAAACCTATACACTCGTGTACAATGTGGATAGTTGAGATAGACATGAACTTAGTTCAACTAAAAACAAAGAAGCAACAACGAATTAGATATATCCTTAGGAGGGATAAACGATGAAACGGTTACTGGCAGTATTGAGTGCTCTATTGTTGGTTGGAAGTGCGATTAGCCCTGTCTTGGCACAGGATGCAGATGCCCGCGTGCGCGTGGTGCACGCTTCGCCAGACGCCCCCGCCGTCGACGTCTGGGTCAACGACAGCGTCGCCTTCAGCAACGCGCCCTTCAAGGGCATCACAGACTACGCGGGACTGGAGCCCGCCACCTACAACGTGAAGGTCGTGCCGACCGGTGCGACGGAACCCGTGGTGATCGAGGCCGATCTGGGTCTGGATGCCGGCACAGACTACACCGTCGTCGCGCTGAACACACTTGAGAACATCGAGCCGCTGGTGCTGGTTGACAACAACAGTCAGCCCGCCGCCGGCAAGGCTCACGTCCGTTTCGTACACGCATCGCCCGACGCCCCTGCCGTGGACATCGCTGTCGCCGATGGTGGCCCCGTGCTCTTCAGCAACGTCGCCTTCAAAGGCACGGGTGACTATCTGCCCGTCGATGCTGGCACCTATGACCTCGAAGTCCGCGTCGCCGGCACAGAGGATGTGGTGCTCGACGTGCCCGGCCTGACGCTCAGCGATGGCACCGTCTACAGCATCTTCGCCATGGGCCTGGCGGACGGCGAACCCGCGCTCACCGCAGTGCCTAGCGTCGATGCGTCCTACGGAACGGTCATGCTCCCTGAAAGCGGTGGCATGCCTAACACGACCTACATCGCCCTGCTTGGCTCCATCGGCCTGGCGTTGGTTGGCAGCGGTCTGATGCTGCGCCGCAAGGCCGTCCGCATCAAGAAGTAGCCTGTACCTAGCCTTAGTTCACTGAGGGGGAAGCAGATGATCGGCATCTACTTCCCCTTCAACGTTAGAATGACCAGGGAGGTCATACAATGAACGAGAAAACGAATGCCAAGAAGTTCAAATCGCTACGACGTTTCAACGCCATCATGGGTTTCTTTCATCTCATCCAAGGCGTCCTGATGATCATCCTCAGCAATGATACAACTTACTCCTTCACCACGTCCTACCTAACCTTCGACTTAGCCACACGTTCGCTGCAACCCAACCCGCAGACGGTGGGCGAACTGCTCTTCGGCCCGGCGGTCGCCGTCTTCCTGCTCATCTCCGCCGTCGCGCACTTTAGCCTGGCGACCTTTGGCTACAAATGGTACGTCAAGAATCTGAAGAAGGGCATGAACCCGGCGCGCTTCTACGAGTACGCGCTCAGCTCCTCGTGGATGATCGTGCTCATCGGCATGTTAGTGGGGATGTACGACGTGCCCAGCCTGGTCTTGCTCTTTGGCCTCAACGCCATGATGAACCTATTTGGCGTGATGATGGAACTACATAATCAAACGACGCAGCGCACCAACTGGACGGCTTACATCTACGGCGTTATTGCGGGCATCATCCCCTGGATCACGCTGGCGATGTATCTCATCGGCGCGACACAATCCGCCGACGCACGCCCGCCCAATTTCGTCTACGCCATCATCGCCTCGATCTTCGTCTTCTTCAATATCTTTGCCGTCAACATGGTGCTACAATATAAGAGGGTCGGCCCGTGGAAGGACTATCTCTTCGGCGAGCGCGTCTACATCATCCTGAGCCTGACGGCCAAGACGGCGCTGGCCTGGCAGATCTTCGCCGGCACGTTGGCGCCCGTCTGATCCAACCCATCACAGCAGGGAGGAAGAAATGAAAAAAGCAGCCCGCATCCTGGGAAGCGTCTTAGCCGTCATCCTATTGCTGATCTTGACTGTGCCGTTGCTGATCCCCATCCCGCCGTTGGAGGACACGGTCCCGCCCCGTGAATTGGCCGACGCCGACAGCCACTTCATCGAGGTCAACGGACTGGACGTGCACACCAAGGCCACGGGGTCGGGCGAGCCCATCTTCTTGCTGCTGCACGGCTTCGGCGCAAGCACCTTCTCCTGGCGTGAGGTGATGGCGCCGTTGGGCGAGCTGGGCACCGTCATCGCCTACGATCGCCCGGCCTTCGGGCTGACCGAGCGCCCGCTGACGTGGGATGAGGGCACGAACCCGTACACGCCAGAAGCTCAGGTCGACTTGGTCGTCGGCCTGCTGGACGCGCTGGAGATCGAAAAGGCGGTGCTGGTGGGGAACTCGGCGGGCGGCACCGTCGCGGCGGCGACGGCACTGGCCCGCCCGGAGCGCGTGCAAGCGCTGGTGCTGGTCGATGCGGCGATCTACACAGGGGGCGGCGCGCCGTCCCTCGTGCGGCCGCTGTTCCAGTTGCCGCAATTCGACACCCTCGGCCCGCTGCTGGCCCGCCGGATCCAGGCTCAGGGCCAGGCCTTCCTGCGCCAGGCCTGGCACGACCCCAGCCAGATCACGCCGGAGATGATCGAAGGCTACTGGAAGCCGCTGCACGCGCAGCACTGGGACAAGGCCTTGTGGGAGTTGACGAAAGCGTCGCGCGCCTCGAACCTGGACGAGCACCTCGACGAGTTAACACTGCCCACGTTGGTCATCACCGGCGACGACGACCGGATCGTGCCAACGGATCAGAGTCTACGCCTCGCCGGGGCGTTGCCTAACGCGGAGCTGGTCGTCATACCTGAATGTGGCCACCTGCCTCAGGAGGAGTGTCCGGAGGCCTTTATGGATGCAGTCACAACGTTCACAACGTCACTATCCAACAATTGAGGAGGGTTTTATGAGAAACAAGGACATTTTACGACAGAGTATCAACGTCATCACTACCCTGGTCACGCTGACGGTCAATGGACTAGCCAATGCCCTGCCCATCAACGGGCTGACCACCGGGGATATTTCGGACAACTTCGACGTTTTCTTCGTGCCGGCAGCTTACGTTTTCTCGATCTGGGGCCTTATCTACCTGGGCTTGATCGCGTTCACCGTCTACCAGGCGCTGCCGGGCCAGCGCGATAATCCACGTCTGCGACGCCTCGGCTATCTCTACGCGCTGAGCGGCGCGGCGAACAGCGCGTGGATCTTCCTTTGGCACTATCAGCGCTTCCTGCTCACGCTGCTCGCCATGCTGATCCTGCTGGGCAGCCTTATCGCCACTTATTTGCGGCTGGGCATTGGACGCACCGAAGTCTCGGCGGCGGAGCGGTGGACCGTTCGCGTACCCTTCAGCATCTACCTGGGCTGGGTGAGCGTGGCGACGGTCGCCAACGCCACATCGCTGCTGGACTTCCTGGGCTGGGGCGGCTGGGGCATCGCGCCCGACATCTGGGCGCTGATCATGCTCGTGGTAGCGGCCGGCATCGCCGGACTGGTGCTCTGGACGCGCCGCGACGTCGCCTACGGCCTCGTCTTTGTCTGGGCCTACGTGGGCATCGCCGTCAAGCATACAGGGACGCTGACCGTCTCGCTTCCCGCCGCGATATTGGCAGCTGCCATTGCCGCCGCCGTAGTGATCGCGGCCTTGCCCCCAGGTCGGAAACCGGCACTGCAAGCAGCATAACGAGACCCCAAGACCGGCCCCAGCTGTGCATGAAAGCTCGGGCCGGCGTCCCCGCCGCGCCCACCTATCCCCGCACGTTCGAGCCGGCGTCCTCGCCGCGCCCACCCATCCCCGCACGTTCGAGCCGGCGTCCTCGCCGTGCCCACCCATCCCCGCACGTTCGAGCCGACGTCCTCGCCGCGCCCGCCCATCCCCGCACGTTCGAGCCGACGTCCTCGCCGCGCCCGCCCATCCCCCGCACGTTCGAGCCGACGTCCCCGCCCGCGCCCGCCCATCCCCGCACGTTCGGGGATGGGCGGGCGCGGGCGGGGACGTCGGCTCGAACGTGCGGGGGATGGGCGGGCGCGGCGAGGACGTCGGCTCGAACGT
>DAOTUH010000190.1:0-3274 GCA_034437255.1 Anaerolineae bacterium
TACTTCAAGGGGCATAGCGAACCCACCTCCGTTTTTGAACTGTTGGCACTGGATTGAGTGAAGGCCGATTTCTCAAAATTTACCGTTTGCAGGCATTTGTGCTGGCGAGAGGTGTAGGTAAGGCATGGGGGGCAAGACCTCGGAGGTCTTTTGTGGGCTTGTATCTGCCAGAAACTGCTTATCTCGCGGCATTTTCGCTCGCAGAATCCCGACTAGACCAATATCTTGGCGTCCTCTTGCGTGAGGCATAATTTTTAGCGAGGTGTTCGTGAATCATTCCGAAAATACCGTTTCCCTTTCCGTAAATAACTTATCCTTTCGCTATCGCATTCGAGAACGTTGGGCCATTCACAATCTTTCCTTCAATCTGGACGCCGGTAACCTCCTGTTGATTGCTGGCGCCAGTGGATGTGGCAAGACGACGTTGATGCGTTGTGTCAACGGTCTCATTCCCCGGAGCTATCGGGGCACGTTGGAAGGCGACGTTCACCTCTTTGGCGAAGACGCCCGCTACATGTCCATGGCCCAGCTCTCGCAGACGGTGGGTACCCTTCTGCAAGACCCCGAAAAACAGATCGTGGGAAGTTTCGTTTTCAACGAGGTCGCCTTTGGGCTGGAAAATCTGGGATTGCCGCGTGAGGAGATCCTGGAACGGATCGACGAGACGCTGGAATATCTGGGGATTCTGCATCTGCGAGATCGTGAGACCTTCGGGTTGTCCGGCGGCGAGAAGCAGAAGGTCGCGTTGGCCGGCGTGTTGGCCATGCGTCCAAGCATCTTGCTCCTCGACGAACCCCTGGCCAGCCTCGATCCGGCCTCGGCGCAGGAGGCGCTGGCGCTCTTCCGCCGTCTGGCCGATGAGGGCGTCTCCATCATGCTGGTGGAACACCGCGTCGAGGATGCGCTGCAGATCGGGCCGGATAACGTGCTCTACATGGAAGCGGGTGAGCAGGTCTACTACGGTGATCCCGACGGCCTGATGCGCGTCGTCGATTATCACAAGGTCAAGTTGCCGGCGCCTGTGGTGATGGAGCGTGCCAAAGACGATCCGCCCCCTGACTTTGAACCTGCTATCCAGCCCGATGGTGGGGACCTGTTGCTCAATTTCGAAAACGTTCACTTCCGCTATGACAAGACGCTGCCCGAGGTGTTACACGGCGTCGATTTCGCAGTTCGTAAGGGCGACATCGTCGCCGTTCTGGGACCCAACGGCGCGGGAAAGACGACCTTGGTCAAACATGCCCTCGGCCTGTTGAAGCCGGAGCAGGGGCGGGTGTCGCTCGATGGTCAGGACACGAGGAAGATGACCATCGCGCAGGCGGCGGCCTCCATCGGTTACGTTTTCCAGAGCCCCACGCAGATGTTGTTTGCGCCCACCGTGAGGGAAGAGCTGGCCTTTGGACCCAAGAACCTGCGTCGTAAGCCGGAGACCATCGAGCAGGACGTCGATTGGGCGTTGGAGGTCGTCAATATGAGCGAGTACCGCGACTCGCCGCCGTTGGCGCTTTCCTTTGGCCAGCAGAAGCGCATCAGCATCGCGGCGATTCTGGCCATGCGCTCGCGCATCCTCATGATGGATGAGCCGACGGCGGGGCAGGATTATTGGAACTATCGTGCTTTCATGGATGCCATCCTCCAGATGCCGGGGTTCGACGCGATTCTCTTCATCACACATGATCTGGATCTGGCCATCACCTACGCGAACAAGGTTGCGTTGGTCTCTGAAGGCAACATCGCCGCCGTCGGGCCTCCCGAAGAAATCTTGCAGGATGATGAGCTGCTGGAGAGTTGCAGAGTCATTCCCACGTCGCTATTGGACCTCAATCGCAAGATGCTGCCAAAGACGGGACGGTTTATGCGAGCCGAAATGTTGGCCCATGTTGGAAATGATAACTCGGAATCGTAGCATCAATGAGGAGGTGATAGGCAGAGGCGTTTGGCTTGGATTAAACTCATTGTCACTATATGCACTTTAGTTTATCCTTACGGAGGTAAATTGTGGAGAAGAAATCTCTTTGGGAATTTGGTACGCGGGAGGTTGTATATGCTGCCATTGGGGCCGCGCTCTACGGCGTCTTTTCCTGGGCGACAAACTTTATCCCGCTGCCGGCGGCTGGCAATATCACGTTCCGACCGGCAGTTGCGATCCCCATGTTCTTCGGCGTCGTGTTTGGTCCCTGGGTGGGCTTCTTGACCGGCTTCGTCGGCAATATGCTGGGCGACTTCATCTCCGGCTTCGGCTTTTGGTGGTCCTGGGATTTGGGCAATGGCCTGATGGGCCTGATCCCCGGCCTGATGGCCGCCGGCATTGTGTCCTACCGTGATCGCAGCACCATCCTCAAGGCCGAGATCTTCGTCATCCTGGGCGCTGCCGTCGGCATGCTGGTGCCCTCGCTGCTGGAGATTCCGCTTTCCGGCATTAGCTTCAACACCGCTATTGTGGGATACTTCCTGCCGGCCGCGGTGGGCAATATCATCGTCGGCTTGATCCTGGTCCCGATCCTTCTGGTGGCGTACGATGCCATTGCCGCGCGAAGTGGGCGTTAGTCGTCCTTGAGAGCATGTCCCGTCCCCTGTCGAGAGGGACAGGGGGCGGGATGCGGGACGGGATGCGGGACGGGATGCGGGTTATATTTCCTAAGTGATTAACTTGACAATGTTAACTTCAATACCAGTGAATGAATTCGCGGCTACAGTTGCGAAATCCGCCTACGCGGATTACCTTTCAGTCGCCGAAGGGCGACTTTGCAGCTGTAGCACGTGGTTTTCGTAGACCCATGGTCTACTGACCATGGTAACCGCCGTGCAGCGGAAATTAACATTGTCGAACTAAGGACTTGTCTCATATCCCCACACCCCACACCCCACACAGAGCCTCCCACCTATCCTGAGATTGGCCAGACCTTCCTCTCCAACTCAGTCCCAACTTTTCTCAACGAAACCCAACACTAAACGTAACGTGCTCCGTCGCTCACGATGATTCTCTCTTGCTACAATGAAGCTAGTGACGTAGGGTATTGGACAGAGGTTAAAGAAAGGAGAGAAAAGATGGTTGTGATGAAATCCAACGTTGTGAAGCGAGTCGAGGATGCGCTGGCCGAAGATGATCGCACGGCCGAGTTTGACATCAACGTGGTTGGTAAACAGGGCGTAGTCACGCTTACGGGCTCGGTGGATGCGCTTGAGACAAAAGACGCCGCTACCGAGATCGCCGAGCAGCTGGAGGGCGTCCTCGAGGTGATCAATGACGTGGAAGTGACAGGCTCGGACCTTG
>DAOTUH010000191.1:0-6253 GCA_034437255.1 Anaerolineae bacterium
CCAAAGTTGTCTTTAATTCACCTGAACCTGTCTGATGCGCTATGTTCGGTAGGGCGTTGAGACCAGCGGAGTATATTGTCCCGACCACACACCACCGACCGGGCGACCGATACACTCGTCACGCGCACCATCACCTACACCTACGACCCGCTCAACCGTCTCACCGCCGCCGACTACCGTTCGACTACGCTCACGGCAGGCTCGACGGGCGAGCACTTCGCCTACGCCTATGACGCCGTGGGCAACCGTACGGCGATGACCGAGACCACCGCCCTTGCCGAAACTACCGTCACGACGTACATCCTTCGGCAGGCTCAGGACAGGCTTACGATGCAGCCAATCGACTCCTCTCCTCCCACTCTCCCGGTCACCTCGTCACCTACGCTTGGGATGCGCGAGGCAATCTCACAAGCGATGGTACCTTCACCTACGCATACAATGCGGCAGGCAGAATGGTGCGCGCGGCGAGCGTCACCTCGACGGTGGTGTATACGTACAATGCAGCGGGCCTGCGTGTGGGACACTCCGGTCCATCCGGGCAATCCGTTGACTACACCTGGGACTGGGCCACGGGTGTACCGGAGCTCCTGAGCGACGGCGAGACGCGCTACCTGGTGGGCCACGAGACCCTGGGCTGGGTGGCTGCTGGCAACTGGTCCTATCCCCTGCCGGATGCGCTAGGCAGCGTGCGCCAGACCGTGGACGCCGCCGGGACGTTCCTCGATGTCCGCGTGCCTGTCCTGAGCGTAGCCGAAGGATGGACGCCCTACGGGGAAGAGATCGGCGCGGCGCAGGCGGGCCTGGGTTTCACCGGGGAGTGGTTCGACGCGGATGTGAGCCTGCAGTATCTGCGGGCGCGGTGGTATGATGTGGCGACGGGGCGGTTTACGCAAGTTGATCCGCAAATTGGAGTCCCCTATCATCCTCACACCATTGTACAAGATTACGCTTACGGTAGAGAAAATCCAATAATGTGGATTGACCCTTCAGGTATGATTGAACAATGGTGGGAAGATATGCTAAGAAACCCACATTGGCGAAGTACATTTTTCGATTCGGCACAACGACACAATCATCAACAGATTACAGCACTAGACGATCAGTCTTTTGCAGCAGTGTTAGCTTCCATTGTGTTGATAGAAGGCGGCAATCTTGGCGGCGCATCTAGCGGACTAAAGGGTAAAATTGGGAAAATTGTGGGGCCACTGCCTGAAGATATTCGCATTCCCTTGGTTAGCGGGGTAAAATGGGGAGAAATTCTGTATAACCGATGGCTTGATGTAATTCCAATTTGTTATGGGTGGTCGCCGCAAACAACCCGAATGTGGCAGGGAATACTTGAAGAAAATCTGCCCTATCAATCCGAAGGCTTAGTCAATGTTAATCGCCAGGTACTCAAGCAGGCGCGTCAATATGGCATTCATGTACATAAGTACCCCACCGTTCAGATTAACGTAGAAGATCCCTACCATAGAGCGGATGGCACTTTTGATCGTTCCCAGTATTGGCGAGGGCAAGAACAATGGATCGAATACTTGGCCGTAAGCTTCGAGGTAGTACAAAGACGAGCACAAGAACTGGGTGCGGATCTTAGTTTCAAGAGAGAAAATGAAGAGTGGCCGGAAAGCGTTCGTGCATTTTCGCAATGGCATCGAGCAGGGATTGTCGAGGCGTTTTCCAAAGAAGTGTACAACGATGACGGGCTAGGAGCTTGGTATGGAACAGAATCGTTAGATGAAGCGTCAAACGATTGGGCTGATCACCATCGAGCAGCGCAAGATATCGCCAACGTGTATTACGGGCGCGTCAAAGAACACTTATGGGCTGCGCTCAACGGGTTCAATGCGCCCTAACCCCCGATTTAGGGAGATATAGTATGCATAAAGTCAAGAAATGGTTCTATGGGTTGCTCTTACTCCTGGTGGTACTCATGGTGGTGTGTGGGATAAGTATCGCCAGTATCAAACCTTCTGTACCTGAATCATCCAACGACCTGCAGCGTGAGCTGCGCGGCTATATACTCGTGGAGTGTCTGAACTCGCACGTTACCCTTTGTGGCATAGAGCTGCCAGACGCCTCTGAGCCAACAATCTTAACGTCGCACTGCGAGGATGATTGCGAATGGGCAAATAGCATATCTGTTGCGGATGAGCGCAAGGTGGTATATGTCCAGCAACCTAAGGTTGGGGACGATACCATTTGGAGTTTGAGCTTGGGTAAGCCCCTTCCTGAACTTCTGGTAGCTGGCGCAGCCCCTAAGTGGCAGCCGATCTGGTCACCCGATGGGCAATACATCGCTTATGGCGTGCGGCTTGAACCCTACAACTCTCCTCGCCGTTCAGGTAGCGTTACACCTACTCCCATGCTGACCTCTGTTCCCCACATGGTCTCGTATCGTTATTCCGCACTTCACATATTGGACTTGCACACTGGGCATGACATCCGGATTACCCCTGAGCAGGTGGATGTACTTGAATATGCCTGGTCGCAGAGTGGACAGCAGCTGGCTGTCAGCGGTCGTTTTGAAGATAGCAATCAAGACGGGCGGATTGCGCCCATGGATGAGGTCTGGTTATACATCATCTCCCTACCCGATTATACAATCACACGGGTCAAGGAAACCCAGGTTGCCGAGTATTCACGCCGTCAACCGAGTTGGTCGGCAGATGGCCAGTATCTTGCTTATCTAGGAAATGATGACGACCTGGTGGTGCTAGACGCTACCACTTACGACGAGATCGTGCGCTTTGAAATTAGCGCCGGGGCCAAGGCTTATCGCTGGGCGCCGGAGCGTGCGCAGATAGCCTACATTGGCTACTCCCGTTGGCCTGAGTCGGTACATCTTTTTGAGGATCTGTTCATTTTTGACCTGACAACCGGTACCCATACACGCTTGACCGATACGCATAACTTTACAGTATTTGGTTGCTACTACAGGAATGGCATACAGCTTGACCATCCCACATGGTCCCCCGATAGTAAGCACATAGCGTTCATGTGGCGCACCGAAGATCAGGAGTATCTGGTGGTGTCTAACACAGATGGAACGCAGTTAAGCCAAGTCATGAAACTGGATCGCTATTATCGATTAGTAGATTGGCTTGAAGGCGAAAATTGATAATGTATATTCTGTTATAGTGACGCGCGCGGCAATCTGCTGAGCGATGGTGCGAACACATACACCTACGACCCGCTCAACCGCCTCACCACCGTCACGACGTACATCCTTCGGCAGGCTCAGGACAGGCTTACGATGCAGCCAATCGACTCCGCGCCTCCCACGCTCCCGGTCACCTCGTCACCTACGCTTGGGATGCGCGAGGCAATCTCACGAGCGACGGCACCTTCACATACGCATACAACGCGGCAGGCAGAATGGTGCGCGCGGAGAGCGTCACTGCGACGCTGGTGTATACGTACAATGCGGCGGGTCTGCGCGTGGCGCAATCGGTGGACGGGAACGCGAGCACCTATGCCTGGGACTGGGCGACCGGCGTACCCGAGCTGCTCAGCGACGGCGATGCGCTGTATCTCGTAGGCCACGACACCCTGGGCCACTGGGACGGCGAAGCGTGGCAGTACCCGCTCCCCGACGGGCTGGGCTCTGCGCGCCAGGCGGTGGACGCCGGCGCGACGGTCGTGGCGACGCGCGAGTGGACACCCTACGGCGTCGAGGTGAATGGCGCGCAGTCCGGCCTTGGGTTCACCGGCGAGTGGTTCGACGCGGAGGTGGGGCTGCAGTACCTGCGGGCGCGGTGGTATGATGCGGAGGTGGGGCGGTTTACGTCGCGGGATCCTTGGGAGGGGGATGACCGACAACCGCAGACACTCCATGCGTATGTCTACGCGCTGGGAAATCCAATGAATTTCACTGATCCGAGTGGAAAACGCCCCTGGCCTGATCCAGAACCTTGGCGGTGTCATGTGCCTCCTAGTACGGACACTTTTCGTTTTTCGCAGCTCCCTATCCTTCAGCCAAGACTTTATAGTGTGCAATGGTTTGGCAATACAGTATTCGCTTCTGAGCATCGCGCATGGTATACTTACAGTCAGGGGCTGCATGCTGGTTTTGATCTTTTTGCTCCTGCAGGTTCACCAATTTTTGCAGGCCTATACGGCACAGTTGTGAGTGTTTATAGAAACTCAAGGTACTTTGCGCCAAACTATATTGTTGTCCGTCCTACAAGTGGGTTACTGAAATACCTGTATATCGTGAACAGAGTGGTTTTCTATGGACATCTAGGCGCTCCCACGGTCGAGGTAGGGGAAGAAGTCGTGCCAGCCACTATCGTTGGTACGACTGTTGCGGAAGCCACAGGTGGCCCGCACTTACATCTCGAAATTCGCGATTACAAGGATCACTATCCGTATTTCAGCGCCAACTCCTGGTTCTATAACCCCGCTTACTACCTTAACGGTTCGGATATGAGTACCTTGATTTCAGTAGCTGAGAAACAGGAGGCTAGGACTCCGGTAACATTTACTGGCGAGGATGTAGGAACCGGGAATCCCTATACGCAGCCTGAGCGTATCCCGCGTTAGTTTTAGGAGGGAAAAGTGACCATACAAACATCAGTTAGTACAAAGTTTTACACAGAATATGTTTTACTGTGCGTGTTCTTGTGTGTATGTGTACTTGGGGCCTGTCAAGGCGCACAAGAGAATGTTACCAAATCGTCCCCTTCTGTTGCCCCCACATCGTCTACAGATACACTGGGCCAGGGAGTTGATGAAGCAATTGCAGACGGTACAGTAGAATTAGAAAATGCAACAACCGTCTACTCACCAACGATCGTTTGGGTTGCTACACCTGCAGCGACGCCTGACAGTGTTTACAGATTGACAGCGATGTCTGTAAGCGGAACCCCGTGGTGGTCCGCAGACAGTAGCACGCTTTTCTTCTCGGATGGTGAGCAGCAATCCCGAACCTGGAGGATAGATTTGAAGACGCGTGATATTGAACCAGCTCCTCAAGTTCAAAGCCCCTATGCTCAGGACTTTGCTCTCCTCACCACTCTGGTTCCTTCTGATGTCTCTCCGTATGCCGCCAGCGTTTCCCCTTTGGGTAATAAGATCATTTTCTCCCGTGAGGTAACAGCAACCGGGCCACCCCAAGAAGCATGCGATGGCAAATCTTGTTGGACCATACCGGCCAATGAAGTGTGGATAATAGATGTGAGAAGTGAAAGATTTACCCGATTTGAATCCGAGGGGGAATTAGTCGCTTCGAGTGTTGACTTCCGCTGGAGCGATGATGAAAGTCGTGTTTTGATTACTCTGGGTCCTGGTTTCGGCATAGGTTCTGATACGCCATCTGTATGGATTGCCAATACATTATCCAAGAGCATTCATCCGCTAATTAGAGATGATGACGAGACGGCAAGATGTCTGTCGATCTCTCCCAACGGAGAATTTCTCCTGTACAATCCATACGCCCCACCGGATTATACTGAATATATGTATCTCTGGCGTATAGATGCTCAAGAGAAAGAATTTCTACCCAGCTTTCCTTGCACAAGCTACTTGTGGTTATCTGATAGCCGAAGGGTCATATATCACGAGGAAGAGGAAAGGCAAAGCGCCTTCTGGTTATACAATATTATGACCCATGAAAAGCACAGCGTTGCGAGTTCCACCACATTGCCGGATATTCAATCATATACTCTTGCACCAGATGAACGCTCCATGGCCTTGGTGCCTTGGTCCCATAAATCGAGCGGAATATGGATAGTGGAGTTTGATCTGCCGATGAACGATCCGTGAGCCAAACTGTCTTTGATTTGCCTAAACCTATCTGATACACTGTGGGTCGGTACGGCGTCGAGGTCAGCGGAGCACAGCGCCTGCACGCTGCCGCCCGGGCGACCGATACGCGCTTCACGCGCACCATCACTTTATACCCAGATTCGCCCAGTGTAGGCAACGCCGCCGGGCGACTGGTGCGCGCAGAGAGCGTCACCGCCACGTTGGTCTACACCTACAATCACAGCGGCCTGCGCGTGGGACAATCGGTTGATGGGAACGAGAGCACCTATGCCTGGGACTGGGCCACCGGGGTACCGGAGTTGCTCAGTGACGGCGACGCGCGCTACCTAGTAGGCCACGACACCCTGGGCTGGGACGCCGGCGCGGGGTGGCGGTACGCACTGCCCGACGCGCTGGGCTCGGTGCGGCACGCGACGGACAGCGCCGGCGTCGTGGTCGCGGCGCGTGAGCCTGTCCTGAGCGTAGCCGAAGGATGGACGCCCTACGG
>DAOTUH010000192.1:0-6280 GCA_034437255.1 Anaerolineae bacterium
CGCCCCGCGAGATAGAGGGGGATAGCCAACAAGGATTGCAGCGGACCGGTCACGGCGTACTGTTCACCGTTGCGCCCCGGCACCAACGCCAACGGCGTCTCCGTCTCGACAGTCTCAACCGCAAAAGTACTTCGCTCCACCAGGCTTTCCGTGACCAGATAGACCACTTCCCCATCTGCACTGCCAATGTGCCCACTGGAAGTCAATCCGTAGAGGCTCATTAACAGAAGAGCCAAAGAGAATGCCAATGTCAAATCTTTACGGTCTATCATACAGCAACACACTCACGGAAAAGTTGAGGGAATCACAAAGCGATCCCCGACGCGATTCTCCCTAATCATCATGGGGAGAGGCTCAAGCGTCTCAAGCCAATACGCACCACCGTGCACGTAGTAAGGGCCATTAGGGGGCGCAGGATAGTTCAGACGGTGCCGTTGAACAAACACGTCACCAGAACGCAAGGACGTGAGAGGAATTCCAAAGCCATCGTCCACGGCTATCGGTCTTCCCTCTATATTGAGCAAATGGGCCATCAGAGAAATCGGCTCCTCCGGGGGTTGCTCGACCCGCCAGTAGGTATCGAAGTCCAGCCCGGTCTGGTCGGCGTAAAGGGCGTATCCCAGGAAACTGAAGGCCTCGCCCACGGCCACGGGGGCCTCGACGACGCGCCCCTCTTGCTGGGCCACCGGCGGCGCCCAGGCTGAAGGCGCGATCATCACGCTGATCTCCGGCGGCACACTTCCTGCCGGCAGCTCTCGCTGCGCGTAGAGCGTCGCCGCCGGGTGGCTCCAATGCTCCCGCTGCCGGAAGACCAGCGGGACACCCTCCAACCGCTCAGCCACCCAGGCTTCAGCCGGATCACTGCCCGAGAGCACCAGCCAGCCCCCTGTCCCGGAATAGAGCCAGCTGCGCTCGCAATCGAAAGGGTCGCTCCGCAAATCCGCGCGCCCGAAGCCCTCCGCCAACGCCGTCTCATCCAACGGCGGGAGCGGATCGGCACACTGGATCACGCGGTCGAGCGGATGGGGATCCGACGCCACGTCATAGACCCACAACACGTGACCAACACGCGCCGTAGGCGACCGGTGGCGAAACCAGTCGTAGGTGTCGGGGTCGAGTATCCACACACCTTGCAGCGGGGTGACGCTGAGCACATACCGCCCGGGCGCGGGGTCGAAGCGGCGCTCCAAACCTAACGGTACGTCCTCGCCCGGCGTCGGCGGCAGCGGCGTGAAATCCAGGCCATACCAGGCGGGATCAAGGGAAGAGAAGGCCGCCAAATGTATCTCCTCCTCACCGACGTCCTGGGTCTCGAGATAGTCTTGAAGGGCATAGAAACCCTGCCCCCATTCCAGCGTGGAATCGACGAAATAACGATACCCCCCTGCCGGGCCGCCGGCGAGTTCGTTGAAGTAAGCCAGGTAGTGAGGAAAGACGCCGACGCTACCCACCGCGTACCAGACAAACACCGGAAGCGCCATCAGCCACATCTTGCGCGGCCCACCGGGCCACATGCCCGGAGCCGCGAGCCGACCCACCCAAAGACAGAGAAAGGGCAGCACGGGCAACAGATGCCGGTAACCGATGTTCAATCCCACCACCAGCGAGAGGGCAAGATAGGCCAGAGGCGGCACCAGCAGGGGTAAATGCCAACGAGCGATGCGGGGCCGGCGCACCTTCAACCCCACCGAGACTAGCAAAGCTCCCAGCAGCGGCAGCGGCGTCTTCAGGAGAAACGCCAACGGGAAATAGGCCCAGTGCCCCCCCCGCTCCAGCCGTCCCGCAAGAAACGTCGTCTGCCCCAGCGTGACGTTGCCGCGTTGATAGCCCAATCCCAGCCAGTGGGAAGCCATCGGCACGGGAAGGCCGCCGGCAGCCAGGGGTTGCAGCTCAAAGCCATACGTCGCCCACAGAGTGAACAGTCCGATACCGATCCAGCCCGCCAGCCGCACGGCCCACCCGCCGAGCGCCCGGAGGGAAGCGTGCTGCCCCTGGCGCCGCTGAGGATCCCCCCACCAGGCGAGCAGGGCCACTAATCCATAGGCCCCCAGCCAGAAGTGACCGGAGGTCTTGCTGGAAAACGCTGCTCCCAGCGCCAAACCCGCCCCCACGTACCAGCGCAGCGAGGGCGCGCGCAGGTAGCGGGCCAACAGATACGCGCCCAGAAATCCGAAGAACGTCACGCCCAGGTCTGTCGTGTTGAGCTGCCCGTGCGCGATCAGATTCGGCTCGAAGGTGAAGACCAGCAGAGCTAAAAACGCCGCGCGGCGGCCCCAGAGATCAGCGGCCCAGCGCACTACGCAGGCCGCCAGCAACACCGTCAACCACATGATGGGCACCCGTGTCACCCAGGCAGTGGTCTCCAGGTCGCCCAGCGCCAGTAACAGAGCCCGACTATAACCCAGCGAATCTTCGGTGCCCCATCCCGAAATTTGTCGCGGGTCGGGACGGTGCTCACCCAGCAGCAGGGGCCACGCAGCAAGCATATTCACCAAGGGACCGTGCCCAATGACCCCATGCCAGTGGAAATCTCCTGTGGTGAGAGCCACATAACCAGGAGCCGTATAGAGCGGCTCATCGTAGGTCACCGAGAGGTGCGGCGCTGCCAGCGCCAGCTGGGCGAAGAGCAACAGCAGACAGAGCACCCGGCTCCACCGAACCAACCCTGCACACAGTCGCACTCCCCTCACCACGGCAACCCCTCGCGCACCCGATCCCACCACAGGGCCCGCCGCTGACCCGGATTGAGGGCGCCCGGCGTGAGGATGTTCACCGCGTCCAGGCAGATCTCGTCGCCCGATTCGCACGCCGAAGGGTCCACGATCCAGTCGCAGGCGCCGTTATCGTTGGCGCCGAAGCCTGTGAAGACCGCGCCGTCGTCGCGCCCCAGGCGGCGGAATGGATGGTCGAAGACGACGCCATCCGCCAGTACGCCGAAGGAGTAGGGCATCACAGCGGTCCCCTCGGCCACAAAATCGACGCCAATTTCACCTTCGGTGCCGGGCGCCAGCAGCACGAGGTTATCGTTCCGCGTGCCGATGCCAAAGCCCGGGTCCGTGGTCACGTCCAGCGTGCCGTTGCCCGCGTACAGAACCATCCGCCCATCGCTGGGATCTAGATCGTCGATGGGGAAGTAAGCCGCGTTCTCCAGCTGCTCCGTGGCAAGGATGAGGATGACGGTCCCGCGCGGCACGGCGGCGAAGGCGTCCAGGTCGGGGAAGATGAGGGAGCCTTCATCGCCACCGGCCTTCGTATCGTTGTCCGTCAGGCGCCAGCCACGCAGATCCACCGTCGCCGGGCGCCGCACCAGCAGCTCGATCCAATCCCCGGTGATGGGGCGATTCTCCAGGCTGCGGTAGCGCGTGCCGTTGTCGTTGATCCAGAACTCGTTGATGATGACGTCGTTGGGATAGACATCAGGTGCATCGACGGCGATGGGGCGGAAGCGGGCGACAATCTCCCGGAGGCCATCTACGGTCCAGTCCAACGTTGCCTCATCCCCCCCGGGGACACCCTCCCAACCGACGAAGGTGAAACCTGCGTGGGGCACCGCCATCAACTCCACAAGGATACCGGGATAGAAATCGCCGTCGTCCGGCAGCGGCAAACCGCCCACGTAGACCACCCCACCCTCCGGCGGCTCGACCTGCACTTGCAGCGTCACCGGCGCGGATAGGCCCAGCAGCTCGCCGAGCGCCGCCCGCATCGCTGCCGGGCGCGCGGCGACGAAGGCCCGCAACTGCGTCACGTTGTCCGCCCACACGGTTGGTGTAGGCCAGCGGGCCTCCTCGTAGCGGATGTCGGCAACAAGCGCTGCTTCCAACACCGCCACCCGCTCCGCCATCGGCTCCGGCGCCAGCTCGGTATTGAGCAGATTCACCACCCGCGTCCGCAGCCCCCGACGGAACTCGGCGTTATCCATCAACGCTCGCAGCAAGCGGGCAAAGTCCGTGTTCTCCAAACCAAGTGCAGCGAGCGCGTCCTCTGGACGTTGAGCGAACTTGCTCGCTCCACCCGCATAGACAAAGTGCCAGCGCCCGCCCCGCTCCCGCACGGCGTACAGATCCTCAGCGGAAAAACCGAAGTACAGCTGCAGCACGGCAAAATCCGTGAAGTTCGCCACGTCCAGCTGATCGGTCACGATAGCATAAGCCTCCGGATCGGAGAGATCATGATCCTCGGCCCAATCCACCAGGTCGTCCCAATCGTCGTCGTCACCCTCGCGCTCCGAACCGTCCTGCGTCACGTCCACGTCACGGTAACCGTAATTGTTCTCCAGGAAAAAGCGGTCCACCCGCTCCGTCAGGCGGTAGAGGCCCCAAGAGCGCCCGTTGATAAAGAGATGGACGTAGCGCCCCTGCGCCATCGGCAGATCAAGGGAGCGGGCCGTCGCGGCGACCAGCTCGTCACGAAAGAGCGTCCACCAGCCATTGCGGTCACCGGCCTGCAGCAGCAGGCGGTTATAGGATTGCGCCTGTCCCGGCTGATGGGGATGATCGGGGTAGAGCGGATACTCCAACCGCGTCGCGCCGTAGTCTCCACGGAAGTAGAGGCGCAGCGACTGCTTCTCTGCATCCGGCGGCTCTGCCCGCCCGTGGATGCGTAACCCAGCCGGGCTGCTGAAGCCGATCCCATCCTCGATAAACGTCACCTGTACCGGACGCTCCCACTCCCGTCCCCGAAACGTGGGATTGGCCAGCACCCCCTTCTCCGCGCCCCATAGGTCCTCTGGATCGGCAGCGAGGGAGAGCACCGGCAGTTCGGACTCCAGTCCCACGGCGTAGACGGCGGTCACGTCTGGGCCGGCGACGCCGTTGAGCACCTGCACAGCGCGGATCACGGTCACGCCGGGATGTTGCACATCTAGGTGGAGAGGGCGGCGATAGACCGCACCGTGTTCTGGAGTAGGCAGCGAGCCATCCGTGGTGCAGATGATGGTTGCACGGCGGTCGTCGGGACGCAACTCCACGCGCAGACTGCGCTCGTAGCTGCCGGACGGCGGATAAAAGCCGGGCCGGCCTAGCCCACCCAGTTCCGGCGGCAGCACGTCGAGACTCTCCACAACCCGCCGTCGCCAGCCGCGCAGCAACGGCGCATCCGCCGAGACCGGCGTCAGCGGCAGGCGATCCAGCGCGTCACCTAGAAGCAGCAATGCGCCGAGCGCCGCTGCTAACAGCGCCAGCGTGAGCCACTTCCCGATTTTCGATTTTCGATTTTCGATTTTGGACATACAAGTAGCAAGCATCAAGCAATCATCAACGAGATTCCAGTATCCGGCAACCCATTCATCTCAGACGCAGTAAGAAGAGTTCCGCCGCATCCTCGGGCAACAAAGCATCCTCCGCATCGCGCAACGGTAGACGTTCATCGGATTCTTCAGCGTACATCCCAGCCACCACCCGGTAATCGCCGCGCGGCAGCTCCCCAGCCAGCGGGATCACGTGGACGTCGCGGATATACTCGCCCGGCTGCCATGCTGTGGTGGGATAGGACCAGTCGGCCGGCACGCCGTCCGACTGCGCGACCAACGTCCCTGCGGGATCGAAGAGGTGCACGAAGACCTTCAGGTTCTCCTCGATGAACGCCTGCGCGTGCCAGTAAAGCGCCACCTGCAGTGTCTCACCCGGAGCGAGACGTTCCGGCGCGTCGTACCCCACCAGCGCGATAGCCTCATCTTCGCCCACGCTGACCTCCAACGGATGATCCGGCGTCGGCGGATCGCGGGTGACCTCCGGCGGATGGAAAAGCGTTGCTACCCGCACCGCCTCGTCGAAAGGCGCGCCGTTGGGCCGCCGGAAAGCCAGTTCCAGCGCGTAGTCGCCGGGCGGCAGGTTATCCGGCGGCGCGACGACGTAACGCGCCGTTACCGTGCCGCTGATGGGCCAGGCATCGGTGGGCAGACCGCCGGGTTGCGCCCGCACCTCCTGCAACCAGAGGCGGTCCGTCTCGAGGTCACGCAGGCGCCACACGGCTTCGAGGGGCTCGCGCAGCTCGCCTGCCAGCTCCACGCTGACGTAGACTGGATCGCCGGGCGCCACTCGCCGCCGGCTGAGCCGTGCTGATTGCAACGCCAGGTGGCCTACGGCGGGGTCCCGAAGCGTACGCTCCAACGTCATCACCTCCCCTCCATCAAAAGGCGAGGGATAATAGCGATACAGCATCAAAGGAGCTGCCGGATCGTCCACCGCCGTCCTCGCCGCAACCCGTCGATAGCGCTCCCGAAACCACGGCGACGCCAGCACACCCTCCCAGGCCACGCTGCGCAGGCTCACGCAGTAAT
>DAOTUH010000193.1:0-22392 GCA_034437255.1 Anaerolineae bacterium
AACCCTCGGCGCTGGGTTTCGGCGCCATGCGCCTGCCCACCACCGACGACGATCCCAAGCACATCGACGAGCCGTTGGCGACGCGCATGATCCGTTACGCCATCGACCACGGCGTCAACTACGTGGACACCGCCTGGCCCTACCACCAGGAAGCCAGCGAGCCCTTCGTCGGGCGCGTGCTACAGGATGGATACCGCGAGAAGGTGAAACTGGCGACCAAATTGCCCTGCTGGTTGCTTGAAAAACCCGAGGACTTTGATCATTATCTTAACGAGCAGCTGGAGCGCCTGCAGACCGATCACATCGACTTCTACCTGCTGCACGCGCTCAACGAGGATCGGTGGGAGAAGATGCTCAAAATGGACGCACCAGCCTCGGCCGAACGCGCCATCGGCGACGGGCGTATCCGGTATCTGGGTTTCTCGTTTCACGACGATTATCCCGTCTTCAAACGCATCCTTGACGGCTACGACGGCTGGACCTTCTGCCAGATCCAGTACAACTACATGGACGTCAACTACCAGGCCGGCACGAAGGGCCTCAAATACGCCGCCGACAAAGGGCTGGCGGTGGTGATCATGGAAGGGCTGCGCGGCGGTCAGCTGGCGCAGAATCCCCCACCCGATCCCGTCGCCGAGATCTGGGCCGAATCGGACCGCGACTGGAAGCCGGCGGAGTGGGGCCTGCAGTGGCTCTGGAACCAGCCGGAGGTCTCTGTGGTGCTTAGCGGCATGAGCGAGATGCAGCACGTCACCGAGAACGTCGCCAGCGCCGACCGCTCTGGCGTCGGGACGCTGACCGACGAGGATCTAGGGCTGATCGAGCGCGTGCGTGCGACCTACGAAGAGTTAGCGCCCATCCCCTGCACCGGCTGCGGATACTGCGTCCCCTGCCCCAGCGGCGTGGATATCCCCAGGCTCTTCCGCATCTACAACGAGGCCATGATGTACGACGATCTAGAGGGCGCGCGCCGCGCGTACAACACCTGGGTCAAAGAAGAACAGCGCGCCAACATGTGCGTCGAGTGCGGCACCTGCCAGGAGAAATGCCCGCAGGGCCTGGAAATCATCGAGTGGCTCCAGCAAGTCCACGAGGAGTTGAGCGCAACGGCGTAATCGTTCCGGTATCCAGTTTGGCTCCTGTGTCTCAACGGCACGGAAGCCTGTTTGGTTGAAGCGATCTCACTTCCTGTTATAATGCAAGCCGACGATGATCCTATCTGATCCAAAACACGCGCATTTCTGGCTCGGCCTGATCCTGGCGGCGTACCTGCTGCTGGGCGTGGCCTACGTGGTGCAGACACCTCTCTTCGAGGCGCCCGACGAATCGTCTCACGTGATGGTGGTGGACTACGTCCGGCGACATCGGAGACTTCAACCCTACGTGATCCCGGAGCGTCGCGCTGACAGCGCCAAGAACATGGCGTGGTTTCTGTCCTATCACGATCCGCCGGTTTACTACGCACCGCCGCTCTACTACACCATGACCGCGCTCGCCACGGCCTGGACTGATCTAGAAGACCTGCCCCGGCTGCTGGTGCCGAATCCAGTGTGGGAAACAGGCTGGGCGCCGCAGCAAAACGCCATCCCGGAGAACAAGACCATGTACGCACATCGCTTCACCGAAGAGACGCCGCTGCGCAGCGGAACGACACGCGCGGTCTGGTTCCTGCGGTTGTTCGGATTGGGATTCGGAGGCGTCGTCGTGGCGTGCGCGCACGGGCTGGCTCGCTATCTCTGGCCGGACGAACCGATGCTCGCCCACGGCGTTGCGGCCTTCGTCGCGTTCAATCCCCAGGTTATCGCCACGTCGACCTCAGTGAGCCACAACCCGATGTTCAACGCACTTTTCGCCATTTTTCTGCTGATGCTGGTGCGAACGGTCACGGCGGAATCGGCCTGGCGACGCTGGGCGCGTTTGGGCGCGCTGACCGGGCTCGCGCTGTTGACCAAGCAGACGGCGCTACTGATGTTCCCGCTGGCCGGATTGGGCGGATGGTTGCAGGCGCGGCGGCACAAGCGCCTTTGGCCTCTTCTGCTGCGCGACGCCGTGGCGTTTGCGGCGTCGGCGCTGCTAGTGGGCGGCTGGTGGTACGCCTGGAACGCGCTGCGTCATGGAGATCCCCTGGGCATGGCCATGCACGCCGCCGTTCAGGTGCCGCTGGATCGCTTCGGCGCCCCGGAGGCGTGGAAGATCCTGCGCACGTTCTGGGCCGCGTTTGGTTGGAGTCTGCTCCTGCTACCCACATGGGTTTACGTCGTCGTGTGGGCCGTTGTCGGCGTCGGACTGCTCGGCGTGCTCAAAGCCCTGCTTAGTGGTCAAATCCAACGTCGGATCACCCCAGGTCTCGGCCTGCTGACGGTCGCACTCGCGCTCAACGTGGCAAGTCTACTGCGCTGGGCGGTGCAAACCGGTGCGCCGGACGGACGTCTGCTCTATCCCTCGCTGCCGGCGCTTGCGGTGCTGGTGATGTGGGGCGTGACGCGCTGGCCGCCTACTCGGCGAACGCGACGGTGGCTGGTCGGTGCCATCGGTGCGACTGCTTTTCTGGGTGCGGCGCTGGTACCGTGGCTCGTGCTGCAGCCCGCCTTTGGTTCACCGGTGGTCGAGGGATTGCCTTCGGACATACAGACGCTGGGAGCGGATTTCGGTGAGGTCACGCTGATGGGCTACGAGGCGCCGCAGGCCAACCTGCATCCCGGCGACAACCTGCCTGTGACACTCTACTGGCGCGCCGATAGTGCTCCGGCTCAACGTTACCATGTCTGGGCACAGTTGGGGCCACAGGATCCTACGAAGTACGTCAGCGGCGTGGATACCTGGCTGGGCAGCACGCGCTATCCCAGTGATCTGTGGCAGACGCAGGACGTGATCCGCCAGAAACACGAGTTCACGGTGCCGGAGGACATGACCGCGCCCGCGCTGCTCTGGGTACGGGCCGGGCTCACCGACGAACGCGGCGCGCGGCTGAGCCGGGCCGACGCCGATGCCGACCAGGTCACCTTGGGGCCGTGGCGCGTGCTGCGAGACGATCCGCCTCCGCCGCCCGACCACGCACTTACAGCAACTGTCGGTTCCGTCGCGTTGAAGGGGTACGACCTGAGAACCGGCGCGTCGGGCGTGCTCATAGTCACGCTACACTGGGAGGCTGAAAGGCGGTTGCCCGAAGATTACACCGTCTTCGTCCACGGGATCAATGAAAGCGGGGATATCCTCATCCAGGACGACGCGCCGCCGCGCAGCGGGGCCTATCCCACGTCGTGGTGGATGCCGGGACAGGTCGTGCGCGATCCGCACGTCCTCACCCTTTCTGCTGATGCCAACACCGCACGGATCACCGTGGGCATGTATGATCCGGCGACGATGACCAGACTCCTGGCCATCGACAAAAAAGGGAACCGCTATCCTAACGACGCGGTTCCCCTGACGACCATCGAGTGATAGCGCAGTCGTTTAGCGACGTGTGAAGACCACGGCCTCGCTGTCGTGCAGCGTCAACGGCTCCTCGACGGTCGCAACGTCCAGACCGGGCGTCTTGAGCGCGACCTCCCAGCCATCGCACAGCAGATCCGGGATGGGCAGATGCACCGGCGTGACGGTGCGTGGCGCGCCCTCCATATTGGCGACGAAGAGTAGCCCCTCGCTGCAGGCCGGCGCCGTGCGCCGGCCGAAGAAGATCACGCTGCCGTCGGTGGGCCGCAGCCGGTCGAAGGTCTCGTCGCTGCGTAGATCGTCCTGCAGCCAGGGACGCGCCCGCCGGAAGTCGCGCACCGCCAGGTTGAAGGCCGCCTGCTCGGGATCAACGCTCGCCGTGTAGTGCGAGACGTTGCAGATCTCGTAGACATCGTCCATCCACGCACGGGCGGTCTGCTTCAGCGTCTTGATTGAGGGCAGCGGCCCATCGAGCGGCGGCTCCACGTGGCGCAGCAGTTCGACCATGGCGGGCATGTCGTAATCCGTGATCTTGACGGCGTGATCCAGCGTCTTCATGAAGCGGCGCAGTTCGTCCAGTCGCTTGAAGCCCAGCGCCTTGAGGCGCGGAAAGACGTGCGGTTGCGCGTAAAGCGCATCGTGCATCACCCAATCCAGAAAGTGCGCTTCTTCTGAGACGACCTTGACGGCATAGCGGTCGTCAGTGTTGCGGATAAAGGCCCACGGGCCCCGCATAGCTGCGTTGATGAAATCCATAGGAATGCCGGGCATCATGGCGTAATCGAAGAGCTTGGCGGCCGGATTATCGTAAGCTTTCCGGAAGATCTGAGGAAGCGTGTCACCGAGATAGGTGTTGATGCGCGCCTCGGGATCAACCTGCGTGCCGCGCCGGAGCGTATCGTGGTTGGCGCAACCGGTGATCCAGTGACTGCCAACGTTGGCGATCTCCTGGATGCGCCACCATTTGCTGATCCAGAAGGTAAAAAGGAAGGGCGTGTTGTGTGCAAAGGTCAGCGGCCCCCACTGCACCACGTTGGGATGCTGCTTGGTCACCTCACGGTAGGTCGAGGCCAACTCCCAGTCGTCACGGGGCCAGGGCCGACCGTCCTCGAAGATCATCCAGGGGCGGTAGCGCACGCCGGCGACCTCCTGCTCCACGTCGTTCATCAGGGTGAGATACTCGTCGTCGTGCTTAAGTTCGCGCGCCTCCGGATCCCAGTACTTGAAATCCTGTGCGCCGTCGACGCGCACGCCGTCCACGCCGAAGTCGTTCTTGCGCTTCTGCATCTCCAACAGGATCGCGCGCACCGCCGGATGCTTGAAATCGATCTCCTGCCCGTACATGCCCGGCCCGGCGTAGAACTCATCGGGCAGCAGGGGCAGCGACTGGTTGTCGGCGTGACCGTAGACGATATCGAGCACCACCATGATGGGCTTCTCCGGAAAATTGTGCATCGCGGCGATGAAATCGACGAACTCGTCGGGACGCCCGCTGCCCAGGATCACCGGATTGACCGCCGGTGAGGCCACGGTGATAATATCGTAACCCCAGTTGGTCATATCTGGGCGGCGCAGGTTGACGGTCACGGCCTCGTCGTCCGCATCCTCTTCCTCCCAGAACTCCGGGCCGGCCTCGTACTCGATGATAGGTTCGACGGGCATCAGCTGGACGCCATCGTAGCCCACGTAGTTCTGCTCGGCGGGCGTCAGCGGCTCACCGTTGCGGCGCTTCTCGGCGATGGTCTCGTAGATCTGGGCGAGGCCCGCCAGCGTACCTGCCTCCGACGCCGTCCCCACGTGGATCTGCAGCAGATTGGTCGGCCCGACGATGCGCGGCACGCCGTCGGGATCCGGCTCCGTCTCCAGCTGTGCGAAGTGCTCAGCGTCGGCGCGGCCCGCGTGCATCGCGCCGATGTCGTAGAACTCAGCCGGGGCGAAAGCACCAAAGGGCACGGAATAGGCCAGCAAATCGCGGATGGTCTGCCACGCACCGTCGGCGTCGCGGTAGCAGAGCCAATAAAAAGTCCCCGCCTGGTCGCGCGTGCCGGCACGCATCCCCTTGACGACGGCCCAGACGTAATCACCGTCGCGCACCGGGTGCAGCCGCTCGCGTCGGAAACGGAGCTGCTGCTCGTTTGCCCGGAGATCGAGGGCGTCCAACGGCGTGAACAGCTCGAGGTACACATCATCGGCGGAAATCTGCTCGCGGGCCAGCGCTGGGGCCCAAAGACCGAGTTCAGCGTAGTCGCCACGTTTGTGAGCGCCCAGCCGGGTCATGATGTGCCGGGCTGCCTCGAAGGGGGTCGCGGCTTCGTCACGTACTTGCTGCGCCCAAGCGACCAGCGCCTGAGTTTCGTCTTCCATCAACCGACAGTGAGGGCGTGTAGGCATAGAGAACTCCTTTCCGACGATGCATGCTGACTGGATTTTGTGCAAGTATACACAAGAATGCGGATAGGAAAAGTCAATCAACGGATTGAACGGATTAAACGGATGGCGATGTTCTTGTCAGCAGATTGAGCAGATTTTTGGTTGACTCGAACGAATGACTGAGGACGGAAGACCGGATGAGGGTGCCGGTCCCCGGTCTCCCGTCTCCGGTCAGCGGGGCGTAGACGTCATCCGCTTCGCCAAAGCTCCGCCTTGCCGATTTGTCCCAAGCCCCTATAATGGCGCGTCAGAGGTGAGAAAGATATGAATAAATCAAACAAGCAATCTACGCGCACAACACAGTACCTGTTGGAAGGTATTTCTGTGCTGATTTTGCTGGCGCTGGTCGCGGTGGTCGGAGTCTTGTACATCACGCGCCCGCCGATTCAGTATAGCGTCCAGGCAGCTTCACAAGGAGAGACGGCGGCAGCTCGTGTGCTGGCGATCAATGAAGAGACGACGAGCGAAGACGAGAATGGGCTGGTACAGATCGCGCAGGTGCTGGAAATCGAGCTTCTGTCCGGCAAGCACGAGGGCGAGCGAGTCGAGGTGACGTACAACGGGCTGGGACCGGCTCTCCGCGACGTGCGTTTTCGCCCCGGGGATCGCGCGCTGGTGATGGTGACCGAGCGCCCCACCGGCGAGACCTACTACGCTGTCGCCGATCACGTGCGTCTCTGGCCACTGATTGCGCTGAGCGTGGCCTTTGCGCTGATCACGGTGCTGGTGGGGCGCTGGCAGGGCGTGCGCGCCCTCCTAGGACTACTGCTGAGCGTGCTGCTCGTTGCGGGCTTCATTCTCCCCCAGATCCTATCCGCCCGCGATCCGCTCCTAATCACGACCGTGGGCATCGCGCTGCTCATGGCGATCACACTCTATCTTATCCAGGGATGGAACGCGGTCTCGCACACGGCCCTTCTGGGTCTGCTAATCAGCCTGGCGGTGACGGTCCTCCTCGCCATCGTCTGGACGCGCGTGGTGCACCTCACCGGCTTCGGCTCCGAGGAGACGCTCTACCTGCAGGCGACGGGCGTCCGGCTGGACATGCGGGGGCTGCTGCTGGCGGGCATGATTCTGGGCGCGGCCGGCGTGCTGGACGACGTGATTTTGGCGCAAGCTGTGGCAGTTTTCGAGATTGCCCGGGCCGCGCCGGAGCTTGCGCAGCGCACGCTCTTCCGTCGCGGCATGAAGGTGGGCGTCGCGCACCTCGCTTCGATGGTCAATACGCTGGTGCTGGCCTACGCCAGCGCTGCCCTGCCCCTGCTGATTCTCTTCGCGCTCTATCCTGAGCCGTGGTATCTCACCGTCAATCGCCAGCTGATCGCCGAGGAGATTGTCCGCACCCTGGTGGGCAGTCTGGGGCTGATGTTGGCGGTTCCCCTGACGACGATTATCGCGGGATGGGTCGCCGTCAGAAGACCGGAGGCGATAACCAAGTCCTGAGGGAGCAGGTGGAACGGTGGGGACACCGGCCACAGCTAGAAAGACGCGACTCCGTCCAAGGACTTCGTCGCTGACTACGAACTGTTGACTACGAACCGGGAAGGTGCGCGTCCAGCCACTCCTGCACGTCCTGAAGCACCCGCTCGCGTCCTTCTTCGTTGAAGACCTCGTGGAGATAGCCGGGATACTCGTGGCGCGTCTTGTCCTCGGCTCCGACTCGCTCAAAGAAGCGCGCGCTGGCCTCCGGTGGACAGATGGGATCGTCCCCACCGTGTACAATGAGCAAGGGCAGATCGGATGCCCACGCCGACGCGGCCTTCATCGTGCGCTTCATCGTCGTGTCCATCTGCGCGGCGAAACGCGGTGTCGCCAGCCCATGAACCAGCGGATCATCCTGGTAAGCTTGGACCACGTCTTCGTCGTGGGAGAGGCTCTCGGCTTTCAGCCCGGTCTCCATCTTGACCTTGGGCGCGAAGCTCGAGAGCACCTTGCCGATAAACATCAGCAGCGGTGAGACGTCCTCGCCTCGGCCCAGGGGCGGGCCAGAAGCGACGATGCCGGTCATATTATCGTCTGGATAATGCAGGCCGTAGTCCAGCACAATCAGGCCACCCATGCTGTGACCAACGAGAAATAGCGGCGCGTCCGCAGCCTGCTTGCGAGTCTCCGCCAGAAAAACGCGCACGTCCTCGCGGAACTCGCTCCAGTTGTTGATGTGGCCCCGCTGCCCTGGCGATTGCCCGTGTCCCCGGTGATCGAAAACGTACACAGCGTAGCCTTGTGGCACGAACCACGCGGCGAAATCCGCATATCGCCCACTGTGCTCGCCCAAACCGTGAATCACGGCGAGCAGCGCTTTCGTGGACGTTGCTTCAGGCAACCAGTGCTGCTCAAAAAGCTCCAAGTTATCATGCGTGCGAAAATGTCCAGTTTGATGCTGCATCCCATCCCTCCCCACGCAAAATACGCAATACGAAATCCTTCGACTACGCTCAGGACAAGCACGCAATACAGAATAACAAAAGATGATCTAAGTGCGAAGAATGCTGAATACAGGGCGACGAACGCTCAATCTCCCGAATTCACTGGAATCATGAAACTGAAGGCACTGCCTTCCCCAGGTTCGCTCTGCACATGCACGTGACCATGGTGCATCTCGACCAGGCTACGCGTGATGACCAGCCCCAGGCCGGTACCTTTGACATTGCGCACATCGGGATTGTCCGCGCGGAAGAACTTGGTGAAAAGCTTTTCCATTTCCTCCGTCGTCATCCCAACACCGGTGTCTTCCACAACCCAGCGCACATAAGACTGCCCATCCAACTCACAGCGCTCAACCCGAACAGCAACAGCCCCACCTTTCGGCGTGTATTTGTTGGCGTTGCTCAATAAGTTGGTTAACACCTGGACCAAACGCCCCCGATCCCCTTCCACCGTGGGTAGATTGGGCTCAATATCCAGCTTCAACGACTGTTCCTTATCTTCAATGGACTGCCGGAAAGAGCGGACGGCCTCTATCGCGATAGCGCTAGGGCGCACCTCTTCCGTCTCTAACTGCACCCGGCCCGCCTCAATGCGCGACATGTCCAGCAGATCCTGCACCAATCGGTCCATGCGCTGGACGTTGGAACGAATCACATCAAGGAACTGCGCTTGCTGATCATTCAATTGTCCAGCGATGCCCTTCTTGAGCAAATCCGTGTAGCCCTTCATCGACGTCATGGGTTGCTTCAACTCGTGAGAGACAAAGTCGATAAACTCTGTCTTGGCCTGATTGGCACGCTGCACCTGCTGGAAGAGGCGCGCATTATCGATGGCAATGGCGGCGTGATCGACCAGCCGCACCACCAGGGCCATTTCTTCCTCAGAGAAACAGTCGGGATCCGAGGACTCCAGAGCGACGACACCGATAACCCGGTTCTCCCGGCGGACGGGCACGCTGAGTTGGACTTCCATGCCGGGTATGACCTCGGCGTAGTTAGGATGAGATCTCACATCATGGACCAGCGAGGTCTCCCCTTTGATCAACGTCCGGCCCACGAGTCCTTTGCTCAACGGCCAGAGCGTCTCGTCAAGATAACGTTCCACCAGGGAATCCGGGTACCCTTCTGACGCCAAAAATTGCAGGCCACGTGTGCCGTCCTCTTCCTCACGCAATGCGGCCATCAGGCCCACCTCGGCCCCGGTGATACGTAGAGTCCAGGAAAGTGTCCGATCCATGACTTCCTGATAGTCCAATGTAGCGTTAAGCTGGCGGTCAATGTGATGGAGTGTCGTCAGTTCTTCCACGCGCGCCTGCAACGCCTGATCAGTCGTGGTAAAGAGTCGGGCGTTCTCAATGGCGGTCGCAGCCTGCGCCGCGAAAGACTGCAACAGTTCCACGTCATCCTGCCCAAAGGGACGTCCTTCCTGGTGGTTGATGACCTCCAAAACGCCGATAGTCCGCCCACGAGTGCTAAGCGGGACCGCCAACACGGAGCGCGTGACGAAGTTGGCGCGCGAATCAAAAGCCGCATACCATTGCGCGTCGTGCTCCACATCGTTGACGATCACGGGGCGATTTTCCTCAAATGCCGCACCAGCGATTCCTTTACCGGCCGGCACCCGGTGCCCCACCAGCCGCTCGCTGGCCGGACCGCTGGAGATCCGGAAGACCAGGTCGCTGCCGTCTTCGTCTAGAAGCAACAGAGAGCCAGCCTCTGCATCCAGGAGCTGGGCCGCATTGCGCACGACGAGATCAAGAACCTCGTCAACGTCGAGGCTGGAAGCGAGTAACTTGCCGATCTCATTGAGGGTCTTCAGCTGTCGAGCACGGGTTTCCAACCGGGTGTGGAGTCGACGCCGTTCAACACCTGAGGCTAGATGGGACGCCACGGTCATTGTGAAACTCTCGTCCTCTTGCGAGAACACAGCGTCTGGATCAGGATCGCTGATGACCATGACGCCAATGGTCTGATCGTGGGCCAACAGGGGCACACCCAGCCAGGCTTTAGCCGGTTTACCTCCTGGTTTTACACCGCGCGTCTGACATTCGGCGAGATAATCCTCCGTGCGGATGATCACGCCGGTACGAAAGATGAACCCTGTAAGTCCCTGATCGACGCCCCAGCGCAGACTAGGATAGCGACGCTTGCCATCTTCGATATAAAAAGCAAAGGAGAACATCTGTTCTTCAGCGTCCACCAGCGCGATGTAAAAGTTGGGAGCCACAATCACTCGTCTGAGCTGTGTGTAGACCAACTCCAGGATATCGTCCAAAGGCATGGTGAAATTTACCCCTTGAGCGATAAGATAGAGTGATCTCAGCTCGACGTTATGACGTCGCACGATTGGCTCGAATGAAGATGTAACGTTTTCCTGCATTCCCAATCCCTTATATGGTCAACGAGCTCATTGTAGCACGGGCAAGAGGTTCTGCAAGCAGGGATAGGCAGCGGCAAACGAAGCGGTTCCAGGATAGCTCAGACACAATAGGCGACCTCCTGTTGTGTTTACCAGGTGCATCACCCCCGGCTTCGTTTGCCTGGCTTTAGTCTACGCAGATTCTACGGTACGGAGAGCGTTTTCGCCAGCGGACTCGCTTCGAAATCCCGGCAGCTCTAGCTCAGGCCAGTGCCTACCCATCTAGTTCGGGCCGGTGTCTCACCTCTAGCTGGGGCCGGTGTCCCCACCTCTAGCTGGGGTCAGTGTCCCCACCGCGCCCCTTTCGTTGGGGCCGGTGTCCTCACCTCTAGCTGGGGCCGGTGTCCCCACCGCGCCCCTTTCGTTGGGGCCGGTGTCCTCACCTCTAGCTGGGGCCGGTGTCCTCACCGTGCCCCTTTCGTTGGGGCCGGTGTCCTCACCTCTAGCTGGGGCCGGTGTCCCCACCGCGCCCCTTACCGTAGAGGGACGGGTGCATCGGGCCCCAAGGAAACAGGGATGGCTGTATTTCGGAACCGCTCGTAGACGACAACGGTCGCTTGCGCCGGATCACCAGCCGGTACCACGAAAGGATGAGGGTCCAGGACGTCAGTGTTGCGCACCACCCACTTGAGCGTGGGCAGCGCACCGAGGGCCGGCTGCGTGTCGTGGACACTCAGAAGCTCGCCGTTGGCGTCCAACAGCCGTGTGCTCACGGCATAGTCGTTGATCAACGGGCGGATGCTGCGCCAGCGCAGATTAAGCACAAGTCGCTCCCGGTGCTCTATGGTTTCCATTCCAACCAGCACCATGGCGTTACCAAAGGGGACATATCGCTCCGTCGGCCGCGGCTTGGGCAGAGGCAGCGTTAGCAATCGCGCACCGGTTCCATCAGACCGCGCAAAGGAGAGTATCGGGCGGCCGCTCGCTCCCAACAATGTCGGCACGACCACCGTCCGACATTCGCCAGGCCAAAGACGCTCAACGCCTACCTCGCGCTCGCCGCCGCGAACCAGCAGGGCCTGGCCCGGCCCGCAAACGTGTAGATAGGCCGTCACCGCGTCGTCGCGCACGTCGTAATCTACGCCGCGCAGCAGCGGGCCACGGCCCAGCACCACGCCGGGACGCACATGCTCGGTGGGCAAGCGCGGGAAGGTACAATCGAAGGCCAGGCGGGTCAGCGGCACTTCGCCCAGATTGTTGAAGGCGCCATCTTCCACCGTGTAGACACCGGCACGCAACGCCGATTCGGCGTAACAGCGGTCCAGGGGCAGCGCCATCGTGACTTCGGTGAAGCGCACTTCCCCAATCGCAGTGTCACTGCCGAGGAACTGATCGGCGTTGCCCAGGTAATTGCCCCGTCCATCGAAGAGCCGCACTGTCAGGGAAGGCGCCGATTCCTGCGACCCAATGGCCTGCCATGCCAGCTGCACCTCCAGCGGGTGACCGGGACGCGGCTCGCCCCACAGCCGGTAGCCGAGCAGGCGCACCGGTCCCAGATCCGCGTTGACGGGCGTATAGGCCAGATCCTCAGGCAAGGCCTCCAGCGGCCGGCGGAAGAGGCGATAGCCGCCCCCCACGGGCGCCTGCTCCCACGCGGGCCAGTCATAGGCGTGGGTCGTATAGACAGGACGGTCGGCGGCCTCCACCCGTGTGCGCCAGACCTCCTCGTAATCCACGCTTGCCACTGGATAGACGTAGGCCACCTCCACGCCGGTACCCAGGCCTTCGGTCCGTTGTAGCGCCCACATCGGCGTCGCCCAGCGCCAATCGGCCAGGATCAGCGCGTTGGCATCGTCTGAGGCCTGTCGCAGCAGCGGAGCGACGCGCGCCCGCACGCTGGTGTCCAACGCCAGGGTCATGAAATCGTCGATCTGCAGCGGGACGCGCACTAGAAGCGCCAGCAACAGGAGCCCAGGGGCAAATCTCAGAACAAAGTGCTTCTGACTCACCACCTGCTGCCACACGGTGGCTGTGCCCAGGCCAAAGGCCACGGCCACCGGCACGTAGGCCGGCATGAGATACTCGACGGTCTGGGGCGCGCGGTAGGTGATGGTAACGAAGGTATGTACAGCCCATGAGACCAGGAGTGCCACGGCCAGGCGCCAGCGCCGCGATAGCAGCCAGAGCCAGGCGAAGCCCGTGCCCATCAGTGCCCAGAGCGGGAACTGCAACCCGAAGAGCGTCTTCAGCAACGGAAGACGCAGTGCCAAGTCCGCTGGCGACACGAAAGCGAACATATCGCCGGCGAAGCCGCGCGCCAACACGTGGAACCAGAAGCCCTGCCACGTAGCGAGGCTCTCACCCGCCAGGGGCACGTTCTCCATGGCGCCACGGATGGGGAGATAGAGCTGCGGTAGCAGCCAGGCCAACGCCGCGACCGGCACCGCCTGCCACCAGCGCCGGGGCTGCCAGAGCAAGGCAGGATCTAACAGCAGGAGATAAGCGCCCCACCCCACTGCGACAAAGATCAGCGATGGGTGGTGCCCTACGCCCAGGCCCAAGGCCAGCGCCAGGCTCAGCAGTGTCGGATCGGTCTTGGGACAGGACGCCTTCTCGGTGCCAGCTGGGTATCTCGCCAATGCCGCGAAGCCCCAGGTGACGAAGAGCAGCGTCGGCATGCGGATGTTCGCCGTCGTCGCCTGCGCCCAGAACGTCGGGGCAGTCCCCACGAGCAAAACCGCGCCCAGGCCGCCCGTCAGCGCCGCCGACCGGCCGAGGCCCCCGCGCGCGGCCCAACGGCGGACCGACGCCATGAGCAGCACCAAGGTCGTCGCCGCCAGCGCCGCGCTGAGCAGATTAAGCCGGAAGGGCACGGAGCCCAGAGGAATCAGCCGCACCCAGAGTCCGCCAACCAAGGTGTAAAGCGGGTAGCCCGGCGGATGGAGAATGCCCCAGCCCGCCACCGCCACCTGGAACTCACCGCTATCGGCCGGCAGCACGTCGCGGGCCGTGGTCAGCGCATAGAGCGCGAAGAAGACGGCCCAGAGGAAGAGGCGAGGGCGGGGGAAGCGTTTCATGAGGAGAATCTGGGACTCTTTTCAGCCATACGTGTTGTGGGTTGCGTATCGCGTATTTCGTGATGCGTGATGGTTGGGCATGTTTACTCCGTCATGAGGTCCGTGGCCCGTTCGACGACGTGTTGGGCCGTGAAGCCGAATTTCTCCTGGATGACCTGGCAGGGCGCCGACGCGCCGAAGTGATCAATGCCGATGACCGCGCCCTGATCTCCGACGTAACGTTCCCAGCCCAGCGGCGTTCCGGCCTCCACGGCCAGACGTTTCTGTACGGCGGGCAGCAACACGTTGAGCTTGTAAAAGACGCGCTGCTGCTCGAAGAGCTCCCACGAGGGCATGCTCACCACCCGCGCGCCGATCCTGCGCTCCGCCAGCAGGCGCTGAGCCTCCATGACCAGGTGAACCTCAGAGCCGGTTGCGATGAGAATAAGATCCACGCGATCAAGAGGCGAGTCACGCAACACGTACGCGCCACGCGGGACACCCTCCGCTGCCAGCGCCGCCGTCTCTTCATAGATGGGCAACTTCTGGCGGCTGAGGATCAACGCGACCGGCCCATCATGCTGCAAGGCCACGCGCCAGGCAACAGCTACTTCGTTGGCATCGCCGGGCCGTAAAACGACGAGATTTGGAATAGCCCGTAACGACATAACGTGCTCCACCGGCTCGTGGGTCGGTCCATCCTCGCCGACGAAGACAGAATCGTGGGTCCAGATGTAAATGACCGGCGCTTTCATCAGGGCAGCAAGACGCACCGAAGGACGCATATAGTCGGAGAAGACGGTAAACGTGCCGCCGTAGACCTGCAATCCACCGTAGAGCGCCATGCCGTTGAGGATACCACCCATGGCGTGCTCCCGCACGCCGAAGCGTAGGTTGCGTCCGGCGCGGCTGCCAGGCTGGAACGCAGGGAAGCCGCGCAGGTACGTTTTGTTCGAAGGCGCCAAATCCGCCGAGCCACCGATCAGCTCAGGCAACGCTGGAGCCATTGCGTTGAGCGCCGAGCCAAACGCAGCCCGGGTCGCCAGGGGCGCTTCGTCAAGCGAAAAGTCGGGCAACATGGCCTCCCAGCCATCAGGCAACTCGCCGTTCAGCACGCGCTCCAGTCGGGCCGCCTCCTCGGGAAAAGTCGCTTCGTAGTTAGTGAGCATCTCACGCCAGGCAGCCTCGTTTTGTTCCCCTTTTGACGTGGCAACCCGATAGTTGACCAGCACCTTCTCGGGCACGAAGAAGGGCTCCTGCGAGGGCCAGTCCAGCGCCTCTTTGGTTACTCGAACCTCCTCTTGCCCCAGTGGAGCACCATGAGCTTTCTCGCTGTCCTGTTTGTTAGGACTGCCATAGGCGATGTGTGTGTGGCAAACGATGAGATGCGGTTTATCAGCGACGGCCCGCGCTTCCTTGATCGCCTCCGCGATGGCGTCAAAATCGTGCCCGTCGATCTCCTGCACGTGCCAACCGTAAGCGCGGAACCGGGCCGGCACGTCCTCAGTGAAGGTGATGTCTGTATCGCCTTCGATGGAAATATCGTTATCGTCGTAGAAATAGATGAGGCGCTCCAGCTGCTGGTGTCCGGCAAAAGATGCGGCCTCGTGGGAAATGCCCTCCATCAGATCGCCGTCGGAGACAATGGCGTAGACGGTGTGATCGAAGATGGGATAACCGGGGCGATTGAACTGCGAAGCCAAGTGCGCCTGCGCCACAGCCATGCCGACGCCGTTGGCGAACCCTTGGCCCAGCGGGCCTGTGGTCGTCTCGATGCCCAGTTCGGGCTCGTATTCTGGATGTCCGGGCGTCTTGCTGCCCCACTGCCGGAACGCTTTGAGATCCTCCAGAGTCATGGGATAGCCCGTGAGATAGAGCAAGCTGTAAAGCAGCATGGAGCCGTGTCCGGCGGAGAGTACGAAACGGTCCCGGTTTGGCCATTGGGGATTCTTAGGATTATGCTTCAAATACCGCGTCCACAGAACATAGGCAACATCCGCCATGCCCATAGGCATACCCGGATGGCCGGAGTTCGCGTTCTGGACGGCGTCCATCGCCAGGGTGCGTAGCGTGTTGATACTTAGTTGATCAAGCTCGGATTTTGGCATTGTAGTCTCCTTGAAAATAGGTCTAAAGTCGAAGGTCAAAGGTCGTGAACGGTGTCTACTCTATCGGTCTCAGTCTCTGTTCTTAAATTGGCCAACGCCTGGAGCGCCATGGTGACGCGCCGGGGTCGATCTTCGGTCAGCAGTTCCAGCGAGGCCCACAGCTGGGCCAGCTCGGAGAGCCGGCGGCGAGATATGCGGTCATGGAAAGCCTCGTACAGTTCCTCCAGGTGAAACGCGCCGTCCAGGTTGGTCATGGCGTAGTCAACCAGCGCCTCCTCCAGTGAACTGAGCGCGGGGAACGCTGCCGGGGGCCGGATCTGCGGCTCGATAATGGCGGCCCGCAACATCTCCAACCAGAGCACGGCGTCTTCGATCAGGTATCCCATCTGGAAGTAGAGCCGGTTCGACCACTCGGCTTCGCCTTCCAGCTCGTGAATGAAGGGCGGCGACGTGAGGACGGTCCCGTAGGCGGCAAAGGGAAAATCCGCCGCGTTGAAGATGCCCACGTTAGGCGACGTCGCTTCGGCTCGCAGCAGGTCCCAGCGCTGTTCCGTCGCGGTGTAGTCCAGCACGAAGGTCACCACCAGGCCACCGGGCAGTTGCCAGTACCACGCCGCGCCCACACGCCCTTTGTATCCCGGCACGTGCTCGGCCACGGCCTCCAGGATCTGATCGGCCAACGCTAACGTTTCAAATGATGGGTAATGTTTTGCCATGAACTAGTCTGTTGTAGGTCATTTATCACGCTCCACTCACTATATCAGATCGCTTGAGCCGTCGATCTCTTACTTGTTATCACGTCAGATGATTTTCCGCCATCTTCTCCGCCACGGTGATCTCCTCAGCCCGGGACTCAAGTTCGCCATTCAGCCTGAGCTCTCGCAGTCGATTCAAGATACGGTGAAAGATCGGACCGGGTGTAAGGCTCATCTCCTTCAAATCATCGCCATCAAGCAGCGGCTCGACGTGGCGCCACTCGGTCCAATAGCGATGAATCTTCTGGCGCACTGTGTCTGTCTCCACGATGAGCCAGGATGCCGCAAGCAGCGGCGAGATCAGCGGCTCCAGGAGCGCGACGACATCCGCCGGTTGCGTCTCGGCGCGCAACTGCTCGTAGACCGCGTTCAGGTCCGGCAATTGCAGCAGCGCATCGGAGAGCTGACGCGACATCATCAGCCGGCCGGATACACGGCGCAGCGCCTGCTCATCGAGGCCGTAGAGGAAAAGCGCCCAGTGTAGGTAGAGCAGATCCTCATCGTCCAGTTTCCAGAAATCGGCGTCCAACTCTGCGCGCAACCGGACAAAGCGGCGTCGCACCTCGTCGTCATACCGGAGCGCGGGATCGATCTCCCGAAGCGCGCCCAGCGAGTCCAGCCGTTCCAGGGCCGCCTCCGGCATGCGCTCCTGGAAGATTAGCTCCAGCTCGTGACGGATGCGACCGCCGGTCACGCGATCCAGCAGCGGCAGCGCTTCGGAGATCAGCGCCTCGCTGCGCGGGTCGAGATGGAAACCCAACCGGGCCTCAAAGCGTGCGGCCCGCAGGATGCGCGTCGGGTCATCCACAAAACTGAGGCTATGCAGCACGCGGATGACGCCGTTCTCCAGATCCTCCTTGCCGCCGAAGAAATCCAGCATCTCGCCCCAGTGTCCGGGGCTGAGCCAGATCGCCAGCGTGTTGATGGTGAAATCGCGCCGGTGCAGATCCTGCTTGATGGAGCTCCATTCCACTTTGGGCAGCGCCGTCGGCCGGGTGTAGAACTCGGTACGCGCCGTCACAAAGTCGATGAATTCCGGCAGCGACGTGATCTCCTCGTCCGTGATGTCCGGCGCCACTTGACGCCAGACCTGGGGCGAGAGCAGCCACTTGGCGGTGCCGAATCGGCGATGCTTGCGCATCTCCCCACCGAACACGTCGATAAGCATCTCACAGAGGGCGATAGCCTTACCTTCCACCACAAGATCCACGTCCACGATGGGCTGGCCCAAGAGCAAGTCCCGAACGATGCCGCCGACGAAGTAGAGACTCTCGGAGCGCTCCGCCGCGATCTCGCCGATGCGCCGGATCAGGGCCACTAGCGGCTCTGGGAAGGCCTCCTCCATCAGCAGCGCGATGCGGCGCCGCTCGGCCTCCTGCTCCGAGGGCGGCAGGCGGATCAGATCGGTGCGGGTGACGACGCCGATGACGTCGCCATCCGTGACCACGGGCACCTGGCCCCACCCGTGCTGGATCATGAGGTCACGCACGCGCTCGGCCGAATCCGCGGGCGAGACGGTGACCTCTCCGGCGTCCATGATGCGCCTGACCGGCTGGTGGGCCCAGCCGTGCTGTAGCGCGCGATCCACGGCGTTGCGCGTGACGAGGCCGACCACGTGCCCGTCCTCGTCGAGGACGGGGAATCCCTCGTGCCCGGTATGGAGCATGCGGCGCGAGACTTCCTCAATGGACGTCTCCGGCTCGACGGTGCGTACGCTGTACGACATCAGGTGGCGCACCGTGACGCGGGGACGCACGAAGCGCGGCAGGATCTCCCGGAGCTCCTCGACGACGCTCTCGACGGAGCGGTCACGCAGCAGCGCCGCCGCCGCGCGGTCGTGCCCGCCGCCGCCGAAGTGCTCCGCCACCTCGGCCACGCTGATGTCGTCGGTGGCGCCTCGGGCCACCAGTTGCGTGTTATCGCCCAATCCCACCAGAACGAAGAGCGCCGAGGGCTCCAATAGGTCGCGCAATTTATGCGCCAGCGTGGAGATCTCCTCGTCCAGCCCCTCCGGCGCCTGCGCCCAGGCGATAACCACAGCGTGGCCTTCGCGCTCCACGGTCTCCATGTTATCCAGCAGATCCTCGTAGAGCGCGTGCTGTCCCGCCGAAAGCGGATGGTGAAGGAACTCGTTAGCGATCTCCAGGCTGGCGTCCCGTTCCAAGAGCCAGGCCGCCGCTCGCATGTCCCGCGCCGTAGTATTGGAGTAGGTCAGCCCGCCGGTGTCCTCGTAAATGCCGGCCAGCATCAGCGTTGCCTCGATGCGATCCACCGACATCATCCGCGCCGACATGGTCTCTACCAGCATCGTCGTCGTGGCGCCCAGCATCTCGCCACGAAACACCCAGTGGTCAGGCAACTCCTCCGGCGGCTTGTGATGGTCGATAACCAGCACCTGCTCCAGCTCGGAGCTCATCCCGCGCACTGACGTGAGATTGTGCGTGTCCACAAGAATGACGCGCTGGATATGCTGACCGCGCCGCAGAGAGTCGGGATCGACAAAAGGCAGCTCCGCTCGGTAGAGCGCTAGAAAGGCCCGCACGTTGCGATTGATCCGACGCGGCAGCACCGGCGTCGCATCCGGGTAGAGCTTGTGCGCGCCCAGCAGCGCGGCGAGCGCGTCAAAATCTGCGTTTTCGTGGGTGAGAATGATGCGCATAGGCTATCACTTTTAAATGACAAATGGCGAATTGAAAACGTCAAAGGGACAGAGTGACAAATGCGAAATCGTTCTGATCGAGTGGAGGATACCCAGCATCAAGTATCAAGCATCAAGTACCCAGTTTCCAGCATCCAGATTATATCACGGCTCGGTCGGTTGCACGATCCCACCCCAACGCAGGCGCCAATACCAGTCTCCGGTAAGGGGTGGCAGGAAAGGAGCCAGATCCAGGTTCAGGGAGCCATCCACGGCTACGACTTTTACGTTACCGCGACACGGCAGGGCCGCGTGCGCTCCGTTGGGGCTCCACGCGACGTCGCCAAGGTAGGGACAGTCCAGATCTCCCAGTTCGACAGGCGCAAACTCAAAATCCCCTCCTGACCGCTGCCCCAGATAGAGGTGTAACCCGCGCTCCTCATCGTTGGCGAAAAACGCGATGCCGTCTGGTGACGCCGCTGCGTCGGCAACGTACAGCCGAGTTTCCATGCCCGAAACCAGCGTCTCCGTGACCAACGTGGTCCGGTCTACCCAAACGAGGCCTCCGAAGGCTGCATAGTTCAGGCCGCTGAGCAGCACGCCTTGCCCATCGCGTGTCCACGCCCCACTGGACCACGCGTCCTGGCTCTGAGGATCGTACAGCTCTGCTGCGGCGGGATCAGGCAGCACGGGATCAAGCCAGAGGACATCGGTCCACTCCCAGTAACTGCCCGTGAACAACAGCGCCTCCCCTGCTGGCGACCAGCTGGGCTGGGTCATAATCCGCAATCGCCCCACGCCTCCGGTCTCATCCTCGGCCGGTAGCGTGAGATACCGGTTCTCTACCAACTGCACGTGGCGATCCTCCGCTACCGACCAGAGCCAGACGCCGGTCAGGGGCTCGACCGCATCGCGCGTCTCCTTCTCCAGCACCGCGTCCTCGACGCGCAGCCCGTAGACTAACCAGGCACCATCCGGTGACCACGCCAGCGCATTGACGTGTACGTCTACGTCCAGGTCAGATTCAAAGGCGTAGATCTGACGCGGTTCCTCCCCTAGAAACGCCACGAAGGCCTCGCCCGACGGTGTGCCGTAAGCGAAGCGCCCATCGCCAAGCCAGACGTCGAAAGCCGAAACCTCGACATCGGATGGCGTCACCGCCTCGATGTCCGTGGCGCCCGGTGCCAGGCGCCAGACGCCGAGCGTGTTGGGATGGTAGATGTAAAGCGGGGCGGACAGGGATGCGGTCGCTGGCAGCGGGGTCGGCGTAGGAGAGGGCGTCAGGGTTGACGTGGGCAAGAATGTTGGCGTCTCCGTCGGTACTGGCGGCGCGGTCGGCGTGAGGGACGGAATCAGGGTCGAGATTGAAGTTGGCGTTGACGTGACCATCGGTGTCTGCTGGCAGCCAACCAAGAGCAATAAGCCCGCCAACCATATCAGCCACGTGCGTCTCGTTATGTTCATGGCCCCTCCTGACGTCGGAATGTGAGCGTCGCATGTACCTCAAGTATAGCGCCCCGAGGGCAAAGTCAATCGCTTGATCGGGTTTCTCAATTACCGAATGATGGCTATAATCAGTGTATAGTCAACAAGGAGACACCCATGACTCGACGTTCTCGACGTTACCTGCGCCTGCGCGGCGCCGAACGCCCGCTCTTCATCGTCGGCGCGACACTTTACCTGATCGGCCTCTTTGGCGGGATCAATCTGCTGCCCATGCCGTCGTCGACGGCCATCCTTCTGCTGGCGATCGGCGGCGGGATGCTGTTCTTCACGACGCTTAGCCTCCTCTGGTGAATACCATGTGGAATCAAATGGAACTCTTCTCAGGGCCGGAAAACCCTTACTCCGTCAGTGAAGTGACGAGCCGCATCCGCGGTCTGCTGGAGCAGGAGCCCAGTTTCCAGAATCTTTGGATCGAGGGCGAGGTCTCCAATTTCTCGCGGGCTTCCTCCGGGCACTGCTACTTTACGCTGAAAGACAGCGCCGCCCGCATCTCCTGCGTGATCTGGCGCAGCACGGCCCGGCGGTTGGGCTATCTGCCGCAGTCTGGCGATCAGGCCGTGGCGCACGGTCACATCGGTCTGTACGAGGCCGGCGGACGCTACCAGATCTACGTCGATGAGGTGCAGCCCGCCGGACGTGGCACACGCTACCAGGAGTACGAGCGGCTGAAAGCGCGCCTGGAGGCCGAGGGGCTCTTCGATCCCAAGCGCAAGCGGGCCCTGCCCGCGTTCCCCAAGCGCATCGGCGTGGTCACCTCGCCGACGGCGGCCGCGCTGCGGGACGTGCTCAACGTGTTGCGGCGGCGCTATCCGCTGGTGGACGTGCTGCTCTCGCCGACGTTGGTGCAGGGTGACGCAGCGCCACCTCGCATCGTGGCAGCGCTGGACGCGCTCAACGCCCGCGACGACGTGGACGTGATCCTGCTGGTGCGCGGCGGCGGCTCGCTGGAGGATCTCTGGGCCTTCAACGACGAGCGGGTGGCGCGGGTCGTCGCCGCCTCGCGCATCCCCATTATCTCCGGCGTGGGCCACGAGACCGACTTCTCCCTGGCCGATTTCGCCGCCGACCGCCGCGCGCCGACGCCCTCGGCGGCCGCGGAGCTGGCGACGCCGGATCGGTACGAGTTACAAGCCGGGCTTTTGCAGACACGCGAGCGCTTGGATCGCCAGTTCGCCGTCCGCTTGACCGGGTGGCAGGATCAGGCTCAACAGTTGCAGCGTAACTTGCAGCATCTCTCGCCGCGCACACACCTGGACAACGCCCGTCAACAGGTCGATGGGCTGACGGCTCAGATCGATATGGCGTTCCAACACCGCCTTGAACAGAAGCGGCAGCAGGTGCGCGAGCTGACGGCGCGATTGACCAACCTCGATCCCAAGCGGGTGCTGCAGCGCGGCTACGCTATCGTCCGCGAGCGAGAGACAGAAAAGGTACTCACCTCTGCGCTGCAGACTCGTCCTGGCCTCGCGCTCGATCTTCAGATGCACGATGGCAAGATCCCGGTGCGGGTGGAAAAGGATTTGGGAGATGATCCGGAGAGGGGCTAAAGAAACAAAGGAAGCCCTCGGGTTTCGTACGAATCTAGTACTACAACGCGAGTTTGCTAGAAAACGTTGGTAACTTTCCCCGGTTGGACCAAAATCGGACACGGACGAACACAGAAAAACACGGCAAAAATAAAA
>DAOTUH010000194.1:0-13618 GCA_034437255.1 Anaerolineae bacterium
AATCTGCCCGTCCACCCGCACCTCGCCGGCGCGGATGAGGCGCTGCGCGCGGTTCCGGCTTCGAGCCAGATCGCGGGCCACCAGCAGCTTGTCCAAGCGTTCTTTTGTCACACTTAAATCTTAGTCGAAAGAGCGGAATCAGCAAATGACAAATGTAGAACAGAGGAGTCCTCATGTAGCAAACCATGCCAAAGAGGAAACACAAATCAACGGATTGAGCGGATTAAACGGATTTTTTGGCGAATCTGTTGTATGCGTCGTATCCTTTTGCATCCGCCGACGACATTTGACGTTTGACCTTTGACATTCATAGGGGGCTAGAGACATCAGGAAACCGGCGTCAACTCGTCCAGCACGGCTCGCAGGTCGTCGGGCAAGGGCGCCGTGAAAGTCATCCGCTCCCCGGTGATGGGATGGGTGAGAGTCAGGTCGCGGGCGTGGAGGAACTGGCGCGGTGCGGCCAGCGGATCGCGGCGAGGACCGTAGGTCTCGTCGCCCACCAGCGGGTAGCCCAGCCAGTGGAAGTGCACGCGGATCTGGTGCGTGCGGCCCGTCAGCAAGCCCACCTCGACTAAGGTGTAGCGCCGCCTATCAGCATCGCGGAGCCGCTGCGCCACCGACCAGCGCGTACGCGCCATCTTGCCACCGGGGACCACGGCCATCCGCTGGCGCCGGGCGGGATGCCGACCCACGGGCGCCTCAATGAAGCCCTCCGGTTCCGCCAGATTCCCGATGAGCAGCGCGACGTAGGCCTTCTCCACGGTGCGGTGCTTGAACTGTCGCTGGAGGTCACGGATCGCCGCGTCGTGCTTAGCGACAACGAGCACGCCGGAGGTGTCCTTGTCGAGCCGGTGCACGATACCCGGTCGCAGCTTGCCCCCCACCCCGCGCAGATCGGGGCAGTGGCCCAGGATGGCGTTCGCCAGCGTCCCATCGGGATGGCCCGCACCCGGATGGACCACGCGTCCGGCGTGCTTATTGACCACGATGATGTCGGCGTCCTCGTGGAGCACGTCCAGCGGCAGATCCTGCGGTACCATCTCCACGGGTTCCGGCGGTGGGACGCGCACGACGATCTCGTCCCCGGCGGCGACGTCGGCGGACGCTTTCGGTACTTCCTCATTAAGCGTCACCTCGCCCTCGTCGATGAGCCGCTGGATGGCCGACCGGGAGAGATCCGAGAGTGCCTCCGCCAGATATTTGTCGATGCGCTCGCCGCCCTCGGTCACGTTGAGCCGGTGGATCGTCGCGTCGTTCTGATTCATGCGCGCGATCCCCTCTCAATCCTGTCGATGACCACCTCGCCCGCCTTCAGCACCAGAGCTACGGGATTTGTGCCGAAGCGATAGCCGAGGTGGCGGATATCTGGCGCGTCCAGCAGCACCAGGTCGGCGGTGTAGCCGGGCGTGAGGCTGCCCACCCGCTCGCCCAGATTCAGGGCGTAGGCTGCGTTGAGCGTCGCCGCAACCAGGGCCTGGGCTGGCGTCAGGCGCAGATAGCGGCACGCCAGGGCGATGACGAAGGGCATGGATTCGGTCCACGCGGTGCCCGGATTGCAGTCGGTGGCCAACGCCAGCGCTGCGCCGGCAGCGAGGAGCGCGCGGGCCGGCGTATACGTCGTGTGCCCCAGACCGAAGGGCGTGCACGGCAACGAGACCGCCACCGTCTCGGAGCGACCCAGCGCTGCGACGTCCTCCGGCGCCGTCTTGACCAGATGATCCGCCGATACGGCGCCTAGTTCGACCGCCAGCCGCGTTCCGCCCAGTGCCTTGAACTCGTCCACGTGCACTTTGAGCGGGAAACCCAGGGCCTGCGCAGCTTCCAGAATGCGCCGCGTCTGCTGCAGATCGAAAGCGCCCTCCTCACAGAAGACGTCACAGAAGGGCAGGTCGATACTCAGCGCGCGAGCCTTTTCGGCGACGGCGGGCAGCATCTCCTTGGCGATCAGATCGACGTAGGCGTCGGGACGGTCACGGTATTCGGATGGAATGGCATGTGCGCCCAGGAACGTCGGCACGACGGTCACCGGATGCGAGCGGTCCAGCGCGACGATGGCCTCGAGCTGGCGGAGTTCTGTCGCTGTCTCCAAGCCGTAGCCGGTCTTGATCTCCACCGTCGTCGTGCCGTAGGCCAGCATGCGGTCGAGGCGTGGTCGGGCCGCCGCCGCCATCCCTTCAACGGAAGCCGTCCGCGTCGCCCGTACGGTCGCCATGATGCCGCCGCCTGCCTCCATGATCTCCATGTAGGTCGCCCCGGCGATGCGCTGTTCGAACTCGGCGGCGCGGTCGCCCATCCAGACAAGGTGGGTATGCGGATCGACGAAGCCGGGGCAGACCACCTTGCCGGTCACGTCGATCTCGCGTCGTGCCTCGACGGCGTCTCGCAATTTCGACGTTGGCCCCACGAGCGTGACCCGTCCGTCGCGCACGGCGACGGCGCCGTCCTCGATCAGCCCAAGGTCGCCCAAGCGCTCGCCGCGCTGCGGGCCGCCGGCGTGTGGCGGCACCGTGCAGAGCTGTGCTGCCGAATGCACCAGCAGATCCACCCTCATCAATTCCTCCTTCGCCCCACAACAATGAACAATACTTCATTCTACCCTGTCTTCTAACAGACAGCAAAAAAGGCCAGGGCGAAATTGCCCTGGCCTTGGGAATCGACATCAACGGTTCACGGAACTAACCACGCATCCTGTCCCATCCGGTAGAACCAGACGCCAACGGTGCATGTGTTCCCGCCCTCATCCTCAAAGGTCGCCAACACCGCGGTCGGCGGCACGCCATCAGGGATCAGCAGGGAGCCTTCCGGGATCCAGTTCTCGTTGCTGTAGAAATAGACATCGTCGCGGGCTGAATCCGAGATCCAGATGGGTCCCCTAACCTCCGGACCGGTCACGGCAAAGACGGCCAGCCAGCGTTCCGACCACAGCAGGTCGTGGCGCTTGGCAACGGCCTCCGCGTAATCGCGCAAAATCGTCGTCGCGAAGTGCTTGGGCCCCCGGTACTGGGTCTGATGCCACCCGCCGTTGTACGCGGCCAGCGCATTGAAAATATCACCATTGCCCTGCTGGATGACCGTAGCCAGGGTGCGTGTGCCCCAGAAGAGATTGGTTGCAGGATCCAGCAACTGCGCTTTGGGGGGACGCCAGGAGAATCCGGCTTCGCTTGGCATCACCTGCATCAGTCCCACCGCGCCCACCGGACCGACGGCCTGATAGCGACCGCGCGATTCCATCCAGACCAGAGAAGCCAAGAAGTCCGGGTCCAGACTGCGACGTTCGGCTTCCTCCCGAATCAAGCCATCCCATTGTCGAACGCGAGGGTGCCAGTAGGCAGATAAGACAGCGTCCGCGTCCTCTTCGTTGTCATGGCTGGCATTGAGACCCTCAACTGCCATCACGGGTGAAACCACCATCCCCATCACGGCGATCAGAATCATCCACGTCAGATGAGTGCGTCTCATGCCTCTCCTCCTGTACCAAAAAATAAGCAGGTCAGTCTTGGGATTATGTCTGCAAAGGGCACCGCTTATGAAACAGATTCAATATGCACCAACTCTGCTCCCACACTTATAAAACATTATAGCAAATTTGTCAAGCACGCGCACGTGGTTTTAATCATACTATAGCTAACCTGACTGTGATGAAAAAACCTAACATCTCACGCAAAGACGCCAAGACCGCAAAGGAAATTATTTTCCTATTCAATATTATTGAATTTACCTGGGCTTCACATTCATAATACTCTTAATAAACTTAAAAATCTTAGCGCCCTTTGCGTCTTGGCGTGAGGCCCATCCTTTTCTCAGGTGAGTCAACCTTCTTCATGAAAAATATCCTGGGCAACCGCTAGATAGCGCGCGACCTCGTCACTGGACTTGTCTTTCGCCAGCAAATAGCGTTCCAGCAGATGTTCCGGCGTCATGGAGTCGGGCTCCAGTCCGGCCAACCGGTCGCGCACGCTGCGGTCCACGTCCCGGTTGATCTGGGCGAAGAACGCGTTTTCCAACAGCGGCGAGAGATCACCATCGCGCAGGTGTGGCTCCTGCTCCGGCGTCATCTGAACGATGAGGCGCACCACGGCACCGGTCAGGTCATGTTTCGCAACCGCCTCTTGGATGCAGGCCAGGGGCTGGGACGCCTCGCATACGTCCACGCGCACGGTGCGGAAGGGACGCGCGGGTACCTGGATGTAGCGCCAATCGGTCTGACCGCGTACCAGCTCGACCCAGCAGAAACCCTTGGGTTGCCCCTCCTCGCCAAAATCGACGCGCTCCATGCTGCCGGCGTAGACGACGGGCGGCGCGTCGTCGGGATTGAGGTTCTGGTGCTGGTGGATGTGGCCCAACGCGACGTAGTCCCAGATGGGATCGATTAGATCGGAGAGTTGTACGGCCACGTCTCGCCCAACCATGATATTCCGTTCGGAGCCCCATTTAGCATCAAAAACGGAAAAGTGGCCCGCCAGCAAACCCGGCACGTCGGGATCGCGCTGCGCCTGCAGCTCACGGATCAGACTGACCACGGCCTCGGTCACGGCTTGATCGAGATCCTCCTGGCTCATGCGCCGGAACTGCTCCCGCGTTAGCAGGCGCTGGCGCACGGGATAGGGGATGACGCCGATTTCCACCGGCCCGCGCCGGGTCTCCAGCCGCAGCAGCTCCGGCTGACGCGCCACGGTGACGTGGGGCACGGCCAGCGCGGCGAAGATATCGACGCTGGAGGCGCGCTCCGCCATCACGGGGATGTCGTGGTTGCCGACGAGCAGCACGGTGGGAATCGCCGCCTCGGAGAGCCGGCGCAGCCGCCGGGCGAACTCCCGGTGGTGCGTCGGGTTGGGGTCGCGCGTGCGGAAAGCGTCACCGGTGAAGAGCACCAGGTCGGCCTCGTGGCAGATGGCGTGCTCGACGACCTGATCCAGGCGGTCGAGGAAATCGACGACGCGCTGGTTCAGACCGGTCTCCGGGTCGAGCCGGCCATAGTTCTCCATACCGATGTGCAGGTCGGAGAAATGGAGGATGCGGATGGGATCGGGCATAGAAAGGCTCCTGTCGCAGGTTACGTGTTACGTGCCTGTCCTGAGCGAAGTCGAAGGATTGCACGGTGAATTTTCTCAAAGCGGCGTTTCTGCGGATGGTCGGTGGTTTCGTCCGGGATGGCGAGGGACATCTCGAGCATCTTGCGGTTGATGAAGATGCGGTTCTTCAGGCGGACGTAGGCGGCGTCAGGATGGGCCTCGAGCGGCGTGCGCAGGGTGACGCGCTTGCCAGCCACATACTTCTGCAGGTAGGCCAGCGTCTCGGCGGCCTGAGCCTCGGGCACGGTCAGGCCGAGGAGCGTGATCTCGCGCCCGTCCTCCAGGCGTAATGCCGTCGGTCCCAGCACCTCGGTGACGCGGTAGAGATCGCGCGCGGGGCGGGGCGGTGGGTGCTTGGGGCGAATGTCGGCGATGGCGGGCGTGTACTCGACGGGAGGCAGTGGGATCTGATCTGACCCGCGCATCTCGACGCGCACCTGGTCCGGGGTCAAATCGTCGACGTCGTCCAGCCGCGCCTCGATCAAAGAGCGGAAATCGGGGTTGAGCTCGTAGCCCACGGCCCGGCGTCCCAATTGGAGCGCGACCTGGGCCGTCGTGCCGCTGCCAAGGAACGGATCGAGTACCACGTCGTCGTGCACGGTGTACATGCGGATCAGACGTCGAGGCAGCTCCTCGGGGAAGACGGCGCCGTGCTCGCCCTGGCGCGCCCCGCCGAAGGTCCAGTGCCCGGAGAAGAAGGTCTTCCACTCCTCCTTGGTCATAGCAGCAGCCTCACGGCGCTCGCGGGGGATGCGGCGTTTGCCCCGCTTCTTGAAGAGCAGGATGAACTCGTAATCGATCTCGACGACGCCGTTGGGCGGATGCGGATAGGAGCCCATGATCGTCGCACCTCCGCTGGTCTCCATGGTCGTCCGCTTCTGCCAGATAATGGCGCCCATGTAATCGAAGCCGATCTGCTCGGCCTGCGCGATGATCTCCGCGTGGAGAGGAATCACTTTGTAGCGCCCGAAGCGCTTGGTCCGCGCAAACTGGTCACCGATGTTGACGCAGAGTCGCGCGCCGGGCATCAGCACGCGGTGACACTCGGTCCAGACGCGGTAAAGATCCACAAGATACGTGTGCAGGCTCTGCCCGTAGCCGATCTGGTCCTCCACGTCGTAGTCCTTGATGGCGTAATACGGCGGCGAGGTGACGACGAGGGCCACATTGGCATCCTCGACCTCGGGCATCGTGCGAGCGTCGGCGAAATAGAGGTGGGCATCAACCATGAGGCATACCAGAGGAAACCACTATATCCGCTTCTCGTAACAATCCGACAGAAACTGCGCGTGCGCCAGCTGGTCACGCATGGCATCGCAGAACGTCTGCCATTCGCGCAGCCGGTGCGTGTAACGCTGGCGGATGATACGCCGCAGGGTCTTGTAGTCGGTGCAGACGACGCGGCGCTGCAGGAAGGACTCCGGCAGCTCGCGCTTGACCTGGGCAAAAGCTTTGTCCGCGATGAGCGCGTTGAGGCGATCCAGCGTCGCCGGGGCGATCTCGCCCTCGAAATCATCCTGGTTCAGCGGGCGCTTGAGGATCGTGTGCATGGTCGATTCGCTCTGCTTGGTGACGCCGATGCGGTACGTGTCGAACTGCTGCCACCAGTAGCGGGCAGCGGTGATGTCGAGCCAGACGATGATAGACTCCAGGAACTTGTTATGCCCACCGTTCTTGTGATAGAGCCGCTCGGCGACCTGCGGCATCTTCTCGACCGGCTGCTTGTAGCTGAGACTCAGGCCGATCAAGGCCTGCTCATAACCGGCCTCGTGTAGGATGTCAATGTTCATACAATGCCAACCTTCTTTCTCCGTGTCGGATCATCTTCATCAACGGATTCAACGGATTGAACGGATTTATGTGCGGCTGAGTACAAAACTTCCCTTGTGTCTACAGGCGCGGGAGCACGACGCCGCGCTGTCCCTGGTACTTGCCCTTTTTGTCGGCGTACGAAATCTCGCAGGGGGCGTCGCCCTGGAAAAAGAGCACCTGCGCAATGCCCTCGTTGGCGTAGATCTTGGCGGGCAGCGGCGTCGTGTTGCTGATCTCGATGGTGATGTAACCGTGCCAACCCGGCTCCAAGGGCGTAAAATTCGTCACGATGCCGCACCTAGCATACGTCGATTTCCCCAGCACGGCGCCCAGCACGTCCCTGGGCATGCGCATGTATTCCAGGCTGCGGGCCAGCGCAAAGGAGTTGGGCGGGATGATACAAACGTCGCCCCGGAAATCAATGAGCGCGCCCGTGTCCAGTGCCTTCGGATCGACGACAGCCAGGTCCCCCTTGCCCGGTGTGAAGACCTTGAACTCGTCCGCCACCCGAATGTCGTAGCCGTAGGACGAGAGTCCATAAGAGATAATACCATTACGTTTCTGACCGTTGTGGAACGGCTTGATCATCTGGTGCTCTAACGCCATCTTGCGAATCCAGGCATCAGGTTTAAGTCCCATGCAATGAGTATCTCCTTATCTTTGGGGTTGAAATGAATCATATCGCGTATTCCGTATTCAATCACATTTCGCGAACAGAATACGCAATACGAGATACGGAATACGCAATAGAATTACATCTTCTCCGGTGCGTCCATGCCCATGAGGTGCAGCACGCGGGCGAGGACGGATTTGGTGGCGCGGGCCAGCATTAAGCGAGCACGGGTAATGGCTTCGTCGCCAGGCTCGGAGGAGACGATGCGGCAGTTGTGGTAGAAGGTGTGAAAGAGCGAGGCCAGGTCGTGGGCGTAGGTCGTCAGGTGATGGGGCGCCAGGTTGTTCGCCGCCAGCGCGATGATCTCCGGCAGCTCCATCATCTTACGGACCAACGCCAGCTCGCTCTCGTGGGTCAGCAACGCCGGATCGCCCATGGTCTCCGGGTCCCAGCCCTCCTCGGCAGCGTGACGCAGCACCCCGGCGATGCGCGTGTGCGCGTACTGCACGTAGTAGACGGGGTTGCGCTCCGACTGTTCCACCGCCAGCGCCAGGTCGAAGTCCATGGTCACGTCGGCGGTGCGGGTTAGCAGCATGTAACGGATGGGGTCGGGGCCGACCTCGTCGATGAGCTCGCGCAGCGTGACGAACTCGCCGGAGCTCTTGGACATGCGCAGCACCTCGTCGCCACGGCGCAAGGTGACCAGCTGGTAGAGAATGATCTCCACGCGCTCAGAATCGAGGCCCAGCGCCTCCACCGCCGCCTCGACGCGCGGCACGTCGCCGTGATGATCGGCGCCCCAGACGTAGATGGCGCGGTCGAAGCCCCGGATTACCAACTTGTCCCACGCATAGCAGACGTCGGACATAAGATAGGTGGGACGATCCACCGGATTGGGGATCACCCCGGGTGACCGGACCAGGACGGCATCCCTTTCCAGATCGGGATGGGTGAACCAGGTCGCGCCTTCTTTTTCGACGATGTGCCCTCTGTCGCGGAGACGTCGGAGCATCTGGTCGAAGAGTGACGGAGCGCCCCGGTAGAAATCTCGTTCGTGGCGCCAGGTGTCGAAGTGAATGCGCATCTGGGCCAGGTCGGTCTCGACGCCTTCCAGCACCCGATCAATACCCCAATCCGCGAATTCGCCGATGACCTGTTCGGGGTCCACATCGACAAAGCGGCGTCCGGCCTGATCGACCAGCTGGTGGGCCATCTCCTTGACGTAGTCGCCGGGATACATCTCTTCTTCAATCTCGACGGGTTCGTCCAGCAGCTCGAGATAGCGCACGTAGATGCTGTAACCCAACTTCCGCGCCTTGGACCCCGCGTCGTTGACGTAGTACTCGCGCGCCACGTCGTAGCCCACGGCTCCCAGCACCGCCGCCAGCGCGTCGCCCAGCACGGCGTTCCGCGCCGAACCGATGGTCAGCGGGCCGGTGGGATTTGCGCTGACGAACTCGACTTGCACCCGCTCACCCGCGCCGTGATCGAGGTTGCCCCAGGCTTCCCCGAATTCCAGGATGACAGGCACTTGCTCGGCCAGCCAGCGCTCGTCTAACGTGACGTTGATGTAGCCCGGTACCGCGGTCTCGACTTCAGCTACAAAGTCCGCATCGGAGATGTAGGGCACGACGGCCTGCGCGATTTGCAGGGGTGCCCGGCGCAGCACCTTGGCCAGGCCCATGCAGACGGGCGAGCCGTAATCACCATGGGCCTCGTACCGGCTGGGCGCCACGGGGATAAACTTTGGGATATCAAAATCTGGTAGTGCGTCTGCAGCCACGGCAGCCTCGAATCCGGCGTGTAGCAGAGCTTCTATGCGATCACGAAGAGAACGTGTTACGTTCATGGTGTGCTCCTGTCAGACTGTAGATACAGAGTATAACTCACGACACACATTGTTCACAAATCCAGTTCCCCCAGGAAATATGGCAGTTGCTTGCGCCACCAGGGCCAGTCGTGGTTCACGTCCTTACCCCAATAATCCACCCAGGCCGGGACGTTAAGCCTCCGCAACGCCCGCTCCAACAACCGGGTCTCGTGGACGTGATGGGCCTCCCAGGCGCCCCGCCCTACACAGATAATGATATTGCTCCGGCGAAACTGCTCGAGAAACTGTTGGTCGCTCAAGTTAGGTAGATAGAGCAACGGGAAATTGAAGTAGACGTTGTCATCCACGTAATCGCCGACAAAATACCACGGACCGTACAGTCCACTCATGGCGATAACGGTGTCGAAAACGTCGGGGTGGCGGAAAAAGAAGTTGGCGGCATGATAGGCGCCCATGCTACAGCCGGTCGCGATCACGCTCCCGTTACGTCCGCTGTGCTCACGGACAAAAGGGATAGCTTCTTCCACAACGTAGGCGTCGTAAGCCGCGTAATTGCGGCCCCGGTCCGCCACGTTGATCCAGTCGTCGGCCAGCCAGGTCTCGTGATCATTGCTGGCGATGGTGTAGAGCCGGATTTTGCCCGCTTCAAGGAAACCACGCACCGCTTCGACCATGCCGAAATCCTCGAATTGGTAAAAGGTACCGCGCGCCGAAGGAAAGACGACTACGGGCTTGCCAGCGTGCCCGTAGACTTTCAATTCCATGTCGCGATTGAGATGAGTGCTCCAATGTTTATGATATTCGACGTGCATGTTCACGCTCCAAAGTACGCCGCTTGCTCAGGCCGTCTCAAGAATGAAATCGATGGCCGTTTGCACCTCTTCCAAGTCCGGCGAGCGGAGAATGTAGGCGTAATCGCCCATGGCCCGGGCAAAGACGCGATCAACAGGCTGCTGGTGCACGAGTAGAGGCCCCCAGACCTCCTTGATCTCCGTCTTGGTGTGCCGGTGGCGATGGTGGTATTTACGACCGACAAAAGCGCAGTGATAGGGCCAGGAATACTCCGTGGTGAAGGTGTCGAACACGACTAGATTAGCCCACTGCTGGTAGAGATCGATATCGTTGGCGTAATTGAAAACGTCCATCATCAAGCCCCCTGGGGGACGGATGTTCATTTCCACAGCCAGCCAGCGACCGTCGGCGGCGCGAAAGAACTCAATATGGAAGAAACGCTCGCGCACATCGAAGGCCCGGACGGCCCTTGTGCCCGCTTCCTTGAGACCGGGCGGAATCTCTCGCAAAGAACAAGCGTAGACGTCGCGATCCTCGTTCACCACCTCCATGATGCCGGGTTCGTAGACATGGGCGGTGTAGAAGACCAGCCGCCCATGCCGGTCGGCCAGACCATCAAAGGAGTATAGCTGTCCGGTGATAAAGTCCTCCAGCAGATAATCGACCAGCGGTTTCTGGGCAAAGAAGGCGTCGAGATCCGCTTCATCCTCGATCTTGTAAGTGCCCGCAGCGCCTACGCCCACGTCGGGCTTGGCAATCAGCGGGTATCCCACCTCATCGATCAGCAGCTGGGCCTCTTCTTTCGAATGTACCACGGCACCCTGTGCCATCTCCATGCCGGCCTGCTCGAAAACCTCCTTCATCCGTGACTTACGCTTGACACGCTGTACGTCCGGCAACTTCAGCCCAGGGATGTTGAAATCGGTGCGCAAGCGAGCATCGTTCTCCAGCCAGTACTCGTTGTGCGACTCCAGGCGCTGGATCTTCCCATAATGATAGGTGAAGTACGCGCACGCGCGGAGCAGCCAGTCGTAGTCGTGAAGAGCGTCGAGCCGGAAGTACTCCGTCAGGGCATCTTGAAGCGGCGGCAGTAACGTCTGATAGGCCGCATCGCCGATACCGAGAACGTTCGCGCCGTTCCGCCGCAGCGCGACGGCGAAATGATAATAATTGGGCGGAAAATTAGGCGAGATCAGGATGATGTTCATAATAGCCTCCCCGGTCAGCAAATCGCGACGATTTCATCGACGGCGACCATGAGCGTTGCCAGGTCAGGGCTTCGCAACAGATAGCCATACTCGCCGATGGCGGGCGCCAATACGGGATTGATGGGCTCGTGGTGCACGAGGAACTCAATGTGGTCACGCAGCACCTCCTCGTGGGAAGTGCAGTAGTTGCGAGGCCACTTCCGGCCCACGTAGACGCAGTGATAGGGGCGATCATAGTCGGCCTCGAAGCGGTCGTGAACTACCAGATTTGCCCACTCTCGATAAAGGTTGATGTCATTGGCGTAGTTGAACATGTCCATGGTGAGACCACCGGGCGGCCTCATATTGAGCTCCAGGGCGATAAGGCGCCCCTCACTGCGGAAGAACTCAATGTGGAAAAAGCGCTCGCGGAGGCCGAAGGCCTCCACCGTGCGGAAACCGGCCTCCTCCAGATCGGGTGGGAGCTCGCGCAGTGAGTAGTAGAACATGTCCAGCCCCTCGTTCACCACCTCCATGATGCCGCGATTGAAGTGATGAGACGTGTAGAAAACGATCTCGTTGTGCCTGTCGACCAGCCCGTCGAAAGAGTAAATCTCACCGGAAATGAATTCCTCCATGAAGTAGTCCAGGGGCGGCTTCTCGGTGAAGAAACGGGCCAACTCCTCGGCATCCTTGATCTTGTAGGTCGCAGCAGCGCCCACGCCGTTATCAGGCTTGGCGACGACGGGATACCCCACTTCGTCGATGAAAGCCTGCGCAACCTCCGGCGTCCGCACCACCTCGCCCCGCGCCACGTCAATGCCGGCCTGAGCGAAGACCTCCTTCATCTGGGATTTGAACTTCACCTGCGCCATCTCCGGTTCCTTGGGACCAAAAACGTTGAAGTCGGTGCGCAAGCGGGCGTCGGTCTCCAGCCAGTACTCGTTATGGGATTCGAATCGATTCAACTTGCCATAGCGATGGGTGAAATACCCACAGGCCCGCACCAACTGATCGTAGTCATGCAGATCATTGACGCGGTAGTACTCGGTGATGGCTTCTCGCAACGCCGGACGCAGATCATCGTAGGGCATATCGCCGATGGCAAGCACGTTAGCGCCTGCGCGACGCAACGCCACCGCGAAATTATAATAGTTCGATGGAAAATAAGGTGACAAGAGCACCACATTCATGTCGCTCCTCCTTGGCTCTCAGCATGATGTCCAACCTGGACGTTCCCCCTCCGTCACTAACGGACAAGTATACCACGTCTCTGGGTTACGAAAAAACGCGGAGGGGAAGGTCCCCTCCGCGTGACGACGGTGATAGTGTGGCGTCTAGGCGCGGCCTGCGCTGCGGAAGATCTCGATCTTGTGCTCGACCACGGCCTGCATCGCGTCGATGGCGGGCCCCAGGATCTTGCGCGGATCGATCTTGTCGGGATTCTCTTGCTGGAACTTCTTCACCGTCTGCGCGAAGGCGTTGCGGATCTCCGTATCGATGTTGATCTTGCAAATGCCACGCTTCACGGCCTTGGTGATCTGGTGGTCGGGGATACCGGAGGCGCCGTGCAGAACCAGAGGCACGGGCACGGCGTCACGGATGGTCTCCAGGCGGTCGAAGTCCAGCTCCGGCTCGCCCTTGTAGAAACCATGCGCGTTGCCGATAGCGACAGCCAGGAAGTCGAATCCGCCATCCTCAACGAACCGGACCGCTTCATCGGGATCGGTCATCGTGGCCTCTTTCTCGCTCACAACGACGTGTTCCTCGGCCCCGCCAATCTTGCCGATCTCCGCCTCAACGGGAACACCGACCGCGTGACACGCTTCCACGACTTTCTTCACCTCGGCGACGTTCTCGTCGTAGGGCAGTTTGGAAGCATCGCGCATAATGGACGTGAAGCCCACGCGCAGCGCCTTCATCACGACCTCGAAACTGGGGCCGTGATCCAGGTGAATGGCCACCGGCACACCGGCCTGTTGCGCCGCCTTCCGCGCAATCATAGGCAGGAATTCCAGGCCGCCATAGCGGATGGCCCCGGCGGAGAGCTGTATCAAGATCGGCGCATTTTTTGCCTCAGCCGCGCGGATGATAGCGTGGGTGATCTCCAGGTTGTTGGTGTTGAACGCACCAACGGCGTAATGGTTCTTTTGGGCATCTAACAGCAACTCTTTGCTCGTCACTAACATCTGTTGACCTCCTTGTGTGGGCAATAATAGTGGTACATCTTCTCTATTGATACTCCTATCTTAAAAGAAGTCAAATGCGTCTCCCCTCTGGCTGGGGCCGGTGTCCTCACCGCGCCCTGTCT
>DAOTUH010000195.1:0-3339 GCA_034437255.1 Anaerolineae bacterium
GCTCCCACATACGGCGAATTAGGTTGTTGGTCATGCCAATGTAGAGCGTGCCCGATTTGTTCGTCAGGATGTAAACGTATCCGCCCTTCTTCATGCTGGATCCTTTCACATAAACACCGCTGCTTCCCCGTCATCCCGAGCGAGTGCAGCGAGTCGAGGGATCTCCCCCTCTCGCTTTCAGGACACGGTCGAATGTAGGCTCAAGCAAGACTTTACGTTCCAGGTGGTGAGATTTCTCGACTCCCTTTGGTCGCTCGAAATGACGGGATAACGTCTTACCCCAACAGCCCCTTGAAGAAGCCCCGCAACCCGCCGCGCGGTCGCTGCCCGCGCACCGTCCCCGTCTGCCCGTTGATCACGACGCGGTAAACCGTCTCCTCCACACGATAGCGCGTCACCCAGACAGGCAGCAGGATCAGCTTGTAGGCGTAGATCATCATGCGAGAGGAATCCAACCGAATCTCTTGCCCAAAAAGATTCATCTGGGCTGCTAGCCGCCGGCGCGCTGCGTCCAGCGCCCGCTCCCGCGCCGCCAGCGAGGCATCGGAGACGGAGACCTCGTAAATCTCCGCCGGCTGATCCGCCAGGTAACCCGGTCGATAGGGCTTGAGGGCGGAGAGATCGTAATCCTGGAGCACGCCCAGCAGATCCATGGGTAGCGTGTGACTGGCAGCGACCAGCAGATCGTCGACGTCGATGGGCAACTCACCCGAGTCCACCGGCCCGGCGAGCTCGCTCTCGAACTCCAGCCGCAGGCCCTGATCCAGAGAAACCTTGATCCCCGGCTCTTGCTCCATCCAATCGTGGCTCGGCGCCTGCCGCCGCCAGCGCACGATACCGCCGACGTCAAAGGTCCAGACAGGCAAGTAGAGACCGAAGATACCGCTGCTCTTGAGGTCGCGGGGCAATGTATGCTCGTCCAGCCAGCCGTGAAACGCTCGCCGCGCCGCATCCTGATCCACCATAAAGGACACCACCCCTTCCGGCGGGATCAGCGCGCGCTCCTCCCCAGTCTTCGCCACGTAGGACGAACCGCAGTATGGGCAGGTCAAGGAGAGCACGCCGGGCCCCAGCACAAAATCGGCCCGGCACGTCTCACAGGCGAGGGCCCGCATACCCTGCGGACGCGCGTGGCCCGCGCCCGTCGCCAGCGTGATAGCAAAATCCTGCTCCTTGACAGCGTCGTCGCGCACCATGCCGCGCTTCAACGCCTCCAACAACGTGCTGTGATAGCCGCAGTACGCGCAGCGGACCTTGCCCCCGTCTGAGCGCAGATTGCCGCCGCACTGAGGACAGACCATGCGTCGCGCCTTCAACGCCGCCGGCGCAGCGACCTCGGCGGACTTGTCCGCCTCCGGCGTCTCCGTCCCCGCCTTCAGGCGCGCCAGCCCCTTCCGGGCGACCGCGTGCTGAGGATCCAACCGCAGCACGGCCTCCAGGCATGCCTGCCGCTGCGCCGGCGTCTCGTGAACGCCACTCAGCCAGAGCCAAGCCTGCATCTGTTGCGCGGGCGTCGCGTCCGGGTGCGTCGTCACCGCCTGAAGTCGGCGGAGCGCGTCCCGGCGCTGCCTCGCCCGTGCCGCCGCGATACCCTGCGCCAGCAGCTCGCCGGGATCCTGCGCAGATTCTTCTGCAGCCGTGTCACCCGTCTGCCACCCGCAGCGCTCACACGTCTGACTCTCCCCGTCAGGCGCGAAGAACAGCGGCCCGCCACAATCGGGGCAGACCGACCGCCGCGTCTCCGTGGGCCGCACCACCTGATCAGGATCGACGATCTCGTCGGGATCGAGCCGCCCGTCGAGAATCGCCAGCTTGCGGCGCGCCTGCGGATGGTAAATATCGCGCGCCAGCACCATCTCCAGGCACTCGCGCCGCCTCGCCTCGTCCTCGTAGACCTCGCTCAGCCAGAGATAAACCTCCATCTCCTGCTCGTCACGGGTGTCGCCCCGGCGCAGCGCCCACTCCAGATAAAAGCGCGCCTCGTCGTCATCCCCGGCCTTCGCCGCCGCGATCCCGCGCACGATCAACTCCCGCGTCGCACTCTCAATCATGCCGTCCTTCCCTCTGCCTGCGCAACCAGACCGCGTACCCCGCCCACCCTAGTATACCAGCTGCACTCACCCCGCCACCGAGCCAGAGCGCGCGCGGGCGATACCGCAACGTGATCCGCCACCGTCCCGCCGCCACCGGCACAGCGCGAAAAAGCACGTCCGCCTGCAACACCGGCACGTCCAGCGCGGCACCGTCCGCGTCCACCGCCGCGATCTCCGCCGCCCAGCCGGGGAACCAGGCGTCGGTCAGCACCACGTAGCCGGCCTCCGGCGCCCGCACGTCCAGCACCACCTGCAGGGGTTCGTAGGCTGCTATCTCCACAGCTACATTTTTGGGCGGATCAAGGGGTGGGTTCGGCCCGATAGTAGATGGCGCGTCCCCCAGCAGTACGACCTCGTGCGTTGGGTCGAAATCGGGCGCCGACATCGCGTCCAGCGCAGAGGTCACATCGGAAACAGTTCGCGCTGCCTGCACAAAAAACACCCTCGGCGTCAGATCAAGATTCTCGTACAGCTTCACGTCGCCCGAATGCACCCGCCAGAAACGCGCCGAGAGCACCAGCGGATAGAACGCCTCCGTCCGCGCGGCGACCAGCGTCGCCCCGGCGAGCATCAGCCCACCCTCGCCGCCCTGGAACGTCGCCGTGACGGGCGTCGCGGGCGCATCCCAGGCGACCACCGTCGGCGCATCCGCCGAGGCCGCCGCCACCGGGAAGGTCCGCGTCTCCCCATCGCGCATCGTCAGCGTGACCCGGCCCTCGCCCGCCGCGAGCACGTGCAGCGCCGTCGCGTCGAAGTCGGCGGGCAGCCAGCCCAGCGTCAGCGTCTCACCCGCCGTCAACGCCGGGCGGAACTGGCGATCGTAGAAGACACCGTCGATCCAGGTGTCGCCGGTCTTATCCGTGATAAGAAAACGCACGTCCAACAGCGAGAGCCACCGCTCGTCGGGCACCGCCTCCAGGTTCTCGCGCAGCCGCCCGTCCAGCGTGCCGCCGGGCAGCAGCAACTCGGTGAAATCAGCATAATGGCGCAGCGGCAGCAGCCCGCCGTCGTAGCCGTCCACGGCAGGCACGGCGAAGGCCAGCGGCAGATTGGGCGCCAGCACCTCGCGCGCCTTCGCCGAGACCAGCAGCGAACGCAACGCGTCCGGCGCAAGCACCTCCTCGTAGATCAGCTCCAGATCCGGCTCGTCGCCGGGCTGGAAGAGCATCTTGGAGATACTGAGAAAGCGACCGGGCGGGCGTCCCTGGGCCTGCGCCTCGCGGGCCGCCGCCACGAGATGCGCCGT
>DAOTUH010000196.1:0-15331 GCA_034437255.1 Anaerolineae bacterium
GCCCGCGCCGCCGCGCCACGCCAGGCTTGCAGCGCGTCCCGGGCAATCCGCGCCTGCGCGCGCAGAACCGCGCCCTTGTAGTCGCGCCAGAGATCCGGGGGATAGTTTTTCACCAGCGTCCAGATGCGGTTGCGCGCGTCGTGAAAGGACGCAGTGACGCCGCCGCCGGACGCCTTGAGCTTGTGGTAGACGACAGCCTCCGGCACGTAAAGGCAGCGCCAGCCTGCCAGCTGTGCGCGCCACGCCAGGTCGACGTCCTCGAAGGAGAAGAAGAAGTCGTCGTCCAGCCGTCCGATCTCTTTTAGCATGGCGGCGCGGTAGGCCGAACTCCCGCCGCAGGCGCTGAAGACGTAAGCCGGGTGATCGTACTGGCCCTCGTCCTGCTGCCAGACGCCGCGATTGTGCGCCAGCCCGTCCGGCGTGACGTAGTCCCCAGCCGTGTGCAAGACGTCGCGCCGGTCGAAGAGCAGCATCTTCGAGGCGACGATGCCGACCTCGGGATACGCCTCGAAGGCGGCGGCGACGTGCGCCAGCCACGCCGGGTCGACCGCGGTGTCGTTGTTGAGGAGCACCTGGACGGCGCCGGATGCCGCCGCAAAACCGGCGTTGCACGCCCCGGTGAAGCCGTGATTGGTGGATAGCGCCAGCACCCGCACCTTGGGATAGCGCGCTAGTACGTCCAGCGAGGCGTCGGTCGAGGCGTTATCGACCACGATGACCTCGACGTCGGCATGGGTCTGCGTCCGCAGGCTGTCGAGGCAGGTGGGTAGGTGCTGCGCCCCGTTCCAGTTAGGGATGATGACGGAGATTAGGGCACTCATCATATACTCGAAGAGTCACGTATAGGCAAGGAGCAGGGGGCAAGGGGCAGGGGGCAGCGCGAGCATCAGCATCAGGTGTCCGATTCGCGTGCGTAGCCCGTCTCGGCGAGGAATTCGGCCACGGCTTCCTGCCAGGAGCGGAGCGTGATGCCCAGCGCAGCGCCGGCCGTGTTCGCCAGCGGCGCGTAGAGCGGCGGCGTGCTGTCGCGCTGGAAGTAGTCCGAGGTGATAGGCTCGATGTTCACGTCACCGCGCCCGCTGAGCCGCAGAATCTCCTCGGCGAACGTATAGCGCGAGGCGGCGCCCGCGTTGACGAAATGGTAGATGCCGTAGGCGTGCGTATCCATCAGTTGCACGATGGCCTGCGCCAGATCCTTGACGTAGGTCGGGTTGCCCACCTCGTCGGTGACGACCTTGAGCGCGCCGTGCTTGTCGGCCAGCTGGATCATTTTGTGGGGGAAGTTGCTGCCGCCCGCGGCGTAGAGCCACGCCGTCCGCACAATGTAGAAACGGTTGAGCAGGTGCTGCGTGTACCACTCCGCCGCTAGCTTGGAGCACCCATAGGGGTTAATGGGGCGACGGGCGTCCCACTCGTGGTAGGGCGTCGTCGCGCTGCCGTCGAAGACCTCGTTGGTGCTGACGGTGAGCAGTTCCGCGCCGACGGCCTGCGCTGCCAGCGCCACGTTCTGCGTCCCCATGCCGTTGACGCGATAGGCCAACGCTGGTTCGCGCGCACAGCGGTCGACGTCGGTGAGCGCCGCCGGATGGAGGATCAGATCGGGCTGGACATCGCGCGCCAGATGCAAAAACGAGGCGCGCTCCGTGATATCGCGCTCCGGCAGATCGGCGCCCGTGACCGTATATCCGGACTCCTCCAGCAGTGGAAAGAGCGTCCGTCCCAGCTGACCCTTGTGTCCCGTAAGCAAGATGTGCATGAGAGGCCTCCGTGGTGCGTGTTGCGTGATGTATCATCTTCGTGTATCTTTTCGTATGAGGACCATGATACCAAGAGTGGGGGTGAAGACAAGCCAGGCATCAAGGACGCACCGAGTATCCAATCCGGCAGTTCATCCTATAATACACACACTTTGCACACCGTCCAAAGAGTTTCGTGTGTCACACAGTATCAACAATGACGAAACCTAACGTTCGAACGTTGAAACGTTATAACGTTTTAACGTTTTAACGACAACGACCTTTGACTGATGACCTGCGACTGTAGACTTTTTCAAAGGAGGACACCATGTTGCAAGAAGTTCCGTTTTCAACGGCTATGCGGCACAAGTACCCCGAGTGGGTGACGTTCGTGACCACGGTGGACGAAGCAGGAGTCCCCGACGTGATGGTCGCGGGGTGGGCCATGATCGCCTCGCACAACCCGCCGCACTTCGCCATCGCCGTGGGACACGAGCGCTACACGCACACGCTGATCCGCCAGCAGCATGAGTTCGGCATCGCGTTTCCCGGCCCGGACATGGCGGAGGCCGTCCGCTACACGGGCACCATCTCGGGCCGCGACGTACCGGATAAATTTGAGCGCTCGGGCCTGGAAGCGGTGGAGGCGCACGTGATCAAGCCGCCGCTGGTGGCGGGCTGTCCCATCAACCTGGAGTGTCGGCTGACGGGCGAGATGCAGGCCGGCGATCACACGATTTTTCTGGGCCGGGTCGTTGTATCGTACGTTGACGAGAGCGTCGAAACACATCTGCTCAACTTCAACGGGGTGTTTGTGCCGGCTAAACCAGCTTTGTAGACACCCTTTTCTACGTTATGACGCTTAGCCATCCTCTCTGTGCACGTCACGATGATGTATAATAGGGCCAGCGACAACGATTAGTCACAGGGAGGACGCATTATAGACACGCTGACGCTCTACACGACCATACTGCTACTCAACGCGGTCTTTGCGCTGATGGTCGCGTATATGGCACTGCGTCTGCGCGATAGGCCCGGTGGGTTGTCGCTAGGCCTGCTAATGATCGCCATCGCGATCTGGTCGGGGACGTTGGGGTTCGAGGTCCAAGCCGAGACCATCGCCGCCAAAATTCTCTGGTCGAAATTCGAATATTTCGGAATAACGTCTGCTCCGGTCTTGTTGCTCTTCTTTGCCCTGAGCTATACGCGGCAAAAGAAGTCGCAGGTCTCTCTGCCAGCAATTCTGCTCTGGATTATCCCTCTCACGACGCTCTTCCTGGCCTTCACCAACGAATGGCATCATCTGATCTGGGCCGATTTCGTGCCCACCCCCGGCACAACATTGATCCGCTACGAACACGGGACGTGGTTCTGGATTATGGCGGCCTACGCCTACGGGATTCTGCTCGCCGTCAGCGTCTTGTTTTTCCAGGCAGCACTCAAAAGTAAGCACTTCTTTCGTAGCCAGGCCCTTGTGCTTATCCTCAGCATGATTTCCCCCTGGGCCACAAATCTCTTCTACATCCTTAAGCTGGGACAGATCCCCCTCGATCTCACCCCTATCGGCCTCACCATCACCGGCGTTTTGCTCGCGTGGAGTTTGAGCCGCCAGCAATTGTTAAATATTCAACCTATTGCACGGGATCATGTTATTGAAAGCATGGACGATGCTGTGCTCGTATTGGATAAGAGACACCGCGTCGTAGATCTCAATTCTGCGAGCAGGCAAGTGCTTTCAGCACCCAATCGACGGATGATCGGACGGCCTCTCACTGCGTTTATCTCAGAACCTACCCTTATGGAACACCTGGAAAATAATGTGGATAATGATATTCATACGTCCCTAACCCTCACCTCCGGCCCGGAGAAGCGTCACTACGACGTCCAGATTTCCACGCTACGCAACCGGCAACAGATCCAGGGTCACGTGGTCTTGATGCACGACGTGACGAGTCGCGAGCAGCTTATCGACGAGCTCGATGCTTTTGCTCACACTGTCGCGCATGATCTCAAATCGCCCATCAACGTCATCCTCGGGTACGCGGATCTTCTGCAAGATGCACTGGGCAACCGAAATGACGAGCTGGCCTCCTTCGCCACCGCCATCGGGCAGACGGCGATACGGAGCACCCACATCATTGATGAGTTGTTGTTGCTGGCCAGCGTGCGCCAGCAAGAGGTCATCCACGAGCCTTTGAACATGGAACTGATTATGGCGAAGGTTCAGGCCCGGGTCGGAGCGCGCCTGGAGGCGATGCACGGTAGGCTGACTATGCCCCCAGCGTGGCCGACGGGCCTGGGCTACGCGCCCTGGGTCGAGGAAGTGTGGGTCAATTACGTCAGCAATGCGCTGAAGTACGGCGGCATTCCGCCCCACGTGGAGGTGGGAGCTACACCGCTCCCCGATGACGGGCAGGTGCGCTTCTGGGTGCGCGACAACGGCGCGGGACTCACGTCGGTGGCCCAGGCTCGACTTTTCACGCCTTTTACGCGGCTCGAACAGGATCGCGCTGAGGGCACCGGTCTCGGGCTCTCTATTGTGAAACGGATCGTGGAGAAGCTAGGCGGCGAAGTGGGCGTGGAAAGCGTCGCCGGGGAGGGAAGTATGTTTTGGTTTACGCTGCCGAGCGCTAGAACGGATGTTTCGGCGAAGGAAACGCTGGACAGAGCTTGAGTTTGGGCTTATACTTCTTCGCGGGACTCGCGACGGCGCGGCACGAAAAACACGGCTGCTTGCAACACACCGGTCTATCGGTCCCCTGGTTGATGACATAAAATGGGCGGATGCGTGGCGCGCGCAACACGAGGCGCCCCTACATCCGCCGTAAAAAAGAAGCACGAGGAGGGATAAGGTATGGTTAAGAAAGATTTTCCCGGTCGAGGCAAGGTGGCCATGGTGCGTACGCGCCCGGCCTCGGTGTTGGACGATTACGCGCGGTTGATGGATCTGGCGGACTATCGGGCGGTACTGCCCAAAGAGAACCCGACGCTGCTCAAGATCAATATCTCCTGGCAGACGTGGTATCCGGCCTGCTCGACGACGCCCTGGCAGTTGGAGGGGGTGATTCGGACACTGCAGGGCGACGATTACGATCTGGTCGGCGTGCACAACGACACGGTGGTGGTGGACACGGGCGACGGTGAGCGCAACAACAAGCACAAGTACGTGACGGACAAGTACGGCGTGCCCTGCGCGTATATTTACAAGCCCGAGGTGGCATGGGTGCGCTACGAGCCCGAGGCATCGCTGCTGGTGCTAGACGATATTTATCCCCAGGGCGTGCACATTCCCAAGATGCTTATCGGCAACAATATCGTGCAGCTGCCCACGGTGAAGACACACGTCTTCACGACGATCACCGGCGCGATGAAGAACGCTTTCGGCGGACTGCTGAGCCGGCACCGGCACTGGACGCACGCGCAAATTCACGAGACGCTGGTGGATTTATTGCAGATCCAGCAGGAGATCCACCCAGGACTTTTCGCCGTGATGGACGGCACGTTCGCGGGCGACGGACCGGGGCCGCGCGCCATGCGCTGGCACGAGAAGAACGTGCTGCTGGCCTCGGCCGACCAGGTGGCCATCGACGCGACGTCGGCCATGCTGCAGGGCTTCGATCCCATGGATCTGCCCTTTATCCGCATCGCCCACGAGCTGGGGCTGGGCGTCGGCGATCCCAAGGAGATCGAGTTCGTCGGCGACGAGGACATCGCCGAGGAGCGGTGGGACTTCGTACAGGAAGATACCTTCGCCAGTCGCGGGCAGAAGATGATCTATCACGGCGCGCTCAAGCCTTTCGAGAACCTGCTGCTGCGCTCGCCCATCGTGCCCTGGTCGTACTTCGCCAGCAACTTCTACCACAACGTGTATTGGTATCCCGTGGTGGGACGGCGGCGCGTGGAAGCGGCGCTGGAGACACCGTGGGGTCAGCTCTTCACGGAGTACGGAGAGGAAGCGGGCTACGAGGGCGCGGTGTTGCCCTCGGTGGAGGGAAAGACGGTGCTGCAGGGCGCGGCATTCATGGGCGCGGGCCTGGCGGTCATGGGCGGATTGGCGGCGCTGCTAAGTCAGAGAGGGTCAGCAGATTAAGCGGATTAGTCAACGGATTGAACGGATTTAGCGGATGGGCCAGGAACAGCGGAGGGAAGATGCGAAGACGGGTGGGGCACGGTCAGGAGAGCGACCACGGCTGGAATGGTGGCAGAAGCGATTACCCCGAGCTGTGGCCGGTCTTCCCACCGCGCCACAAGCCCTCCACCACGCTTCTAGCTGTGGCCGGTGTCCCCACCGCGCCCCAAGGCCCCCCCACGCTTCTAGCTGTGGCCGGTGTCCCCACCGCGCCACAAGGCCCCGTCCCCGATTATCATTCGACGGATTTAGCAGATGCACTGACCTGACGCCGGGCACTGTTGACGCCGGTCGCCCGTCTCCGGTCTCCGGTCAATAAGAGGAGGATACGCGTGTCCATTATCATCATTCTTTTGTTAAGCTTTGTCCCGATGCTGCTTTACGCCGGCCTCCTCTGGTGGTTGGACCGGTATGAGAAGGAGCCGCTGGCGCTGTTGGGCTTCGCGTTCCTCTGGGGAGCGATCCCTTCCATTATCCTTTCTCTGATTTTGGAGATTATCCTCAACGTTCCCATTATCGCGCTGAGCGGTGAGAACGCGCTGATCTACAATCTGCTCGGCGCAAGTCTGGCCGCGCCCATCATCGAAGAGGGCACCAAGGCCCTAGCCGTGCTGGGACTCTTTATTTTCTTTCCCCGCGAGATCGACAGTCCGCTCGACGGGCTGATCTACGGCGGGATGGCGGGCTTCGGATTCGCCGCCGTGGAGAACTTCTTCTATCTAATGACGGCCTACGAGAGCGGCGGGCTGGGTGGCGCCTTTGGGCTAGCTTTTCTGCGCGCCGGTCTCTTCGGATTGAACCACGCGATGTACACGGCGTTCACCGGGCTGGGTGTGGCGCTGGCGCTGGAACTGCGACGTGCCTGGCTGGTGGTGATGCCATTGCTGGGACTCTCGCTAGCCGTCGCTACGCACGCTTATCACAACACCTTCTCGACGTTCTGGGGCTATACCGAGGGCGGGGGCGCGCTGCTCACCGCCGCCATTGGAGATTGGGTGGGCGTGCTCATCCTGCTGATTGTGGCGGTCTGGGCGCGCTGGCTGGAAGGGCAGCGAATCCGCGATTACCTCAACCAGGGCTTCGAGGGTCGAGACGCGCTCTCGTCCGACGAAATCGAGCTGCTGACGTCGCCCTGGCGCCGACGGCTGGAACGTCTACGCAGGCTGTTCAGCGAGGGGCCGGAGCGTTGGTGGCAGCAAGGCCGTTTCTTTCACCTGATCACCGAGGCAGCCTTCAAGTGGCATCGCGCGCAGAAGGGAGATGAGCGGTCCCAGGAGAAGCTGCGAAAGGTCGAGGCGAAACTGAGAGAGGCGAGAGCCGGCGACCTGTGAGTCATACGCGCAGAACGTAACCCCACGAGCAATTCATTCACGAGGAGGGCAACGATGCTGGCCAAGATTGGGAGTGCGGCGGTGCTGGGATTGGAGGCGTTGCCCGTTCAGGTGGAAGTAGACGTGCGGCGCAGCGGGCAGGCAGGCCTCGTGACCATCGTCGGCCTGCCGAACGCGGCGGTGCGCGAGAGCAGCGAGCGCGTGCAGGCCGCCATTCGTAACAGTGGGCTGACCTTCCCCGGCACCCGCCGGCTGACCATCAATCTGGCACCCGCCGACCTGCGCAAGGAAGGCCCCGCGTACGATCTACCCATCGCCATCGGCGTACTGACGGCCAGCGGACAGTTGCCGCCGGACGCGCTGGACGGCGCCGTGCTCATGGGCGAGCTCTCGCTGGATGGCTCGCTGCGCCACGTGCGCGGCGTGCTCCCCGTGGCCGACATGGCCCGACACGAGGAGATCGACACCCTCTACGTGCCCGCCGCCGACGCCCAGGAGGCCGCGCTCATCCCCGGCTCCCAGGTCTATCCCGTGGAGACGCTGGCGCAGCTGGTGCGCCATCTGCAGGGCTTCGAAGTCCTGGAGCCGCTGCCCGGCGACACGCAGCTGGTGCCGCTGCCGCCCCCGCCCGCCGTCGATTTCGCGGAGATCAAAGGGCAGGAGCACGCCAAGCGCGCGCTGGAGGTCGCCGCGGCCGGTGGACACAACCTGATGATGGTGGGCCCACCCGGCGCGGGCAAGACGCTGATGGCCCGCGCGCTGCCGGGCATCTTGCCGGCGCTCTCACTCGAAGAAGCACTGGAAGTGACACGTATCTACAGCATCTCCGACAAGCTTCCGCCCGATACGCCGCTGATTCAGCGACGGCCCTTCCGGGCGCCGCACCACACCATTAGCCACGCCGGTCTGGTGGGAGGCGGGCACTGGCCGCGTCCCGGCGAGATCAGCCTGGGACATCGCGGCGTGCTTTTCCTGGACGAAATGCCGGAGTTCAGCCGGCGCGTGCTGGAGGTGATGCGGCAACCGCTGGAGGACAAGGTGGTGACTATCAGCCGGGCGCAGGGGAGCCTTACCTTCCCGGCCAACTTTATGCTTATCGCAGCCATGAACCCGTGTCCCTGCGGCTATTTCGGCGATCCGAAGCGCGAGTGCACTTGCTCCATGGGCATGATCCAACGCTACCGGAAGCGTATCTCCGGCCCACTGCTGGACCGCATCGATCTGCACATTGAGGTACCGCGCGTGCCCTTCGATAAGTTGACGAACGTGGCCCGGAGCGAATCGTCGGACGCCGTCCGAGCGCGCATCGAGCGGGCGCGGGAGCAGCAGCGAGCGCGGCTCGTCGAGCTGGGGATGGCGTGCAACGCGGACATGAGACCGGGCGAGATCCGGCAGTTCTGCGCGCTGCGCGACGACGCGCAGGCCCTGATCCGCGCGGCCATGCGGCAGATGCACCTGAGCGCGCGCGGCTACCATCGCGTGCTCAAGGTCAGCCGCACCATCGCCGACCTAGAAGGCAGTGCGAACATCGAGTCGCACCACGTGGCGGAGGCGCTGCAGTATCGTACGCGAGTGCTGGATCTGTGAGACGGGCTGTGGAGAGCCGATCCGCTGGACACGGGATGCCATCCTCCTGCTCCCTGTCGAGTTGGTAACTCTCCTCGCAAAATTGTCATAATATGTTATGATTATTAGTCGCCAAAAGGGCAGAGCAACGCCAAACTATAAGCGAGGGTATATGGGAAGACGTAAAATATCGCGTCAGGCACTGGCGCGGTTCAGAGAACGTGGACACAAGGCCTTTTTGCAAGGAAACTACGCACAAGCCGTCGAGGAGTGGCAGAAGGTCAAGAGCGCGAAGCCATCTATGCTTCCGACGCCGACGCTGGCCGAGGCCTATTTCCGGCGAGGGATCACGCGCTTCTACAGCAACGGCAACGGCGAAAAGGCGCTGGAGGATCTGCAGCGGGCCATTGAGCTGCTGCCCGACAAGCCCCGCTATCACTATCACATCGGCTTGATCTACCATCACCGAGACGAGCCCGACCGCGCCATTCCCCACTATCGGAAGGCGCAAGCGGGGGACGAGGCGCTCACGGAACGATCCGCCTACCCGTTAGCCCTGGCGCTGCTCACGATAGGGGAAACGCCGGGGGAAGACGCTGTCTGGGAACATCTCGCCCCGGAAGCGCAAGCAATGCTGCAAGAGGCAACGACGTTCAATCGCCGGCCCTACGACCTCTCTGAGAACGCGCCGCCATTCTGGCAAGGCATGGCGGCTTTGGACAACGGCAATCTCGTCCAGGCGGAAGGCCATTTCAAGAAGAATTTGGATGAGACGACAAGTCAGGTGGAAACGGCGTTGACTCACTATTACCTGGGCGTGCTCGCGGCCCAGCGCGACGACATGAAGGAAGCCCGCCACCAATGGACGCAGGCCGCCGCCGAAGGGCTGGAAACGGACGCCCTCACGCTCAATCTGGGCGAAAGTTTTCACCGGCTGGCGGAGGCGCGCCTAGAAGCGGGCGATCCCAAGGGCGCCTTGACCGCTGCGCAGGAGGCGCTGCGTCACAAGCCGGAACAGCGCAGCCTGCAGTTCCTGGTCTCACAAGCGCACCAACAGCTGGGATACCAGGCCGCCAAACGCGGGGAATGGCGCACGGCCGAAGAGCACTGGCGAGAAGCCTACGAGTTAGAAGATGGCAACTTCCGCCTGGCCTTCAACCTCGCCCTCTGCTATGAGCGGCAGGATGCCTACATCACCGCAGGCGAGACGTGGCGAGAGGTGTTGCGCCGCCGACCCCGCCTGGAAGATGATCCCGACGCTCTGGACGACGAGCAGGTCGCGCAGATATGGAAACGCGCGGCCGAGGCCTACGTCAAAGCGGGCGATTACGATGAAGCAGTCCACGTCTACCGGCAGGCGGTGAAGTACAACCCCGAGCACCTCCCAACCCGCATGGCCCTGGTAGACAGTCTGATGACCAACGGGCAGGTCACGGCCGCCGAGAACGAATTGGAACGCGTCCTGGATAAAGCACCGGATCACGTCCCCGCGCTGGTGCAGATGGGAGACATTAAAGCGTCCGCACGATCCTGGTGGCGCAACCACCCCGCAGACTATTGGAAACGGGCGCTGGAACTGGACCCCGATAACGTCGAGGCACGTGAGGCGCTGATTGATTATTACCTAGATGAAGCAGGTCGGCGGGCTTTCTGGGGACAATTCGAAATTGCCCTTGACCTTTACGAGGAAATTTTGAACTTTGTACCGCATCACGGTGAGACGTTAGTCCTTATGGGCCAGGTCTATCTAAAATTGGATCAAAGGGAAAAAGCCTGGGACTATTTCCAGGAGGCGTTGACGCACGAGCAAACGCTGGATCGTTATTACAGCGTGGTCATTGCCTGCCTCATACATCTCGAGGATGAGTGGGCCTGGGAGGTTATCGAGGAAGCAGAGGCAAATATAGAGGTTCCCGCGTACGTTTACGTCGAGATCATCTCGCAATGTGTCAAACACGATCAAGAGGATTTTATCGATCCTTGGGTGGAACGTCTTACTGACAAAGCCGGAGCGGACGAAGACCCTCTGACCATGGTGGGCGAGGCTCTGATGTTTACGCCAGCCCTGGATCTGGCAGAGACCTATCTCAACCAGGCCCAAGAAGCAGGCGAGAACCCGGCGCGCATCCACATGGCGTTGGCAATGGTGTCCGCCCGACGCGGAAAACGTGATCAATTGCGAGATCACCTGTACAAAGCAGAAAAATTGGCACGCCGCCAGAAAAACAAGGAACTACTAGAAAACATTCGACAAATACGCGAGGTACTGCTGTCCATGCCCCCTGGACTCTTGGAGATGATCTTAAATCAGCCTGGGGGGCCCGGCGGTCCAATTCCTTTCCCCGATTTTTTCTAGAAAGAGGGAGTGTGTCTTAACATGTCTGAAGAATTCGCGTCATTCAAGCAACAGGAGCCGCCACGGGGACCGGAGCCCGATCTAGAAAGCGACGATCCCTACGCGGTGTTGGGATTAGAACGCGGAGCGACGCGCCGCCAGGTGAAGCGCGCGTACTTCCGCTTGGTCCGCGAGTATCCGCCGGAGACTGAACCGGAGGCGTTCAAGCTGCTGCGCGCTGCCTATGAGCAGCTGCGGAGTGCCGAGACCAAGGCCGAGACCGATCTCTTTCTCTTTCGACCGCCCTATCCCTGGGAGCCTCGTAAACGGCGGCGGCGCCTCGATCGGGACGTGCACGCCGAGGACGCCTGGCGCCTTTTGGAACATCACGGAGATTTGGGCCGCACCGAGTTCGCAGAAGACTTCCGGTCGGTCAAGCTCTATTAGATGCGCATGGCTCAGATAAAAGCTGTGAGTGAACACGTTAGGTCGAAAATCATGAGTGAACGTTTTGGATTGAAAATCATGAGTGAACGTTTTGGATTGAAAGCCATGAGTGAACGTTTTGGATTGAAAATCATGAGTGAACGTTTTTGGATTGAAAGCCATGAGTGAACGTCGTCAAGTCTGGTCCACGCTGTCGGAACTGCTCCAACGGCTGGAACAAAACCTGGAAATCTCCCATGCTGCTCCCGGGACGAATGGCCTGGAAAAAGAGGTCCGTAAGCTGGGCAAGACCCAATATCGGGCCAATGCCCTGGCCGAAGAGCAGGCCAAGCGCATGCAAAAGGCACTAGCCGATCTGGAAGCTGCGCAACAGGCACAGGAAGCCGTGGTCGAAGAGCTCGTAAAAACGCAGCTGCAGGAGGCCGAACAGGCGTGGCTCACGTCACTGATCCCGGCCTTGGACGGGCTGGATCATGCCATCGCCAACGGGCAGCAGTATCTTGCGCGGCGTGACCAGGCAGCCCAATCGCCACGCTTGACGGAGCAGCAGGCCGTGTTGATCTCCCCGGCCGATCGTGCCAAGCTCGCCAGCTGGCTGGACGGGCTGCGCCTGGTCCGGGAGCGGCTGCTGGCCGTCCTGGAATCCGGCAGCGTGACGCCCATCCCCACCGTAGGTCACCGCTTCGACCCGCACCTGCACGTCGCCGTGGAGACGACGGCACACGGCGCGGCCGAACCAGGGACCATCGTGGCCGAGGAGCGGCGCGGCTATCAAACCGAGGCCGGCGTCCTGCGCTTCGCCGACGTCGTCGTCTACCGGCCCGATTAACATGCAACGAATCAGCTTGTAGTCAGGCACGAAACGACGTGGCGTGCTGTCGAGACGCCACGCCACCGTGGCTTACTAAAGTAAGTGTTTAGCTTAATGAGCAATCAGGTGCAACGCACTTTCAATCTGAAAGATATAGGGTTACAAAGACGCTCCGGCGCCTTCTCCGTCGTAAGTGCATCGCACCGCTCACAAGACTAAACAGATACTTACTAAAAATGTTTGTAGTTTATAGAAGGATTGCACTTTCAGTAGAAATAGAATTCAAATAGAGGAAGAAGATGAACAAAATCGTAGGTATCGATCTCGGTACGACCAACTCCGGCGTAGCTATCGTCAATAATGGCTCTCCCCACATGCTTCCCAACGGCAGAGAGCGGATCATTCCCTCAGTCGTGGGATACTCGCCCCGGGGCGAGTGGCTGATAGGCACACCGGCCCGCAATCAGTACATTTACAATCCAGAAAACACCGTGCGCTCCATCAAACGTTCGATGGGCACGGCCCGCCGCGTCACGTTGGGCGGGAACGAGTTCAGCCCCCAAGAAATCTCCGCCTTTATCCTGCGCGAGCTCAAGCAGATCGCCGAACGTAATTTGGGCGACGAAGTCACCGACGCCGTCATCACGGTGCCGGCCTACTTCCCCGACGCCGCGCGACAGGCGACGCAGGACGCGGGGCGCATCGCGGGCTTCAACGTCCGGCGGATCATCAACGAGCCGACGGCCGCGGCGCTGGCCTATGGCCTCAACATGATCGAAGATCAGCTGGCCCTGGTCTACGATCTAGGCGGCGGCACCTTCGACGTCTCGCTGGTGGAGATCATGGACGGCGTCGTGGAGGTGCGCGCCAGCCACGGGAACACCCAGCTGGGCGGCGATGACTTTGACCAGCGGTTGGCGGAACTGGTCGCGGCCCAATTTGAAGAGGAACACGACATCGACCTGCGGGAGCACCGGCGCCCCTGGGCCCGCCTCTTGCGCGCCGCCGAGGAGGCCAAGATCGAACTCTCGTCGCAGCCTTTCGCCTGGATCAAAGAGGAGTACATCACCGAAAAAGACGGGATCCCGCTGCACCTGGAGTACGAAGTCAGCCGCGAGGATTTCGAGGACACGATCTGGGATCTGGTCAGCGAGACCTTGCGCTCCATTGATCAAGTGATGGACGATGGCGACGTGACGCGCGACGAGCTGACCCAGGTGCTGATGGTGGGCGGCTCCTCGCGGGTGCCGCTGGTCTGGCAGCGCGTCACCGAGCACTTGAACATTGAGCCCCAAATGTCGCTCAACCCCGAAGAAGTAGTGGCCCTGGGCGCCAGCGTCCAGGCCGCCATCATCGCCGGTCAGCCCATCGACGCGATTCTGGTCGATATCACGCCTTATTCGCTGGGCATTGCCGTCGCAGAAATCCGCATGGGCCAGATCGTCACCGACCGTTACCAGCCCCTCATTCACCGCAACACCACCATTCCCGTGACCAAAGCCGATATCTTCAGCACCCTCTTCCCGGATCAGGACTCCATCAAGATTGAGGTCTACCAGGGAGAGAAGCGCATCGCATCGGAGAATACGTTGCTGGGCAGCTTCGTGATTGAGGATCTAGAACCGGAGCGTCCCGGCGAGCTGGCAAAGGTCACCGTCGAGTTCGACATGAACGTCAACGGGATTCTCAACGTCACAGCAGAGGATCGCAAGACCGGCCAGCAGAAGCAGATCACGGTGGAAGCAACGCCGGCCCGGCTCAGCGAGAAAGAGATCCTCACCGCCCAGGAGAGCATCCGCGCGGACATGGCAGGAGAGAGTGAGGAGAGCTTGCCTCTCTCTGACCAAGATGAAGCGGTGCTGGCGCGTGCCAAGACGTTGTTGGATAGCGACGACCTCGCGCCTCCTGAGCGCGAATGGCTGGCGGAACTCCTCATCGACGCACAAATCGCCCGGCAGGACCGAGACCAGGCACGTCTGGACGACCTGCTGGAGCAGCTGCTTGATCTACTCTTCGATCTGGAGGCCTGAGACCGCCCACGCGATTTCAGGTAAGAGTATCCGTTACAAGCCCTTAATGTTCTGAAAGAGGTGCGATGCACTTACGCCGAAGAAGGTGTGGTTCTTGATTACATGACCGGAGACGCCTCAGTAATCCCAAATACTTCTTGTCAAAAGTGCGTTGCACCTGGCTACTCACAGAACCAAACGCTTACAGGTAAGATATTCCCATCCGCGCGCGTCTATGATAAGTAGATAACACATATAGCGCTCACAAACACCAGGAGGAAGATATGTCCGAGATTTTTGTGGACACCGCGAACCTGAACGACATTCGCCAGGCAGCCGCGTGGGGCGTGCTGGATGGCGTGACGACAAACCCCTCGCTGATGATGCGGGCGGGCACCGCCGACCGGGAGACGCAGACGTTAGAGATCATCGATATTATCGGCGGCGGCTCGGTCAGCGCCGAGGTCATCAGCACCGACGCCGAGGGCATGATTGAGGAAGCGCGCGAGATCCTCTCGTGGTCGGAGCACGTCTACGTCAAGATCCCCACCATCCCGGAGGGCCTCAAGGCGATGAAAGAAATCTCGTCGTGGCCTAACGGGCGCATCAACGCGACGCTGATCTTCTCAGCGAACCAGGCCTATCTGGCAGCGCGCGCTGGGGCCAGCTATGCCTCCATCTTCGTCGGGCGCATCGACGACGCCGGGCTGGACGGCATGGACGTCGTCTGGGAGACGCGCCAGGTCTTCGACAACTACGGGCTGGATTGCAAGGTGCTGGCTGCCAGCATCCGCCATCCCAAGCACGTGAAGGAATCGCTATTAGCAGGTGCAGACATCATCACCATGCCCTTCGCCGTCCTGCAGAAGATGATCCGCAGTCCCTTCACCGACGCCGGGCTGGAGAAGTTCCTGGCCGATTGGGAGAAGATCGCGGGAGCGTAAACGCCCAACGTAACCGCCCCGGA
>DAOTUH010000197.1:0-2060 GCA_034437255.1 Anaerolineae bacterium
CGAGTTTCCCCGAGCCAGCGGAACTGGCTGCGACACTGCCCGTGGCCTGCGTCTCCAGGATGCCGGCCTGGCGTCCGCCCACGTAGGGAATCCAGCTGGGGACCGTCACGTTGGCTTCGAAGGGGTCCTCCGGGTAGCTCACCGAATTCTCGTAGGTGACCGCACCCTCCATGAGATTGGCGCTGAAGGGCCCGACGTTTAACGTCGCGGCCCACTCTGGGAAGGGGAAGATGATGGGCTGCGCGGTGTAGTGGAGCGATTGTACCGTCTGACCGCCAGAGGGAGGCGTGTAGCTGGCGTAGATATCCAGCGAATTACCGCCACCGCTCCAGTCAGCCATAAAAGCACTGCCCATATCGATCTTGTGTTCGACGCCCCAGTCCTCACCCTTGACCGTCGTCTCTGTGCCGTTGACGTTGAAGATGACGTCGCCGTAGGGCGGCTGGGCGTCTGTCTGGAACGCAGAGCCGTTCCAGTCCACTTCAACCTTGTACGGATTGTTGACGGAGATGTTCTGGAGGAAGTAGGCGTTGCCGTACTTGGGTTTCACCTCAATCTCCGGGCGACAGGAACCGGCGGTGAAGTTGAAGCGCGTCTCGACCGGGTTCTCGGTGCGGCAACTGCCGTACTTGTAGTCGTAGGCATGGATGCGCCACTCCCAGGTCACGGGATCCCCGTTTGAAGAACAGGGAAGTTCGCTGGGGCTTAGTTGTACCTTGCGCTCGCAATTAGGACCCAGGCTTTTCCATGTGCCTCCCTTTGCGCGCAGCGAGACCCAGTAGGAGGTGTCGTAATAGTCGGGCATGGGGAAGATGCTACATTCGAGCTCTTTGGCAGGGTCCCACTCAAGCATGGGTGAGGAGCCATCGGAGGCGATGATGGGGACGTCTGTAGCCCCGTCGGCGGGTCGGGGATTGGTCATGACCAGATCCGGCACCGGCGCAACGGTGTAGCTCTTGCTAGGCTGACTGCTCTGACCATCGCTCCACTGGATGTCGAAATCGAAGGACACCTGAGAGGGCGGGTTGGGGTAGAGCGCGCACGTGCCGACGACGTTGTAGCTGAAGCTTGCCGATGCATCAGAGGGCGCGCTGGCGGGGATGGTCCCCGTACATTGAACCTTATGATGGGTCTCGTCGTGCGTGCACTGGTCGACGTAATTGCCCGGAACGGGATCGCCCTCCAGGGCGGCGTAGGGGTGAGGATACTCCATCTCGATGGTGAAACCCAGGTCTTCGTCAGGGGGGCGCTGGCGTCCCCAATAGGGGCTGGCCCACCAATCGGTTTCTGCGTAGAACGGGGGATCGTCCTGAGGGGTCACCGCTTGTTGACCTGGGGCCTGAGAATCTACGTTATTTAGCTGCTCTATCTCGATACCAAACTGCTCGTCGTCACCGGGTGAACGGGTCATCTCAGATCCGGGCGGGGGGCGCTGTGACGCCGCCTGGACGATGAAGGGCTGACGATCATTGGGTGGGTGTAGCGTCATGAACGCCAACGTCAAAACCGATACGACAAATGTAACCACCACGGATTTCGCTAACGTATGCTTTTGCATCTCAAACCTCCCTCTCTGATTAAAGGTGCATTCTTATTGAAGTTTGCTCCCGTCATCAAATATTCTGGTTGCTTCTGGCTAACGAGACTTCCATATTTGGCTGCCTCGAAAAAAGGGTCGGCCAAAGAAAAACATGGATACAATGAAATGGAGTGCCGTCTCTCGTCTGGTGAGTCGTGCGAGACGGTCCTTCGGCTGTACGGTCATTGGTAGCCGCGATCTCTAAATCACGCGCCTGAGGTTTGGATATCCTCTGTGCGGTCATGAGATCGCGGCTACCGCTTGTGCTTAGATTTCTTCCTGATAGTGAAGTCGCTGCCCCTCAGTTTCTCATTACCAGCGGCAGGTAGATTTCACCGCCGGTGATAGTACCAAGGAGTGCAAACTCGCCGGGGTATTCCAGCGTCACCGTGAGCGTATCGGCTGCCTCATCCCGGCTCTGAACCGGCAGTGTGGCCCACGTCCATATCAGCGGATGCCATTGGTAGACGTCCATGGTCGC
>DAOTUH010000198.1:0-3925 GCA_034437255.1 Anaerolineae bacterium
TCGAGGCCTTTGGCAAAACCCAGAAGCCTCCGCCGATCTTTTCGCAGCAATATCTGTTAATCTTCGCTCTTTTGGGCGATTGTACCACCGCTAGATATGGGGGGTACCCGGCGAAATCCAGAAGAGCCACTCCTTGTTGTATTGAGCGTTACAAAAGACCGTCGCTGTTAGTATACAAAATAGTCTTCATGCTGAGCCAAGGATGAAGAGGGTCAGGATATCTCGGTCAGTTGCGCTCTTGCGAAAAGAGTACTATACTTTCCATAGGTGTTCTCAATTTACTGGTAAGTCTGCTATAATGAATACAGGATTCCTGGTTGCCATGTGCATGTCTGAAAGGGAGGAATCGTGATGTCAGAGCAAGAACACATTGAAGAGCAAGAAAACGTTGAGGAAATTGATAATATAGAAGCTGCAATTGAGCAGGCTGAGGACGCACCTCGCTACTTTTCGAATGTAGTGCGCCTTATGAGTAACATCAATGGAGTATCCTTTCTATTTGGAGAAGTATACCCAGTTGGCATGGGTAGCGCGGAAAGTCAGAGTCAGTCCGTCTGTTTAGTACAAATGAGCATGGTTAATGCCAAAAGTCTCTATCTAATTCTGAAGCAACAACTTAGTGATTACGAAGAGAAATGGGGCGAAATCCCAGTTCATCCTAATCTGGCTGAGAGATTTGGGAATGAATTATGACCACAAATGCGGCAACCTTGACCTGGACAAGAAATCAGGTGCTTGAAGATCTGCTAAGCCAAATCACTCCTAACACATTCTTGGAAGGAGATGTGTCTATGGAAGGTCACAACATGGAAACAGTCGAAGACATAGAGGCTTTAGGGGATCTGGATGCGGCAATGGCTCAAACCATAGGAGTTGAATTGCTTGATGATTTACCGGAGGACTATGATCTTAGACGATCAGTCCGTGTGATTCTTCGTAGGTCGCAGATGTATTATCTGGTTACGTCGGATACTAATGCCCTGCATGGAATCGGGTCTACGCCAGATGAAGCCATTGAGGATTTCAAATACGCTCTCCTTGATTATTATGATATGCTAAATCAAAATCGGGGAGCATTAGCTCCACATCTGCAGTCACATCTTGAGCAACTCGACAAACTGATTCAACATAGCTAAGCATATTCACATGCAATATAAAATCAAGCAGTTTGAGAGAAGCTTCACACGCAAATTGCCTACAAATGTAGATCGAGGACGAAGACATATAACATATCAGATATGCCATAATGGGCGAGTCATCGCATGGACTTGTGTATCTTATGGCTGCCGTGAAATCGACTCCAGTATGGCATCGCAGATGGCTAAAGAGCTGTGCATCTCCAATAAAACTTTTGATGGTATCTATAGATGTCCTAAGGGGTGGGAAGAGTACGTAGCCGATTACGATCACAATCGTAACCCGCGTGTCGTTTTTTCACCCTTTGACTAGTTAGAAATGCCGTTGAACACCAAAAAAAACAGCCTACAGATCAAACGTGTCCACCAAAAAGCGCCCTCTTCGCGAAGGCGCTTTTGCTTTGTCTCTATCTGCTACTCTTCGACGATGTCCGCCTCTGGGAAGTGGAGATCGACCACGTCTCCGTGCACGTCGATGGTCACCCGGAACCCCATCAAGCCCAGCCAGGCGCGAGCCTCTTCCGGTAGCCCCGTCTGAAGCAATTGCTCCACGTTCTCATCCATCTGATCGACAGAGGCCTCAATGGCAGCCTTGGTAAAGAGATCATCCTTCTGAAGGAAATCGAGCATGCTCTCCACCACCAGCTCGCGGTGCGAGAGAACTTGCTCCTCCAACACCCGGAGCACCTGCCAGTCCACAACCTCAGAAAGAATGTGGCGCTCAAAGCCAGCGTCGTCTATCACGTAATAGGCGTCGCCGCCCAGATGTACCACATCGACGGCGTTGTCCGCTTCATCCACGACCAAACCCGAGAACACCGCAGCACGAGCCAAGATGGATGCCTCCCTTTGATGATTACTTGCTTACAGCAGAGCCAAGAGTAAACTTACGTCAGACGCCTCATACACTCTGATACCATCGTATCAGAAAATTGAACTTTTACCACCCAGGAGAGTGCCATGAACCAGCGTGTTCCCGTCGCCATTGTGACAGATACCGGGACCAGTCTTCCACCGGATCTCATTGATCAATACGAGATAAGCGTCGTGCCCTTCTACGTTCAAGTCGGGGATCATACCTATCGAGATGGGGTTGACATCACGCCGCCGACATTTTTCGCCATGCTCCGCGCTCAAGAAGAGCCGGATGTTTCGACCAGTGTCCCGTCCGTCGGGCGGTTCCTAGAGGTGTACGAGCAGCTCGCCGAACGGGCACGCGCTGTGGTCTCCATTCACATTGCGGGCGAGCAGAGCGGCACTTGTGATACAGCACGACTGGCTGCCAAAGAGAGTCCCATCCCCGTGACGGTTATCGACACGGAGACGATAGCCATGGGCGAGGGGTTCGTGGTGCTGGAAGCCGCCCGCGCGGCGCAGCATCACGCCTCTTTGGACGAGATCGTGGCCAAGGCGCGGGCCATGCTTCCCGGCGTCGGGGTGATGGCTCTGCTGGAAGACGTCGGCTACGCCATCCGCGGTGGTCGTCTTGCCAGCGCCGCTCGACTGCTGGGCAGCATGCTGCGCATCCAGCCGCTGATCCAGGTGAGCGGAAACAAAGTCAGCGTGATCGGGCAAGCGCGCCGGCGCAGCCGTGGGCTGCAGCAACTGGCAGACCGGATAGTGCGAGTGGCGGGCTCCGCGCCCGCGCACCTGACGGTGCACTATGCAGAAGATGAGGCCGAAGGACAAACCCTGCTGGAAACGCTGAAAGAGCGGCTCAACTGCGTAGAGACGTATCTGAGCCACGTGCCAGTGGCCCTGGGGGCGCACGCCGGCCCCGGCTCCCTCGGCGTGAGCTACTACATCGAAGGCGGCGTGCAGACAACCGGGCGGGCGGGACTGCGCGAGCGGCTTACGTCGCTGCTGGGGGAGGAGTGAGCCGCCTGCGTGCCAACCACCACGCCGCGCTCAACAGCCCCAGTCCAACAGCGTCGAAGATGATGAAACGCAGGCCGGTAGCCCGCAGTGCAGCGTGACCAACAGGCAGTGTCCACCACATCCAGAGCTCGCCCGCCAGGCCAATGAGCTGCTGGATCACAATCACGCTCAGGCAGATACGATACCGCGCCGGATGCCATATCGCGGGCAGATAGGGGACGATCCACATGACGAAGAGCAGGCCGATGCTGCGCACCAGCACCTCGCCGACGACGCCCGTCAGCTCGAAGCCGGGTGCGTACCTTGTCGGATGCAGCACAAACGGCGCCGCCGCCGAGAGATTCGCCGCCAGCACCAGCCCCACCAGCAGGCGGATGCCCCACGCTACCGTTGACTTCGACCCGCGTTGTGCTATCTTTTGCATTGGCATTTTACGATTACCTTACCACCGACGATCAGACTCAATGACTACCAGGAGCCTTTATGACTATCAAAGAACGCAAACGCCAGCTGCGTGTCGTGGCGGAGATCCTCGTCGTCCACGTGCCCGAGTGCCTGGACAACGGCGACATCAATCTGACGCGCGATCTCCTAGCCGTCGTAGGCACGGCACTGCGCGCCATCCACGACGATGCGGAACAGTCCGCCCGTGCCTGGGACAAGCGCGCCTACGACGTCAAGGCCGATCAGCTGCGGCGCGAGTGGGCGTGGGCGCTGGGCGCCTCGAACTACGCCCTCGGCCTGGCGCTGCGAGACGCACCGCCCAGCGCCGACACGGTGCGCAAGTTGCGCCAGCTGATCAAGCCAGAGCTCGAGAAGCCGTACCGTACGCAGATCAAAGATCCGGCGCGCTTCCGAGGCGCGGCGAAGGCCGTGCACGTGCAGCAGGCAAACAAATCCCGGCCCGTGCG
>DAOTUH010000199.1:0-2837 GCA_034437255.1 Anaerolineae bacterium
GCTTAGCCCGGCAGTTAAAACTGCGGCTACGCGCTGCGAAGTCGGCCTTCGCCGACTGAAGTAGTCCACGCAGGTGGACTTCGCAAGTGTGGCCCGCGACTTCAGTCGCCGGGTAGAATGGACTTCATCTAAATTCCTACAAGAGCCTAAATTTTATTGATCCAGGTTGGCCTTATTATTGATAAAAGTAATAATAAACTTAAAATTCTTGGCGGTCTTTGCGTAAGGCACAACCTTTTTTCAGGGCAGCCAACCTTGGTATTCTGCCGTCATTTATCTTTTATGAGATGGAATCTCGTATTTTCTTCCTGAAGATTTAAACGTTCCTCCGGCTCACAAGGAGAAAACCATCTGACGCGCGTCTCGGACGTGCAGGCGCCGTACCGTTGGCCAGAAATTGGACACAGGCACACACAGAACAACACGGAAAATAAAAACTGTGCGCGAAGTCCGTGTTCGTCCGTGTCCTCAAATAGAAGTCTCGCTATCGTGCTAGCCGGCGGCCGGGAGCGTAAACCAGAAGCGGCTACCAGCGCCGAGCGCGCTTTCCACACCCACGGTCCCGCCCAGCTTCTCCACGATGCGCCGCACGATGGAGAGACCCAGCCCGTGCCCCTCAATCGCATCCATCTGATCAAGCCGTTCGAAGGGCGCGAAGAGCCGCGCCTGTGCTTCCGGGGGAATGCCCGCGCCGCGATCCTGCACCCAGAAGCGAAGCGCATCGGGTTGCCCGGCATCGCGGTCCCATCCCAACGTGATCTCAGGCGGCGTACCCCCATATTTGGCCGCATTGCTCAGATAATTCACCCACACCTCTTCTACCCAGGGCGCATAGCCCAGCGCCACCGGCCACGCATCGGGCAGCGTGAGTGTCACATCCCGGTCGGCCAACAGATCCGCCAGTCGTTCTCGCGCCTCTCGCACGATGGCGCCCGTGTCCAGCGGGTGCAGCGTGATCTCCTCTACCTTGCGCACGCCCGCCAGCAACAGCAGCGCCTCGATGATAGCGTCCATTTTGCGAGCGCTCCGCACCATGATGTGCAGCGCTCGCAGAATTCGCTCCTCCGGCAGCTGCTCGTATTGCTGGACCAACACCTTGCTAAAACCCAGCATGGCCGTAACAGGATTCTTGAGGTCATGGGCCACGGTATGGGCAAAGGCGTCCAGCTCGGCATTGCTGGCTTCCAACTGGCGCGTGTACTCACGGAGCGCGGCGTTTTTCTGGCGAATCAACTCCGCTTCGCGCTGCGCGGCCTCGACGTCGTGGATCAGCTGGAGGCTCTTGATGGTCTGATCGGCCTTAGTGTTGAACACCTGTTGTTTGAGCCGATGAAACTGCTTGTAGTGGCCCAGGGCTTCATCCAAGTCTCCCTGATCCTGGTAAATCTGCGACAGCAAATGGTGGCATTCGAAGCGTTCTGACTTGGCATCGACCTTTTCGGCGGTCTCAAGCGCCTGGTGCAAATACGCAATTGCCCGGTCGGCATCGCCTTGCTCTCGATGCACCATGCCTATGTGTCGCAGCGCGTAGATCTGCGTGTACACATACGCAATCGCCCGGGATAGCGTCAGCGACTGTTCGAAGTGGGCCAACGCTTGCGATAAATCGCCGCGGTTGAGGTGCACTGTGCCCACGTTATTGTGACAGTGGCACGCCAAAATCTTGTGGTCGGTCTCGTCGGCGATGTCCAGGGCCTGCTGACCGCACGCGAGCGCCTGGTCGTAATGTTCCAGTCGCCGGTGGATCAGCACGAGATTGTTCAGCGCCTTGCCCATATCGCGCCGCATCCCGAGCTCTTCGTAGAGGGCCAACGCCTCCTCTACGACGGATAAGGCCTTCTCCAGTTCGTCTAACCCCTCGTACACCACCCCCAGGCCGTTGAGCGCCTGCGCTTTGCCGGATAGGTCGTCGAGCTCGGTACAGAGCTCACTGAGATTGAAGAAGGCCTCAACGGCGGCCGGATAATTGGTGAGACGTTCGTAGACGGTGCCCAGCGACCACAAGATGAGCGTCTGATCCTCCAGCGCCCCTTCCTTCTCAGCCGTCGCGAGCGCCGGCAGGAGTTCCGACAGCGCTTCGGCGTAACGGCTCTGTTGCTGCAGGAAATATCCCCGATTGCGCCGGCTACGCGCGATGCCCAGAGCATACGCGACGTTTGACGCTAGATCAAGGGCCTGTTGGGTAAGTTCCTGCCCTTCTTGTGGATCGCTGTAACGCAGTTCCCAAGCGAGCGCATTGAGCGTATCAATCGTCTCGTACACCTCGGTGGCTTGATCCAGCCGGGTACGTAATGCTTCGATGGATTCAGACATAGCACCTGTGAGTCGTTTGATATGGTATCTGTTTAGTCTTCTGAGATGCGACCTGGACGCTCACAACCTAAACGGTTGTTTGATATGATTAAATGGTGATCAGACTCTATACCGACCTATTTCTTGAAACATCCGATTTCGCACCAGATCCACGGTCCACCCATTATAAGCCGAACAAGCTAGGTGCCAAATAAAGTCTGGTTGGGATTTCGAAGCAGATCGGCTACCGAAACTGTCCTCGCTGCCCCAGAACGTGCTTAGACGTGATCAAGGCAAACGAAAACGGGTTGATGTGGGTGGCAAGCATAACTGTAGATCACCTAATGCATCAGGGCCACCCCAGAACCGCTTCGTTTGCCCTGGTTCTCGTTAGGATGTGTTATGATAGTAGAGATCATAGTTCGACAATGTTAACTTCCGCTGCACGGCGGTTACCATGGTCAGTAGACCATAGGTCTACGAAAACCACGTGCTACGGCTGCAAAGTCGCTCCGGACGGATGCGTCCTGGATCTACGACCTTCG
>DAOTUH010000200.1:0-3215 GCA_034437255.1 Anaerolineae bacterium
CATCATCTCTTCCAGGCTGGCGTATTTCTCAGCCCGCTCTTTCTCAGGAATGCCCCGATCCTCGGCCCACTCGCGGGAGCCTGCCAGGCTGATGCGGTGCGGTGTGCGGATGCCCGCCACGACGTCCTCACCCTGCGCGTTGGGCAAGAACTCGCCGTAGAGAGCATCCTCGCCGGTTGAGGGGTCGCGACTGAAAGCCACACCCGTGGCAGAGTTGTCGTTCAGATTGCCGAAGACCATGGTCTGCACGTTAACGGCGGTGCCCCAGGTATGAGAAAATCCTTTGCTCTCGCGGTAAGCGATAGCGCGCTTACCATTCCAAGAGTCGAAGACGGCCTTGATGGAAAGCTCTAACTGCTTGTAAGGATCAGCGGGAAGATCTTCGCCAAACTTATCCCTGTACATGCGCTTGTACTCCGCAACCAATCCTTTCATACCCTCCAGGCTGATCTGTGAATCTACCTGGACGCCCTCTTCTCTTTTAAGATCCTCCAGCTTCTCCTCAAAATTTGTGCGGCTATAGCCCATGACGATGTCGGAGAACATGGTGATGAAACGGCGGTAGGCGTCGTAGGAGAACCATTCGGCGTCCCAGACTTCAGCCAAGGCAGCGCGGGTCTCGTCGTTGAGGCCCAGGTTGAGGACGGTGTCCATCATGCCCGGCATAGATTCGCGGGCGCCGGAGCGCACCGAGACCAACAGAGGAAGGGGGCCCTCACCGAAGGTCCTGCCTGTCTGTTTCTCGAGCTCTTGCATACCGGCAAGCACCTGTTCCCACAAGCCATCAGGCAGTTCACCGGTCTCCATATACGCGACACATGCTTCGGTGGTGATGGTAAAAGCCGGAGGCACAGGCGCCCCCGACGCGGTCATAGCCATCAAAGCGGCACCTTTCCCGCCAAAGTACTCCTTCATCTCTGGGAGTTCGGGCTCATATCCCAACTCCTCGGTCAACACGGACTTCCCATTGCGCGCAAGATAAACCCATTTCTCCAACATAGTGCCCTCCTTGTTGTGCTAGCGACATTGTAGAGATTATAGATGCGAAAACAAAATCCACAAGAAGAGTTTGCATCCCCTACGCTCTCCCCCCCAACGACTACATTCTGCGCCGGGGACCGCGCCATCAGCAGCCACGGTCCGTATTGCGTATTTCGTATTGCGTATTCCGCATCGCGTAGCACCCAAATACGCAATCCTTCGACTCCGCCCTTCGACCATGCTCAGGGCAGACTCAGGACAGGCACGCAATACGAGATACACAAAGTAAAACGGCGCACCCTCGTGAGAGGATGCGCCGTAAAGCATAACGTAACGACGTAACGCGACTACTCGCGATTGTTGACGGTGGCACGCGCCGCCGCCAGACGCGCCACGGGGACGCGGAAGGGCGAGCAGCTGACGTAATCCAGGCCGGCGCGGTAGCAGAAGTCGATGGAGCGCGGCTCACCGCCGTGCTCACCACAAATGCCGATTTCCAGGCCAGGGTTCGCGGCTTTGCCCTCTTTGACGGAGAGCTCCACCAGCCGCCCCACTCCTTTCTGATCCAGAACCTGGAAGGGGTTCGCGGGCAGGATACCCTGCTCCACGTACTGCAGCAGGAACTTGCCCTCGGCGTCGTCGCGGCTGTAGCCGTAGGTCATCTGCGTCAGGTCGTTGGTGCCAAAGGAAAAGAAGTCGGCGTGTTCGGCGATCTCGCCGGAAGTCAGCGCAGCGCGCGGCACCTCAATCATGGTGCCGAAGATGGCGGGCACGTCGATGCCCTCCTCTTCCATCACGTCCTCGGCGACCTCTTCCAGCTTGCCCCGCTCCAGCTTCAGCTCGTTGACGTGGCCAACTAGCGGGATCATCACCTCGGGGTGCACGTCGATGCCCCGCTTGGCGCAGCGGCAGGCGGCCTGGAAGAAGGCGCGGGTCTGCATCTCGGTGAGGCCCTGGTACATGATGCCAGCCCGGCAGCCACGCAGCCCCATCATGGGGTTGACCTCCCACATACCATTGACGATCTCCAGCATCTTCTCTTTCTCGGCCAATTCCTCGGAGTCGGGGTCTTCACAGCGCAGCGTGGCGACCTCTTCGATCAGCTCCTCGCGAGAAGGCAGGAACTCGTGCATCGGGGGATCGATCAGGCGCATGATGACGGGTTTGCCGTCCATGGCTTCCAGCAGATCCTCGAAGTCCTTCTCCTGGATGGGCAGCATCTCGTTGAGCGCCGCCTCACGCTCCTCGTCGGTCTTGGCGATAATCATACGTACCACTGCATCGCGGGCGCGCTCGTCGAAGAACATGTGCTCAGTGCGGGCCAGGCCGACGCCCTCGGCACCGAACTGGACGGCGTTGCGCGCGTCAGGTCCCAGGTCGGCGTTAGCACGCACGCCCAGGTCGCGAATCTCATCGGCCCAATCGAGCAGGATGATCAGCTCGTCCTGATCCTGATATCGAGCCTCAATCATGGGAACGGTACCTAGATAAACTTCCCCATTGAAGCCGTCGATGGAAATGGTGTCGCCTTCCTCGACCACGGTGTCGCCCACGGTGAAACGGCGTTTGTTGGTATCCACGCTGATGACCTCACAGCCTACGACGGCGGGCAGGTTGCTGCCACGCGCGACGACGGCGGCATGCGAGGTCGCGCCGCCCTTCTGGGTCAGCACGCCTTGCGAAGCCAGCATGCCGGGTACCTCGTCGGGGACGGTCTCGGGGCGCACCAGGATAACGTCCTCCCCCTCATCAGCTTTCTCCTGCGCGCGATCCGCGTCGAAGACGGCGATGCCGACGGCGGCACCGGGAGAAGCGTTCAAACCGCGTGCTACCAGTTCCTTCTCGGCCTCGGGATCAAAGCTGGGACGCAGCAACAACTCGACGTGTTCAGGCTCGACGCGCATGACGGCGGTCTCCTTATCAATCACGCCCTCGTTGCAGAGGTCCACGGCGATCTTGACGTGGGCCCGACCGGTGCGCTTACCCGTGCGGGTCTGGAGCATCCACAGATTACCATCTTGGATCGTGAATTCCATATCTTGCATATTCTCGTAGTAACGTTCCAGCATATCAACGATTTCGAGGAATTCTTCGTAGACCTCGGGCATCATCTCTTCCAGGCTGGCGTATTTCTCAGCCCGCTCTTTCTCAGGAATGCCCCGATCCTCGGCCCACTCGCGGGAGCCTGCCAGGCTGATGCGGTGCGGTGTGCGGATGCCCGCCACGACGTCCTC
>DAOTUH010000201.1:0-7573 GCA_034437255.1 Anaerolineae bacterium
TCCATGATGAACGCGCCCATGAACTCGGCCGGCCTGGTGATCGACGCCAATCACAGTGGGGAGAGCGCTCCTCAGGCCGACGACTACTGGTTCTTCGTGCAGGAGAACGGCACGCCCACCACGTGGGCCGGCCCCACCTGGGGCGCAAGCGCCGGCCCCGACGGCCTATTGACCCGGATCAGCGCCAACGACAACGTCTGGAACGCCGAACTGCGCATCGACGCCAGCGTACTCGGTGGGTGGGGGCACGCGGTTGGGTTGGAACTGCTGCACGTCTGGGTGCCGCAAGCGGGCGGCAGCCATTATAGCTGGCCTTACGGCGCCAACACCATCTATCCAGATACCTGGGCGGCAACCGTCCTGGGGGAATGGCCACAGATCGCTGCCCTGACCCCCAACGAAGCACAGGAGGATGGCAACGGCGTTGTCGTGGGCATCGAGGGCGATAATTTTGAGACGGGCGCTGTAGCAGTGTGGAATGGCGCGCCCAGAACGACCTCCGTGATCGACGACTCCTTCTTGCTCTTCACGGTCGAAGCGAACGACGTCAAACAGGACGGCACGGCTGAGGTACGTGTTCAAAACCCGGGGTCGGAGTCCATTCCCTCCAACGCCCTGACATTCTTCATCAAAAACCCGGTGCCCGAGGTCACCTCGCTCATCCCTGACGAGGGCGTGGCAGGTGGCAGCAGCGCCATTATCAGCGTCTCGGGTCAGGACTTCGACGACGGTGCCGTGGCGCTGTGGAACGGCGAACCGATGACGACCTCTGTGATCGGCAGCACCTTCTTGATGTTCTCCGTCGACGCGCCCGATCTCGCTACGGAGCGCTACGTCCCGGTCTCCGTGCGCAATCCGGAGCCGGGGGGCGGGCTTTCGAACCCTATCACCTTCACCCTCCTACCCCCGCCCAATCAGGTTCCCGACGCCCCCTTCAATCCCAACCCCGCTCACAGCGCCATCGACGTGCCCACCGACCAGGTGCTCAGCTGGCAGGGCAGCGATCCCGACGGTCAGCCACTGTATTACGACGTCGCCTTCGGAACCAGCAGCCCTCCGCCGGTGGTGGCCTCCGGCGAGACCCTCACCACTTACAACCCCGGTCAGCTCGACACAGACACGACCTACTACTGGCGCATCACCGTCAGCGACGGGCTGAGTTCCACGGTGGGCTCGATCTGGTCCTTCGACACCGCCCTCACCGCCGCGCCCAACCGCGCGCCTGAGACGCCCTACAAGCCCAATCCCAGCGACGGCCTCAGCGACGTGCCCACCGACAAGAGACTCGTCTGGCAGAGTGACGACCCGGATAGAGACCCGGTGACCTACACCGTCGCGCTGGGGACCAACGACCCGCCGCCGGTGGTGGCTACAGACCTCTCCACCAACCGCTACAACCCGCCGACGCTCGCCGCGGGCACCACCTACTTCTGGCGCATCACCGCCACAGATGGGATGAGCACGACCGTGGGGCCCGTCTGGTCCTTCAGGACCGCCCCGGCAAACTATCCCCCCTACACGCCTTACAAGCCCAGTCCCGCTGATGGCGCTGGCGATGTACCTCTGGACCCGGTGTTGATCTGGCAAGGCGGTGACCCAGATGGTGACACTGTGACCTACAGTGTCGGCCTGGGAACCCGACTGCCCCTGCCCGTGGTAGCGACAGGCCTGAAGACGCCCAGCTATACGCCTTCTACACTCAAGGCCGGGGCGCGATACCTCTGGGCTATCCGCGCCAGCGACGGGGAGAGCACGACCACCGGCCCAACCTGGTCGTTCACCACCGTCCCGGCCAACCAGCCACCGTACACGCCCTACAACCCCACGCCCGATGACCGCGCTACCGACGTAGCCACCGACCAGGTGCTCACCTGGCGCAGCAGCGATCCGGACAGAGATCCAATATCCTACACTATCGCGCTGGGGACCCGCACCCCCCCGCCGGTGGTGGCTACCGGCCTCGACACCGCCCGCTACAACCCGCGTACACTCAAAGCGGACGTCAGGTACTATTGGGCCATCACCGTCACCGATGGCCTGAATACCGTCGCCGGCCCGACCTGGTCTTTCACCGCCGCCTCGCCCAACCAGGCACCTTACGCAGCCTATCTGCCCTATCCCGCCAACCGCGCCATTGATATTCCTGTTGACTCGGTACTCAGTTGGGAAGGCAGCGACCCTGATAGAGACGCCCTGGCCTATGACGTCTACTTTGGCACCCGCAACCCACCGCCGGTCGCCAGCAAGAACCTTACCAGCACGGTCTACGATCCGGGCCCGCTGGCTGAGGAGACGAACTACTACTGGTCTATCAATGTCACCGATGGCATCAGCACGACGGTCGGATCGACGTGGCGTTTCCGCACGGTAGGAGACACTTACGTGTATCTGCCGCTGATCCTACGTCACTGAGTGATGTTTGATGGGGAGATATCCCAGGTAACATTTCAAGCAGGGGCGATCCGGGGGATCGCCCCTGCGACCGGGACACAAACGTATACCTCAATAAATAGAGTACAGGAGGCAAGAGAGTGCAGAGAAGCGGTTTCCAGTTACGTTTGCCATCGGGCGTAGGTAGAGTTGGGGAAAGCCGGATATCTATCCACAGATTTTCACAGATTACACAGATTTGAATTTACGGTATAAGGTGCAACGCACCTACGCTGACCTAATATAGTCCGGGTATCAATCGGTACGGCACATGCCGGGCATAGGTCTCGTAGCCGTCCAATTCCTCGCGCAGCATCCGATCCTCCAGGGCCGTGCGGACGAAGAGAGCGGCGATGGTCAGGCCAGAGGGGATAAAGGCCCAGAGTGAATCCAACCAGAGTGGAACAGCCAACGCAAAGAGGACGCCACCCGCGTATCCGGGATGCCGAACGATCTGATAGGGACCGCCGGTCACCACTGCGTGGCCCTCTTCGTTGATCCGCACGAACCCGTAGAAATGCTGGTTGACCGCCATGGCCCAATCTCCCAGCGCATAGCTGAGCGCAGCCACGCCCAGGCCTGTGATCTGCACAACGATAGGAAACGCGGCTGACCAGCCAAGCGGGAGGTCGCCCCCCTGACCGTGCCCCAACGCGCTTGAAACACACACTTTGTTGACACATAACCCTTCACATCCTATAATGAAAACAATCGCGTTTGAGGTTAGTTACATAGGAGACTTGATTTGGCCATCCATTATAAGATTGAGGTAGAAGACCGAATCATCCACGTGACGACGTGGGGCTTCGATGAAAGCTTGAAAGACGTGATGGCGTACGGTCAAGCCGTCATCGAGGCGTGTCGCGAGCACCAATGCACACACGTTTTAACCGACGAGCGCAAGCTTGATTACAATTTGAGCACTATCGACACGTATGAATTGGCAAAGTATTACGCGGGTGCTGTGTCTTCTCTCGTCAAAATCGCCATCGTCTGTAGCCCCGATAACTTCGTAGACGGCAAGTTCTGGGAGACGGTGGGCCAAAATCGGGGACTCACCGTCCGCGTCTTCACGGACGTCGAGCAAGCCCATCGCTGGCTGGGAATTTGAGCAGAGAGCAGAGGCCGAGAGAGGAATAAACCTCTCGGCCTCTACTCTTGCGCTTACATATCGATCTCGTGCTCAGCGAGCAGATCGTCGATCATGACGATCTCGCCCGTCGCAACGGATACCTCCGCGGCGACGCCAACGACGATGGACCAGAAGCCCTCCTCCGCCGTGGCAGTGTTGGTCTCCTTGCCCTCGATATTGTCCACGAAGTTCAGCTGCTCGTAGAAAGTCGCGCCGTTGTGCCCGCTCTCCTCAATGTAAGTCGGGTAGCAAGGCGTACTGATGCGCGAAGGACGTCTGTCACCCTGCACGATTTCCAGGTGCGTATGGGCACGCGGCACCGGTAGGAAGTCCGTGTTATGGTAAGATCTCAGCCGGCCCTCATCGCCGCAGACGATCAGCTCTTCGTAGAACATCGGCGAGAACATGCAGAGATCGAAGCGCGCTCTAACGCCGTTCTCGTAATTAATAAGTACGAAGGCGTTGTCGAGGATGTCGGATTTCTCGCCCTCGTACTCGAAATCGACGAAGTTGACGGCCGTGCTGCCCGTGGCGTAGACGCTGACGGGGCGCGCACCCGCAAAGAGGTTGAGCATATCGAAGTAATGGCAGCACTTTTCCACCAGCGTGCCACCGGAGTACTTGGAGAACTTATTCCACTGGTTGACCTTATCGAGGAAGGGGATGCGGTGCTTCAAAATGCTGATGATCTTGATGTCGCCTACTGTATTACGCTCCAGCGCCTCGTGGATCGCCTCATGGTACATGGCCTTGTAGCGGTACTGCAGCCCGATCTGTAGAACGGCCTCGTACTCCTGAGCCATCCGCATGATCTCGTAGGCATCCGGGAGCGTCGTCGCCATGGGTTTCTCCAGCAGGATGTGCTTGCCGGATTTCGCCGCCACGCGGATCACGTCGATGTGCGTGTAATTGGGCGTAGAGATGATCAGGCCATCGACCTCGGGATCCTCACAAGCCGCCTCCAGCGTGTCGTAGATGACCAGCTCGTCATCCGAGAATTTCTCGTGCGCCACCTTGGCCCGCTCGATGCTGCGTGGGTTGGGATCGTAGATACCGTGCACGCCGGCCCGCCCTTCCAGATGGGTGATGCGGATATGCTCCTGACCGTTAGCGCCTGTGCCGATGACGTTGAACGTGTACTTAGGCTCTTCGAGGGCAAGAAGGTACTTGTCCTCATCAGGCAGATAGTCGAAGCGGGGACTGCGGGAGAAGAATCTGTTTCTGAATTCCTTTGTGTTGCTCACTGAAAAAGCCTCCTAACTAAGTTAAGATAGATATATCGAACTTGTTTGATCATGGAAGACATAACTCTCATCGTCATCCCGAGCTAGCGAAGCAGCGCAGCGGCTGAAGCAAGTCGAGGGATCTCCCCCTCTCGCTTTAAAAAAGACCGACGACTATTGAGAAAGCCTCAATAAGATTTCTCCATTCGTTCCGGTCGCTACACTCCCTTTCACTCAGTCGAAATGACGTGATTGATACCTGGTGACATGAAAACGCTACCAGAGTCCCGGCACCAGCCGATAGCGGACGCCGCGCGCATACGCCGCGTAGCCATCCAATTGCTCCTGCAGCAGACGATCCTCCTTCGCCGTACGGACGACCATGACCGCCGCGCCCAGCATGCCAGCAATCAGCGTCCACCAGGAACCCAGCGCGATGGGCGAGAGCAACTCGAAGAGAATGGTGCCCACGTAGCCGGGATGGCGCACGTAGCGATAGGGGCCGCCCGTAGCGACAGTATGCCCGCGATCCCGCTGGACGCGCACGACTTTGGTAAAGTAGGCATTCGACGCCACCGCCCAGTTCATCAGCGCGTAGCTCAGCGCACAGCCGACAAGGGCCAGGATCTGCGCCGTCATGGAGATGCCCGCCGACCAGCCGTAGCGGTAGTCCAGGCCTGCCACGATGTACTTGGCCAGTTGCGCGATCCCGGCGATGCTGAGCAGCGCCATGTCCCACGATTCGGCGTCACGCACGCGCTGCGCGCGCTCGGCCAGCAGCTCCGGGTGCGTCGGCCAGAGAATCAGGCCCATGGTCACCTGCCAGAGCGCGTAGACGGCGACGATGCCCCATCCCATAGGCCACGCCAGGGTCCCGGCCGAGGCGAAGAGCATCACGCCGACCATAGCGACGCCGATGATACCGCCGCGCAGCCAGCGCCGGACACCCTTCGCTACGTCTGGTTCCATCTTCGAGAACGGTGTCATACTGCCGCCTCACCTTCTACCTGCGAGATCGTGCACGTCAGATGAATGTCTTCCGGCTCCATTTCGTAGAGCTTAAGGTTGACTTCATCGGGGAGAGCGCAGCTCCGGTTTAGATGAACCATCAACGGATTGAACGGATGGTTATGTACTTGATCCGCTAAATCCGTTCAATCCGTTGACAAAAATTTTCACGCGCACAACCCACCCTACGCAATGTACAAAATCGACCGCCCGCGCCTCCCAACCTTCGTGATGACGCCCACCTTACGCAGACAGTAGGCCATCTGCTGCGCCAGCCGGCGCGATTGGTCCAGCGCCTCGGCCAGATCCGCCGTGGTGAAAGGCGACGGAAGATCGGGCGGCAGCAGCGCCCCCAGATCCGCCGGACTGTTGAACCGGTGACGCGCTACAACGTCCAGTAAACGCCGCTCCTCGACGACCCAGCCGTGCAAGCGCCAGGCGTGCGGGCCCACGTAGCGGCGGACCTCTTCCTCCTGCGTCAACAGCACGTCGAGCGAGAAGCCCGGCTCCGCCAGCAGGCGCGGGAAACTGACCAGCTCCGCAAAGACCTCCTCCACCGCGCCGCGTTTGGGCGATTTGCGCCGCTTGGTCACGCCGCCCTCTTCCTTTGGTAATTTGAGCAGCCACTTCTCATAAGGAATGGGGTAGACCAGACGCACCGGGTGCGCTCTGACCAGGGTGCGAAGTTTCCGCTTGATGGAAGCGAAACTGCCCGTCTGGATCTCGATGAGAAGATCACCCTGCACCAGGTCAATGACAAAGCCATCGACCGGCACCTCCATCTGATCGCCAGGACGCGCATACCACGCTTTCAGCGCAGCGTGGAGTGGCTGCTCGTTCAGACGACCGATGTTGGGTGAGGGCATGGACATAGTTCCCGTAGCGCGCTAACCTTGATTGACACTATCCCTCAGTATACCGCAAAAGCGCCCTAGGCAGAACGGAGCATTGACGTCAAGCGCCGTTACGTTCCTCCAGAAGGCTAAAGTCGGCGCTCGAGCCGGTGTCTCCATGGGCCAGCGGCTCAATGCCTGCGCTGTGGCTCGGACCCTGGCAAGCAATGAAATTGCTGGTGGACACCGGCCACAGCTATCTTGCATTAGGACAACTAACGACGGCTTACGCCTCCTTGGTCAGCTCAATATCCATGCTGTACAGGAGTGAGAGCGCCTCCGGCAACGAGAACCTGGCCTTAGTCAGCGTGTTAGCGCTGGGCGAGACGTGATAGTTCCGCGCCCGGCTCAGGTCCGCGCGGGTGAGGTCGGTGTGCAGAAAGAGACTCTCGGCGAGGTCGGTGCCCGCGAACGTGGCGCGCGTCAGATCAGCCTCGCGGAAGTCGACGTCCACGGCGCGGCAGTCCTCGAGCTGGAGTCGCCGCAGCGCCAGACCGATGAAGGTGCTATGATGGAGGTCACAATCGACGAAGCGCAGCGGCTCGCCCAGGCGCGTGGCGGACCAGTTGGCCTGCGTCCAGTCGATGCCGATCAGCCGGCACGCCTCGAAGCGGGCAGCAGCAAAGACGCTGTCCGGCACTTGGACGAGGCTCAGATCACAATCACGAAACGTACAGTGGACGAACCGGCAGCGCTTCAACGTCGCCTCCACGAAGGAACAGCCCGTGAAGGTGCAGTCGTAGCACTCACTCTCGACGAGCCGTTCGCCGTCCAGGTGAAGGTCTCCGAAGGTCTGCTCCGAATAGCCGGTGCGCGGATGAAACACCTGAGTCAAAGGGCATGCTCCTTCAGAAAGTCAACGAATTAAACGGATTCAACGGACTTAA
>DAOTUH010000202.1:0-7808 GCA_034437255.1 Anaerolineae bacterium
CTGCGTCGCTTGCCAGGGGCCGGGCCACGCGCGGGCACGGTGGGGACACCGGCCCGAGCAACAAAAGAGGTCTCCTGCAGCAACTGCGTCGCTTGCCAGGGACCGGGCCACGTGCGGGCACGGTGGGGACACCGGCCCGAGCAACAAAAGAGGGCTTCCGCAGCACCTGCGTCGCTTGCCAGGGACCGGGCCACGTGCGGGCACGGTGGGGACACCGGCCCGAGCAACAAAAGAGTCTCCTGCAGCACCTGCGTCGCTTGCCAGGGGCCGGGCCACGTGCGGGCACGGTGGGGACACCGGCCCGAGCAACAAAAGAGGTCTCCCGCAGCACCTGCGTCGCTTGCCAGGGACCGGGCCATGTGCGGGCACGGTGGGGACACCGGCCCGAGCAACAAAAGATGCCACCCGGGACAAACAGACTGCGCAGTGCGTGCGCACGCACTGCGCAGTCTCTGGTTATCTGATCTGATAGTCTACAGCAGGCCAGCCGCCCGCTTCGCGCCGTGCACGGTATTCTGAAGCAGCATGGCGATGGTCATCGGGCCGACGCCGCCGGGCACCGGCGTGAGGTGGCCCGCTACCTCTTTGACCTCGTCGAAGTCCACGTCGCCTACCAGGCGGTAGCCGCGTTTGCGCGACTCGTCGTCCACGCGGTTGATGCCCACGTCGATGACCACGGCGCCGGGCTTTACCCAGTCCTTCTTGACCATCTCGGCGCGCCCGACGGCGGCAATCAGGATGTCGGCGCGCTTCGTCACCTCGGCCAGGTCCTTGGTGCGGGAGTGGCAGATGGTGATGGTGGCGTTGCGGTGTAGCAGCAGCATGGAGACGGGCAGGCCCACGATGTTGCTTCGCCCTAAGATCACGGCTTCCTTGCCTTCGATCTCCACGCCCGTCCGGTCGATGAGCTCGATGATGCCCGTGGGCGTGCACGGGGTGAAGAGCGGTTCGCGGCCCTTCATGGAAAGGCGCCCAATGTTGATGGGGTGGAAGCCGTCCACATCCTTCTCGATGCTGATGGCGCCCAGCACGGCTTCCTCGTCCAGGTGTGAGGGCAGCGGCAGCTGCACAAGAATGCCGTGGATCTTGGGATTGGCGTTCAACTCGCTGACGAGACCTTCCACTTCCTCCTGGCTGGCGTCCTTCGAGAGCGTATGGCCCACGGAGTGGATGCCTACCTCCTTGCAGCGCTTCTGCTTCATACGCACGTACGTCCTCGAGGCCGGATTGTCGCCCACCAGCACCGTCGCCAGTCCCGGCACGAGTCCGTGCTTTTCCTTCAACTGCGCCACTTCCTCGGTCAACTCCTGCTGAATGCTCTTGGCAATGCCCTTGCCGTCGATACGTTTTGCGGTCATGTAACCTCCTTAAAAAAATGATCAACGGATTGAACGGATGGAACGGATTAAGCGTCTGAAAAAGTGGTTATATCGAAACGTTCCAACGTTGGAACGTTCCAACGTTGGAACGTTGTTTGCTAAGAGAGCCCCACAATCTCCCCATCCACCAGGTCAATGTCCATAAACGAGGGGCTGCTGGGCAGACCGGGCATGGTCCGTACTTCGCCGGCCAGCGGATAGATGAATCCGGCGCCGACGCTGGCGCGCAGGTCGCGGATGGGGAAGGTGTAGCCGCTGGGCACGCCCTTCCATTTGGATTCATGGCTGAGGGAGAGGTGCGTCTTGGCCATGCAGATGGGCATCTCGTCGTAGCCCTGCTCGTTGTACAACTTGATCTTCTTTTCGGCCTCCGGGCTGTAATCCACGCCGTCGGCGTTGTAGACCTCTCGCGCCAGGATCTCGATCTTCTCCTTGATGGACTGCTCGACGTCGTAGAGGTAGTGAAAATCGGAGGGCTCCTCCGTCGCCTCGATGACGGCTTCGGCCAACGCCGCGCCGCCCGCGCCGCCCTCGGCCCAGTGCTTGGTGACCACGGCGTCGAAGGCGCCGGCCTCCAGCGAGGCCTCGCGGATCACGTCCCATTCGGCCTCGGTGTCGGTGGTGAAAGCGTTGATCGCAACGACCACCGGGATGCCGAACTTGCGGGCGACCTTGATGTGATGCTCGAGGTTCTCCACGCCTTTGCGCAGCAGCTCCAGGTTTTCTTCCGTGTAGGCCTTGTCCAGGTCACGGCCGGGGATCACGCGCGGGCCGCCGCCGTGCATCTTCAGCGCGCGCACCGTGGCGACCATAACGACGGCGTCGGGGATCAAGCCCGAGGCGCGGCACTTGATGTGGAAGAACTTCTCCATGCCAATATCGGCGCCGAAGCCCGACTCGGTGACGACGTAGTCCGCCAGTTTGGCGCCTACCATGTCGGCCAGCACGGAGGAGTTGCCGTGGGCGATGTTGGCGAAGGGCCCGGCATGCACGAAGGCCGGCTGTTCCTCAAGCGTCTGCACCAGATTGGGCATTACGGTATCTTTCATCAGGACAGCCATGGCGCCCGCGACCTGCAGATCCTCGGTCGTGATAGGATCAGGGTTGTGTACCTTGTCGTTGGTACCGATGACGATGCGCCCGATGCGCTCGCGCATGTCCTCCACGCCCGTGGTCAGCGCCAGGATCGCCATCAACTCGCTGGCCACGGTGATGTCGTAGCCGGTCTGGCGCAGCGGACCGTCGGCAATGCTGCCCATGCCCACGATGATGTTGCGCAGCGCGCGGTCGTTCACGTCCACCACGCGGTTCCAGGTGACAGAATACGGATCGATGTGCAGCTTGCGCATGCCCTTCTTCTCGAAGAAGGAATCGCTCCAGCGGTTCTCGTGGTAGATCCGCGCGTCGATGGCGGCGGCGGCGAGGTTGTGCGTCACGCTGATGGCGTGAATGTCGCCGGTGAAGTGCAGGTTGAAGTCATCCATCGGCACGACCTGGCTGTAGCCGCCGCCCGCTGCGCCGCCCTTGATGCCAAAGGTCGGCCCCATCGAAGGCTGGCGGATGGCGCAGAGCGCCTTCTTGCCCAGGTGCCCTAGTGCCTCCGTCAGGCCGACGGTCGTCGTGGTCTTGCCCTCGCCCAACGGCGTCGGCGTGATGGCGGTGACGTCGATGTACTTGGCATTGGGCGTATCCTTGAAGCGTTTCAGCACGTCCAGGTGCACCTTGGCCTTATAATTGCCGTATAGCTCCAAATCATCCTCGGTCAGGCCCATCGACGCGGCAATCTCCTTGATGGGCTGCAGTTCCGCTGATTTCGCGATCTCTAGATCAGAGGGAACAGGTTTGACTTTCTCAACAGACATCGAAGCAACCTCCTTATTTTGTGTTAGATAAACGGTTGATAGGTTCAGTGACAGATGAATGAATACCCGGCAGTATCTTTTCCCTCCTTCGCGGAGTGAAAACCGGTTCGCTAGAACAGCCGGTCAGAACGCGCCCAGCTGACAGGGCGAAATCTGGATGCCTAGCTGGTCCGTGAACCAGCCGATGTAGAGGCGGGGGATCTCGAATTGCGCACTCAGATTCCAGAGCGTGACGCATCCGACGTTGCCCTCGTCGTCTACCTCGCTGCGAATGGCCGCTTCCAGGCCCTCGGGCGGTGTGAGCGCCGCGAAGTCCGGGGTGTCCCATCCTTTAGCATGGCTGGGGTATCCGAAGAGCCCCAGCTGGCAGCGCGTCAGGTGAATCTCAAGCGCGTCCGCCGTCTTGCCTACCTGGAGCGGGGCGATGTCGTGGTCTCTGGCAATCTTGAAGGCCGCCGCACAGGGCAACTTTCCGTCCTGCAAGTGGTCGCGAATCGCATTGGCTACTGCTTCATCAATGGTAAAATCAGTGGGGAGTTCCTTATCTTCCAGGGCCATGGTTAACCTCCTGCAACTGTATGATGTGGCCTATAAAATAAGGATATAACGATTCGTGAGAGTGGCAAATCCAAAAAGGAGAGGTCAGACAAATGGGTGTGTTGCCGAGAGCAATTCTTTTTGATTTTGGCGGTGTCTTGCTTACCACCGTGGATGAGACGGCGCGCCATCGTTGGGCGGAGCGTTTGGGTCTGGATCCTGTGGCTATGGAGGCGCAGATCTATGAATCGGACTTGATGGTCCGGGCCATGATCGGAGAGGTTTCCGTCGATGAGATGTGGCGCGGCGTCGGCGAGATGCTGGGACTGGATGCGGAACAGGCGCAGGCGCTGCAAACGGATTTCTTCCAGGGCGACCGGCTTAACGAGGAGTTGTTGGCGTTTGCGCGTCGCTTGGAGCCGCACTACAAACTGGCGATGCTCAGCAACGCCTGGGATAACGCCCGTGAGGTCTTCACGGACGTGTTCGGTTTGGATGAGGTCTTTGAGACCATGATTATCTCGGCGGAGGTGGGCCTGGCGAAGCCCGATCCGCGCATCTACCATCTGGCGTTGGAGCGCGTCGGCGTCGAGCCCGTCGAGGCCGTCTTCCTCGACGACATGCGCGTCAACGTCAAGGCGGCCCGCGACGTCGGCATGCGCGCCGTCCTCTACCAGAACAACCGCCAGGCCATCGCCGACGTGCAGGCGCAACTGGGCCTGGCGTGACTTAAAAGCCGGGGCCGGTGTCACCACCGCGCCCCAGCATCGCTTACATCAAGACATCCCTTGTCTTGTATCCTGGTTACCTATCACTTTTATGAGGACTGTTTATGAAACCAACTCAACCCCCTAGTCACGTCATTCCGAGTGAGCGAGCGGCGTAGTTTGCCGGGAGCGAATCGAGGAATCTCCCCTCTGCGACTTGGAGTTGCCATCGAGCGGGGAAGATTCCTCGACCCTTCGGCCATGTTCAGGGCAGGCTTCCGTGCCAAAAATCGGCACTCCGCTCAGAATGACGGAGAAGAGGATGGTTTTGACAATCAGTGATAGGTGGCTAGTCTTCCTTTTGACTTTCGATCTGCTTTCATTAAAATGCCTCTGTACAACCGAACATCACCTATCCTCAAGGAGTGGGCATCATGGACGAACAGGAACGACTTCCTCTTGGGCGGATCTGGCTCTACAGCGCTGCCTCGGCCGGCCTCAACATCATGAGCATCACCGTGAGCACGTGGATCCTCTATTTCTACGCGCCGCCGCCCGACGCAGGCCGCGTGCGCTATCTGCCCGCTGCGCTGGTCGGTGTGCTGCTCACCGTCGGCAGCATCTGGGACGCCGTCATCGATCCCTTCATCGGCCATTGGAGTGATACGCTGCGCTCACGCTGGGGGCGACGGCGGCCCTTCCTCATCTTCGGCGCGCCGCTGGCTGCGCTGCTGCTGGTGCTGATCTGGACGCCGCCTGAGGGCGCGGGCACCACGCTGACGGCGGTCTATTTCACGCTGATCACCGTGGGCTACTTCACCGCCTTCAGCCTCGTCGGCATCCCCTACGACGCCTCAATGGCGGAAATCGCGCCCGATTCCCACCAGCGCGTGCGACTGAGCTACTGGAAGAATCTCCTGGGTCTTATCGGCGTGCTTATCGGTTCGCTGGCAGCAGCGCCGCTCTTCGACTCCATCGGGCCGGTTGCCATGGGCGCGGTCGTCGCCGTCGTCGGCGCCCTCACCATCTGGCTGGCGCTGCTGGGCCTGCGGGAGTGGGAGCACGTGCCCGGCAAGCCCCTGGGCGCCGTCGAAGGGGTGCGGAGCACGCTGCAGAACCGGCAGTTCCTCATCGTCTTCGCCGCCACGCTCTTCGTGCACCTGGCCTACCAGATGTTCCTGGCGAATTTGCCCTATTTCGTCACGCTGGTCTTGGGCCGCTCCGAGGGCGACGTGGGCATCTTCCAGGGCGTGCTTATCGTCGTCATGGGCGTCGCTGGTCTCCTCTGGGCGCGCTGGGACAGGCGCCACACGCAGCGCGCGCTGATGCTCGCTGCCATGGTGGGCATGGGCTTTGCTGCAGCGCTCGTCTTCTTCGCCGGGCAGGTGCCCGGGGTGCCGCCGTTGGTGCAGGGCATCGTCCTGATGCTGCCCTACGCCGTGATGCTGGGCGGCTACTTTATCATTAGCTACGCGCTGATGGGTAACGTCGTCGATTATGACCAGATGCTCACCGGCACGCGTCGCGAGGCCATCTACTACGGGACCTTCAGCTTCGCCAATGGGCTGGGGATTTCGGTAGGCTCGCTGATCCTGCCGCTGCTGCTGGAAAACTTCGGCTACACGTCGGCGAATCCGCTGGGCGTCCGAGTCGCGTTCCTGGTGATCGGCGGCGCCTCTCTCATCGGCGCGCTGATCTTTCGCTCGTACCGCCTGGGCGATACGCCTGCCGAGACGCGCCGCAACCTCGATCTGCCGGAGGCGTGAGATGACGCGCCCATCCTCAATTGACGCGCTGCGCGGCGGCGTCGCCCGCGAGGTGATCTCGCCGCCGCGCGGCCTCTACCTCATCGGCTACGGCGACCGGACCCAGGGCAACGTCGGCGTCCACGACCCGCTGACGGCGACGGCGCTGGTGCTGGAGCAGGGTGAACGGCGCCTGGCGCTCATCGCCTGCGATCTGCTCTGCATCAACGCGCACGTGGTGGCGCGCGTGCAGCGGGCCGTCGGCGACGACATCGCCGTCATCATCAGCTGCTCGCACACGCACGCCGGCCCCATCACCTACGCTGATTGGCGGTCGAACCCGAGGCGGCGCGCCTACGTGAAGCGGCTCGTCGCTGCCATCGCGCACGCAGTCGGCCGGGCAGCCGCTGCGACGGTGCCCGTAACGCTGCGCGGCGGGCAGACTACCGTCGATATCGCCGTCAACCGGCGCGAGCGGCAGGCCGACGGCAGCCTCGATATCGGCGTCAACCCCGCCGGTCCCGTGGATCGCACCGTGAACGTCCTGCGCATCGCTGCCGTGGATGGCGGACCGCTGGCGACTCTCGTCAACCTGGCCTGTCACGGCACCGTGCTGGGCCCGGAGAACCGCCAGGTCTCGGCGGATTGGATCGGCGCGATGCGTGCGCGGGTGGAAGCGGCGCGCGGCGGGCAGGTGCTCTTCCTGCAGGGCGCGACGGCGGACGTCAACCCGGTGGAGAACTCGCTGGGCACGGACGACGATCCCTGGGAGGCGGTGGCGGCGTTGGGCGGACGGGTGGCGGACGCCGTCATCGGCGCCTGCGACGCGGATCTCGCCGCGCTAGATGGCGCGCCGTTGCGCTGGCAGCACCGCGAGGTCTGGCTGCCGCTGGAGGCCCCGGCGACCACGGCTCGTCCACCGCGCACCTATCGCCGCGTACTGGCTGACTACGCGGACCTGCCGCAGTTCCTGGCACCCCTCGTCGATCTGCTGCTCTGGCGGCGTTACCCCTGGCGCTCGCGCGTCGAGGCGCGGGACGGCGTCTGGAGCGTGCCGCTGCACGTCAACGCGGTGCGGCTGGGCGACGTGAGCCTGGTCACTTTCGGCGCGGAGACCTTCACGGAGATCGGGCAGGCGATCAAAGCCGCTGTGCCCACGTCCCAGGCGCTCTTCGCCAGCGTCACCGACGACTGCATCGGCTACCTGCCTACGGCTGCGGAGCACGCCAGGGGCGGCCCCGAAGTCGATCTCTTCTCCTACTTCTACCGCTATCCCGCCCGCTTCGCATCGCAGAGCGCCCAGATCGCCACCGAGGCCGCCATCGATCTCCTCAACGAGCTCTGCTGAGCAGCATCGAGCAACCAGCTTCAAGCAACCAGTACCCAAAAGGAGTTTGCCATGGCTCATTTCGATATGCCGCTCCCCGCGCTGAAGCGGTACACGCCGGCGCGCGAGGAACCGGAGGATTTTGACGCATTTTGGACGGAGACCTTGGACGCAGCACGCCAGTTTTCTCTGAATGCCCGCTTTGACCCTGTCGACGTCGGCCTGCAGACCGTGGAGGTCTACGACGTGAC
>DAOTUH010000203.1:0-14866 GCA_034437255.1 Anaerolineae bacterium
GGTTTTTGTCTTTACCGTGTTATTCCGTGTTCGCCCGTGTCCCAGAATGACCCTGCCACCAGTGCAATCCACCTTTGCGCTCGTTATCGTAGACTTTCCGTATGGGACACGGATAAACACGGGCTTCGCTCACGGTTTTTGTCTTTGCCGTGTTATTCCGTGTTCGCCCGTGTCCCAGAATGACCCTGCCACCAGTATAATCCACCTTTGCGCTCGTTATCGTAGACTTTCCGTACGGGACACGGATAAACACAGACTTCGCACACGGTTTTTGTCTTTGCTGTGTTATTCCGTGTTCGCCCGTGTCCCAGAATGACCCTGCCACCAGTGCAATCCACCTTTGCGCTCGTTATCGTAGACTTTCCGTACGATTTCGGGTTTGGGACCAAAATTGAACAGCAACCCTACCTCATACGGGGTTGCCTTGAGATAATTCAACAACTGCGCTTCGTGTTGATTCGTCAACACTCGTACAGCCTTAAGTTCCACAATCACAGCATCTTCCACCAGCAGATCAGCATAATACTCGCCAACCACAACGCCCGCATAATGAACTTTGATCGGTGCTTGCCGGACTAGGGACAACTCTCTCTTACGAAGTTCGATGGCCAAGGCGCCTTCGTAGACCTTCTCCAGAAAACCGTAACCCAACTTGTGATACACGGCGTAAAAGCCTTTGACAATCTTGCCCGTCAGTTCCTTATGTTTAACCAGCATCTCTTCCCCCTTTTTGGGACACGGACAAACACGGACTTCACTCACGGTTTTTTGCATTTACCCGTGTCTCGCGACTGTTGTGCTACTCCTACAATCCACCTTTGCGCTTGTTATCGTAGACTTTCCGTATGGGACACGGACAAACACGGATTTCGCTCACGGTTTTTTTATTTTGCTGTCTTTGATTGTCCTTTACCACCTCCTCGCCTCCGGTACGATATGCTCTTGCGCTTATATTTGAGGGGACACGGACAAACACGGGCTTCGCTCACGGTTTTTGTCTTTACCATGTTATTCCGTGTTCGCCCGTGTCCCCTCAACCGTTACCGTAGGTACAAATTGCCCGTGCACTCGCAGTCACAGACCCGTACTGGACACGGACAAACACGGGCTTCGCACACGGTTTTTGTCTTTGCCGTGTCATTCCGTGTTCGCCCGTGTCCCATAAAATGAGTTTACACCACCATGACCTCGGAGCCGGTCTCGGTCTTGGTCACCTGGATGCGGGTTGGGAAGGCGTCTTGCAGCTCCTCGATGTGGGTGATGACCAGCACCAGGTCAAAATCTGACCGTACGGCCTTCACGGCCTCGACCAGCCGCCGCCGGCCGTCGGCGTCCAGCGAGCCGAAGCCCTCGTCGACGAAGAGGGAGCGCAACCGCACGCCGGCTCGTTGCGCCAGCAGTTGGGAGAGCGCCACGCGGATGGCGAAGTTGATGCGGAACTGCTCGCCGCCGGAGAAGCTCTCGTAGGGACGCGTGCCCTTCTCGTCGCTGATAATGATGTCCAGCGTCTCGCGGACGGTGCCGGATTTGGTCTCGCGCTGCGTCTCGAAGCGCACGTGCATCCGCCCGCTGGTGAGCTGCTCCAGGATGCGATTGGCCTCACGCTCCAACTCAGGCAGGGTGTGCTCGATGATCATGGCCGGTATGCCGTTGACACCGAAGGCTTCGCGCAACTCGGTGAGCAGAGCCACGCGATCCGCCAACTCCGTGCGCTGCTTGACGTACCGTTCGCGGCGTTCCTCCTGCGTGTCGAGCGCAGCCAACGTCTGACGCGCGGCCCCCACCCGCTGGCGGACCTCAACTTCGCGCTGGCGTGCGGCCTTGAGTGCTTTGAGCAGCTCATCCGCCTTGTCGAGACGCGGCTTGAGCGCGTCCAGCTCGACCTGACGCTCCTCACGGCGCTGCTCCAGTTCGGCGATGCGCGTCTGCTGAGCCTTGATCTCGCGCGCCACCCGCTCCAGCGCTTCTTTCTCACCTTGCACGCCGACGCGGGCCTTCTCCAGTTCCCGGTACTCCTCCTCGGCGGCGGAGAGGTCTCGGACGCGAGCCTTGACGGCCTCGTGAACCTCGGCATCGTAGCCGACCGCCTTCAGCTCCTCCAACACGGATTTCAGTGCCGCGCGCGCGCCTGCCGCGTAGGCCCGTTCGTCCAACTGTCGCTGAAGCTCCGTCACGCAGGCTTGCACCTCACCCAGTCGGGTTCGCGCTTCCTCGGCGTAAGCCTGACGCGCCAGCCGGTCCTCAAGCACTCCGACCTGGTCTCGCAGCTCCGCGCTACGCTCCGAGGCGTCGGCAGCCTGCTCCTGCTGCTGGCGAAGCCGGGCCACGGTTTGTTCAACCTGGGTGCGTTTCCGCAACGCCCGCTCGTGCCCCTTAACTTGCGCTGTCAGCTGCGTGATTTGCTCATCCAGCGCCCGAAGCCGCGCGCGATTGGCACGATACTCATCGCCCATCTGCTGGCCCTCGGTCTGCAGCTCCTCCAATAACCGCATCTGGTGCTCCGGCGAGAGCGGCTGACGGCACAGCGGACAGACGGCATCGGCCTCGGCGAGGGCGTCCAGGCGCTCTTTGGTCTCGTCCATCAGCGCCTTGAGCTGGCGGTTGCGCTCACGGCGCCGGCTGCGCTCCACATCGGCGGCCTGCAGCGCGGTCCGTGCTTCATCCAACGCCTCGGCGTGGGCCTCAATATCGCTCAGCCGCGCCGTCGCCGCCGTCAATTGCTCAGAGAGCTCGGCGCTGAGGAAGCGCTCCTTCAACGTGCGCAACTGGCCCCGCAAATCGCCAATCTGCTGCTCGATCCGGCTGCGGGCTTCCGCGATTTCTCGCTCCAGTTGCGTCACGGTCTGCTCCTCAGCGCGCAGTTTATCGCGGAGCGCGTCGCCCGCCCGAGAGATGGCCTGTTCCTGGCGCGCTTTCTTCTCCTGCAACCGCGCCGCCTGACTGAGCTTTTCGCTCCAGGCTCGTTCCTCGTCCAACGTCTCCCGATAGCGCCGGTAGCGCGCCTCAATCTCATCTGCGGCCGCGAGGCGCGCCCGGTAGGCCTCCAGGCGCTCTGTGTGCGTCTGCTGCTCGTCCTGCAGCACCTGCAGTCGCTCCTGCTCCTGCTCAATACGCTGCTCCAGCTCCTCGATCTGTCGCCGGATGCCCAGCGCCCGCTCGCGCACGCGCGTCAGCTCGTTGACCTGTTCCTGAAGCTCCTGCAGCCGACGCCCGGCCTCTTTCGCCTCGGCTTTGGCCCGCGCCAGCGTCTCCTCGTATTCCGAGCGGCGCGCCAGCTCAGCCTCGATCTCCGCCAGGCGGCGTTCCAGGGCTTCTTTCTCGGCCTCGGTCTGGGAGAGACGGTCCTTGACGCGCTCGCGGTAGGTGTCCCAGCGCTCCAGACTCAGGATGGCGCCCAGGACGCGCTTGCGCTGCGCGGGCGACTGCACAGTGAACTCGTCGGCGTTGCCCTGGCGCAGATAAGCGGAGTTGACAAAGGTGTCGTAGTCCAGCCCCAGCTGCTTATCAATGCGGGCCTGGGTCTCACGCATAGTGTTGCCGTTGATCGACTGCCAGCCGCCGTCGCCCATCAATTGAAAGTCGAGCACGGACGTGGTGGAGCGACGGCCCTTGAGCTCGCGTCGCCGCAGGATGCGGAAGCGCTGTTCCCCGCCACCTCGATAGGGCATACGAAAGACAAATTCGACCTCCAGCCAGCGCTCGCCGTGATAGATCAGATCCTCGTCGTGACCGTAGGACGCGCGCGACCGCCCCCAGGCCGCCCAGGTGATGGCGTCCAGGAGGGATGACTTGCCCGCTCCGTTCTCACCCACCAGACTTGCCAGCTGCACGCCGCGCAGGTCGAGATGGGTTTCGTGGTGGGAAAGGAAGTTCTTAAGATGGAGTTCTTCAGGAATCATGGTTCAATTAAAAATGACAGATGGGAAATGACAAAAGGCTCAGGCTTTGTAGGTGCGGGCGACGACGAAGCGCTCCCAGCTCTCTTTTCGAGAGGCTTCGGGCTTGGCGACCTTGACGTGACGGAACGCCATTTTGACGTCGTGGAGCACGCCTGCGAAATCCTCGCCGGGGAACGCTTTGGCGACGAAGTGACCGCCGGGTCGCAGGATCTCCTCGGCGACGACCAGCGCGGCGCGCACCAGTTCCATGGAAAGCACGTGATCCCGCAGCTTAATGCCCGTGGTCGACGGGGCGGCGTCGCTGAGGACGACGTCCGCTTTGCCGCCGACAGCCTCAATCACGCGATCCTGGACTTCCAGATCGGTCATGTCACCCCGCAGAATCACGGCACCCGGGACCGGCGTCATCTCCTGCAGATCAAGCGCCACCACGCGACCTTTCGGGCCGACGAGTTCGACGGCGACCTGCGTCCAGGAGCCTGGCGCCGCGCCCAGATCCACTACCACGTCGCCCCGACGGATCAGCTTGAAGCGCTCTTGGATCTGAAGCAGTTTGTACGCCGAACGGGCACGATAGCCGTCGGACTTCGCCTTGCGGAAGAACCTGTCTTGCCGTTGTTGCTTGCGCCAGTGAGACATGATCAGACGCGGGAACTAACAAACAGATAAATTGGCCCAAACAAGCCATTGCACACTATCACGTCGTTCTGGCCTCGCTTTCTTTGTAACGGTACGTCTCGAACTGGGGCGTGAGATCGTAGGGCAGCCGCCCTTGAATCCGCGTGCCCTGCGCGTTATGCGCTTCCTCGTCGATGAGCCCGCGTTCGTGAAAGACACTAACCAGGTCGCCCCGCTCGAAGGGCAACAGCACGTCAACTGCAACCATCTCCGATTCCAGCACCTCCTCAACGCAGGATTTGAGTGCCTCCAGGCCGTAGCCCGTGAGCGCCGAGATCGCGACGCTGTCCTGCAAATCACAGAGAGAACCGCAGGCCGCCTCTGGATCAGGAAAACGGTCAACTTTGTTGAGAACGTTGATCATGGGAATGTCCCCGGCACCGATGTCCTGAAGTGTGCCATGGACCGCGCGGGCCTGATCCGTAGCATAGGGATGGCTCGCGTCGATAACGTGCAGCAGCAAATCAGCCTCCGTGACCTCTTCCAACGTGGCGCGGAAGGCAGCTACCAACTGCGTCGGCAGCTTCTGGATGAAACCGACGGTGTCGGTGATCAGGACGACGGTGCCGCCGGGTAGATCAACGCGGCGCGTCGTCGGATCCAGCGTGGCGAAGAGCTGGTTCGCCACGTAAACGTGAGAGTCGCTGAGCGCGTTGAGGAGCGTGGACTTTCCCGCGTTCGTGTACCCCACCAGCGAGACGGTGGGCAGCCCGCTGTGTCGCCGCCGTTTGCGGTGCCGTGCGCGGTGCGCGCGCACGTCCTCCAGCTCCTCTTTGATCCGGTCGATACGCCGCCGGATGACACGCTGGTCGATCTCCAGCCGGGTCTCACCGGGGCCACGCAGGCCCACACCGCCCGTGGCCCCGCCGGCTCGACCACCGGCCTGGCGCGTCAGCGCCTGATTGGTCCAGGTCTGCGTCAGCCGTGGGAGCCGGTATTCGTACTGTGCCAGCTCAACCTGAAGCGCACCCTCGCGCGTGTGCGCATGCTGCGCGAAGATATCCAGAATCAGCCCCGTACGGTCGATGACTTTGATGCGTGAGCTAAAGATGGCCTCCAGATCACGTTGATTGTTGGGATTGAGCTCGTCGTCGAAGATCACTACGTCAGCGTCGAGCATGCGCAGCTGCTGTGCGATCTCGTCTGCTTTGCCGCGACCGATGAACGTCCCGGCGCGAGGTCGATCTAGGCTTTGCACCGCCTGTCCTACCACGTCTAACCCGGCCGTGTACGCCAGCTGCTCCAACTCGGTAAGCGACTCCTCGACCGGCCACGCATCGGGCCGATATTTGCCCTTCGGCGTGTCGTTCCAGTCCACGCCCACCAGAAACGCTTTTTCCTGCGGGGGACGTGTCGTTTTCAAGTCCTGATGTCCTGCCATAGCCCTCCTATGTGCTTTCGTCTCTGTACCGTAATCATAACGCGAAAGTCGCAGGTATCAAGGTTTGATAGGGTCCTATCATTCTCGCTTCGAACGGATCGTTAGATCCGCGGGATCGTTAGATCCGCGGTAGAGGCCAAAAAAACACCTCGCAAGCGTGGATTCAGCAATCCACTTCAAGCAAGAGTAGTGTTCTGTCAGACCTGATTTGATAAACAGCCCAAACGAGTACTTAAGTACGCTACCAGGGCCGTTGGCCGACCGTCCATCTGCGTGGACGGAATCTCGCGTCGCCGTAGGTCGACGCTTGGCGCGACCCACGGCCATCGGGCCATTGGGCCAGGCCAGTCGGGTTACCCCCGGCCGGTAAGACGCCATACACGTTCGTCAATTGACGCTTGACAAAACAGTAGAAGTGTAGCGAGAATGATAAAGCCCTGAAGTTTGAGACAAGCGGGTGTCAAATCGATGAGGTGTGCTACAATTAGGTTATGAAAACAGAGACAGAGGCTAACGATTGGAACAACGCTCTCCTGAACCTGCCCCAACCCCACGTCCTCCAGTCCTGGAGTTGGGGTGCCTTCAAAGCACGTCACGGGTGGCAAACACGCCGCCTGTTGTGGCAACAGGATGGGCGCGACCCTTGGGCTGCAGCGCAGGTGCTCACCCAGCAGCGGAGCCGTTTCAAACTGGGCTACGTCCCCAAAGGCCCGCTAGTGGATTGGGAGAAGCGGGAGCACGTCGTCCAGATGCTGGAATCCCTGGAGACGCTGGCACACGACGAATCCATGATCTTGCTAAAGATTGATCCAGATGTGCGAAAAGATACGGAGCTGGGCACTGCCATCATGCAACTACTTAAGCGGCGCAGCTGGCACCCGTCCTTCGAGCAAATTCAGTTTCGCAACACCATGCTGCTGGATCTCCAGTCCGATTTGGATACGATCCTGATGGACATGAAATCCAAATGGCGGTACAACATCCGGCTGGCGGCGCGAAAAGGTGTGGAGGTTCGCGTCGTCGACCGCTCTGAGCTGCCGGTGCTCTACGAGATGTACGCTGAGACCTCGCAGCGCCACGAGTTCATCATTCGGGATGAGGATTACTATCTAGACGCCTGGACCATGTTTATGGACGCCGGGCTGGCGACGCCGCTGCTGGCTGAGGTCAAGGATGAGCCGGTCGCCATGCTGGTCCTCTTCCATTTTGGGACCTGGGCGTGGTACATGTACGGGGCGTCGCTGGATCAGCACCGCAGCTTCATGCCCAATCACCGCCTACAGTGGGAGGCGATCCGTCACGCCAAGAACCTGGGCTGTGAAACCTACGATCTCTGGGGGGCGCCGGACGAACTGAAAAAAAGTGATCCCATGTGGGGCGTGTACCGCTTCAAGGTCGGCTTTGGGGCGGAGTTCGCGCCGCACATCGGCGCGTATGATTATGCACCGCATCGCCTGCTGTACCGCATCTATGCGTTCTTGCGACCGCGTTGGGTGGCCCTGGCGCAGCGCCGTTACTGGGCCAGCCACTGATCTCTCAATCGAACGGAGGTTCTCACGTGCGCACGCTTGTCACCGGAGGCGCCGGATTCCTGGGCCATCATCTGTGCAACGCGCTGGTTGAGGCGGGCCACGAGGTCATCGCCGTGGATGATCTGAGTGCCGGCGATCCAGATCGCTTAAATCAACATGTGCTTTTCCACCGTGCCTCGGTCTTGAACCGCCCCAAATTGTGGACGCTTCTTCATGGGGTGGAGTGCGTCTATCACCTGGCAGCACGGGTGCTTGTGGCTGAGTCCGTGCTCTACCCGCGAGAATACAACGAGGTCAACGTGGGCGGCACCGTCGTACTGCTAGAAGCCATGCGCGATCTGAGCATCCCCCGGTTGATCCTAGCCTCCTCCGGCGCAATCTATGGGGAGCAGGAGGCGCAGCCCATCGCCGAGAGCGCCCCACCCCATCCTAACTCCCCCTACGCCGTCAGCAAACTGGCGGCAGAGCACTACGTACACACCATCGGCGCGCTCTGGGACATTTCGACGACGGTGCTGCGCATCTTCAACGCCTATGGCCCCGGACAGACGCTGCCCGCTTCGCATGCGCCTGTCGTCCCACGTTTCTTGCAGCAAGCCGTGGGAGGCGGCTCCCTGGTCATCTTTGGGGATGGGCGCCAGACGCGCGATTACGTCTACGTCGATGACGTGGTGACCGCGCTGATGGCCGCCGGTGAGGCCGAAGACGTGGAGCGCAAAACCATCAACGTCGGTAGCGGTAAGGAGACGGCCGTCAATGAGCTGGCCCAGCTTATCCTGAAAATCACCAATTCCAAGAGCAACGTCATCCACAGTGCAGCGGGCAGCGCCGGCGTGTCACGCCTGCGCGCCGACCTGACACGGGCCAAGACATATCTCAACTATCGGCCCAAGACGACGTTGAAAGCGGGCGTGCGTAAGACGCTTGCTCAGGATCCGCGCTTTCGTCCAGCATGAGAGACATGGGGAGCCTGAACATGTCCATCCCTGCCAAGCTGCGTGACCGGCGAGCCTTAAGCTTTCTCTGGACGCTGGGGAAGCGCATCGGGCGGCACCAAATCGGCACGCGCGCGGCTGCACTGGCGTATTACACGCTGCTTTCGACGGTGCCGCTGCTGTTTTTCATCCTCGCCGTCGGCAGTCTGTTCGTGAATCCCGTTGAGATCGAAGTGCTCACGCTGCAAGCGCTGGAAGCATTGCTCCCCACGGCGAAACAGGCCGTCGTCACCAACATCGAGGATATCTTGCGCTACCGGCGGACGCTGGGCACCGTCGCCGCAGTGGGTGCGCTCTGGTCGGGCTCCGGCATATTCGCCGTACTAGAAGCGGCGGTGAACGCAGCATGGGAACGTCCACGCACCCGCACGTTCTGGAAACGCCGCCTGATCGGCATCCTCGCGTTGTTGAGCGTGACCGCGTGGGTGCTTCTGGCGCTCTTCAGCCGCACGCTCTGGCGCCTGCTGCCGCACTGGTTTCCTTTTCTCAACACCATCCCCTTTCCACTGCCCACATGGACCGAACAGGGACTGGCCGTCCTCTCTATGCTCATCTTGAATCTGACGGTATTGCGCTTCTTTCCGGCCAAAGATGTCGACTGGCGCATCGCTACGAGCATCGGCTTGGGCGTCAGCGCGGTGTGGGTGTTCTCCCGCGAGGCGTTCGCCTGGGCACTGACGGCCGGCTTGCTCCGCTACCCCTTTATCTACGGCTCGCTGTGGGTACTTATTGTCCCCATCATCTGGGCCTACTGGAGTTATCTGATTCTACTGATTGGTGCCGAATTGCAGGCATACCTGGAAGAAAAACGGGCGGAGAAAATAGAAAGTTCCGAGGGTGGCACGGGTGGCGCGGTCGGGAGACCGGCCACAGCTCCTAAAGAAGAGCCCGGTCTCAGCTCCTGAGCTCGCGCCGGTGTCTCACCGTGCCCGCTGAGCTCGCGCCGGTGTCTCACCGTGCCCGCTGAGCTCGGGCCGGTGTCTCACCGTGCCCGCCCCCAGCAACCACGGCTGAAAAGGAGGGCGCGATGCTGATTACAGATGCGAAAATCGCAACGTTGGGAAGTGAGTCCCAACTAATCGAAGATGGCGCGATGCTTATCCAAGGAGACAACATCGCCGAGGTGGACACGACGGCCGCACTGACGAGCCGATATCCCGACGAGGAACGCCTGGATGCCAAGGGCCAGTTGGCTATGCCGGCCACGCTGTGCGGACACACGCATTTCTATGGCGCCTTTGCCCGCGGCTGGTCCTATCCCGGGCCGCCAGCATCCCGCTTCGGGGAGATTCTAGAACAGCTCTGGTGGCGGCTGGATAAACTCCTGACGCTGGAAGACGTTCGTGCGTCCGCCCAGGTTTGCCTTGCAGACGCCATCCGTCACGGCACCACCACGTTGATTGACCACCACGCCAGCCCCAATGCTATTGAGGGATCGCTGGACGTTATCGCCGAGGAGGTCGTCAACGCCGGGCTGCGCGCCTCACTCTGCTACGAGGTCACCGACCGCGACGGACCGGAACGCGCTCAAGCGGGCCTCGAGGAAAACGTGCGCTTCCTGCGCCGCATACAAACCAACCCTCATCCGCAACTGGCAGCTTCCTTTGGCCTGCACGCTTCGCTGACGCTGAGTGACGAGACGTTGGCGCAGGCCGTCGCCATGCGCGAGGGATTGGACACCGGCTTCCACATCCACGCCGCCGAGGGCAAAGAAGACGTGGAGGACAGCCTGGAGAAATCGGGGCAGCGCGTCGTCCACCGCCTGCACGACGCTGGCATTCTGGGACCGCAGACCGTGGTAGCACACGCCGTCCACGTCGATGAGAGCGAGATGGAGGTGTTGGCCGACACCGGCACCTGGGTCACCCACCAGCCGCGGTCCAATATGAACAACGCCGTAGGCACGGCGCAGGTGGAGACAATGCGGGATAAGGGCGTGCGTATGGCGCTCGGTAACGACGGCTTCAGCAACAACATGTTCGCGGAGATGAAAAACACTTACCTGGTCCACAAGCTGGCACAACGTGATCCGCGCGCCATGCCGGCCGATCTGGTCTTCCAGCTGGCGTATGACGCCAACGCGGATCTCACCCGCATTTTCTGGCCGGGTCAGCGACTGGGTGAGTTGACGCCCGGCGCCACGGCGGACATCGTGCTGCTGGATTATCGTCCGACGACGCCCATGAACGCCGACAACCTGCCCTGGCACCTGCTCTTCGGTTACGAGGCCTCCATGATCACCACGACCATCAGCGCGGGCCGGGTGCTAATGCGTGACCGCCAGCTGCTTACGCTGGACGAAGCACGGATCACGGCTCGAGCGCGCGAGCTGGCTGCGGACGTCTGGGCGCGGGCAGAGAGCGAGTGAACCTAGGCTTGTCCGCTAGTCAGCGTTCTTAGGGGACATCCGATCTTCTCAAATCGGATGTCTTCTTTCTCGACGTTTTCGGCATCTAAATCCTTGATTTTCCCTCCGTCAATGCTACAATGAAAATGTGAGAATTGATGTCCTGACCCTGTTTCCCGACATGCTTCTAAGCCCTCTCCAGGAAAGCATCCTGAAGCGGGCCCAGCAACACGGCTATCTCAGTATTTTCCTCCATCAATTACGCGATTATGCGCTTGACCGGCATCAGATAACGGATGATGCGCCCTACGGCGGCGGCGCGGGCATGGTTATGAAGCCGGAGCCTGTTTTTCACGCTGTGGAAGCGTTGCAGAGCAATGTCGAGATACCGGCGCCGGTCATCCTGCTGACGCCTCAGGGAGAGATATTCACGCAGGCGAAGGCCCAGAGGCTGGCCCAGGAATCCCGCCTAATTTTCATCTGCGGTCATTACGAAGGCTTCGACGAGCGTATCCGCGAATATCTGATAACCGACGAGATCTCCATCGGAGATTATGTCTTGACAGGCGGTGAGTTGGCTGCCATGGTCATTATCGACGCGGTGGCGCGCTGGATACCCGGGGTCTTAGGCACCATAGACAGCGCGCATCGAGATTCACACGCGACCGGTCTACTGGAAGGACCAACCTACACACGACCGGCCGAGTTTCAGGGATGGGAGGTGCCGCCCGTGCTACGTTCTGGGGATCATGCCGCAGTCAACCGCTGGCGACGCGAGCAGGCCATCAAGCGGACCTGGGAGCGTCGGCCAGAACTGCTAGAAGATGCCGCGCTCAGCCCAGAGGAGCGCGCCTATTTAGAGACATTACAGCGCCCGAATGATAAAACAGAGGGCTCATGACTGAGCGTATTGAAAAAGACACTTATACAGATCAGCACTTGATTCGGCGGCTCCAGATGGGAGAGCACGAAGCGTTGGGCACGCTCTACGAGCGCTATAAAAATCTGGTCTATCGAACAGCGCTGGCCACCACTCACGACCAGCGCGCGGCCGAAGACATTCTCCAAGAATGCTTCATGCGTCTCCATAGATATGCCAACTCCATCAATCCCCAACGCCCCCTGAAACCCTGGCTCTATCGCGTCACGCTCAACCTGGTGTACGATTGGTCTGTGGAACGACGGTGGACACAACCCATCACCGAGCTGCTGGAGTGGTTTGCGGATTTACCGGCGGCGTTTCCTGCTCCAGATCGCCGGACTGAAGAGAAAGAGATCATCCGCCTGGTCCGTGAAGTTGTCGCCGAGCTCCCCACGCCGCATCGCAATGCCGTGGTTCTCTATTATCTAGAACGTCTTTCGATTGAGGAAATCAGTAACATCCTCGAAGTGCCGGAAGGCACCGTAAAATCAAGGCTCTTTTACGCTCGGGAGCGCTTGCGTGCTTCGCTGACGCAGCGTCAACACCCGGTACCCCAGATGATCTATGAATTCACGTAAAGACAGAGAAACGTTGGATGATCTTTTTCGTTACGGCCTGGCCGCTTACCGGGACGTGCATCCTCCCAGGGAGCTGAAAGCAAAGACGCTCCGTGGCGTGCAACAGCGAGCGCGCGGTCTTGGCGAGAGCAGTGAATCGCTGCTATTGCGGCTGGGTGAGCGTCCTATGCTGCGGCGGATTTCTAACGCTTTTCGTGAAGAACTCTTCTTTTCTTTTAACCGACCAACCGTTCTTCCGGCCATGAATCTCCTGAATCGGCACATTCTCGCAGTGCGCCTCTTTTGAGCCTCCTCTGAGAATAATCAACGGATTTAACGGAAGGGGAGCTCCTCTGATATTCCACTGGAGGCTTATTTTCCCTGATCAAGGTTTGTGAGTAATAGCCCCTCGCATGTGTGACCACATGTGATGACACTTATCATGGATTCGCGTTTAAAGCCCTTGTCACAAGCCTCAAATGCCAGTTCGCGTGAGATTTAGCTGTATTGGTTGACGATGACAGGAACTTACCTTTGTCGGCCCCGAACCTTGACTTTTATCTGACGCATGGTTAAAATTGAGTTTTAGATGAGATAGTAGAGTCAGATCCTGGCATCCTCATAGCCAGTCAGGATCCAATACAATCCCATCACTATCATACCGGACTTGCAACAGGAGTGGACATGCAACGGCATCATATTCAGATAGAATCCCTTGTTCTCATAAGCTTTGTCATCCTCTCAATCATGGGAGCGTGCACCACCACCGTCACGCCCTCCCCGACGGTTACCCCATCTCCCACGGCGACGACCACGGTGACCGCCACGCCTACCCCTCAGCCCACGCCCGCGGCGACCGCGCCACCACCTCCGAAGACACTGGTCATCTGTCAGGAAGAGGAGCCAACGTCTTTGTACTGGTATAGTGAGGGACGGCAAACGGCGCGTCACATCCACGAGGCCATTTATGATGGCCCTATCGATCACCGGACCTACGCCCATCAGCCGGTGATTCTTGAGAAACTGCCCAGCCTGGATGACGGAGATGCCGTGATCGACACGGTAATCGTGCAAACCGGCGATCGCGTGGTGGACGCCTTCAACGAGCCCGTGGATCTCGAAGAGGGGATGCTCATCTTCCCCACGGGCTGTCGCAGCACCGAGTGCGCCGTCGAGTTTGACGGTGAACCGGTGGAGATGGATCAGATGGTCGTGACGTTCCGCATGAAGGAGAACCTGCTCTGGTCAGATGGAACGCCGCTCTCGGCGGAGGATTCGGTCTACAGCTTCGAGCTGCGCCGTGCGCCCGAGACGCCCGTGGGTAAATTCACGGAGATGCGAACCGCGTCCTACGAAAGCGAAAGTGAGCGCGTGGTCGTGTGGACGGGGCTTCCCGGCTATTTAGACGCCACGTACTATCTTAACTTCTACGCACCGCTTCCGCGCCATCTGTGGGAGGAGGAGCTGGGATATGATGCGAGCACTCTGCTGCGAGCGGAGGAATCTACCAGAACGCCTCTGAGCTGGGGGGCCTTTGTCATCAGCGAGTGGGTGGACGGCGATCACATCACACTAACCAGAAACTCTTATTATTTTCGGGCAGATGAAGGGCTTCCCTACGTCGATAATGTGATCTTCCGATTTGTGAAAGATGCCAACACCGCCGTGGCCCAGTTGATCTCCGGCGAGTGCGACATTGTCACACAAGACGCGAATCTCGACGAGCAAGCGGAGTTGTTGCTGAAATTGCAGGAGCACGGCGTGCTGGAGACTGCTTTTGTGCCGGATACGCTGTGGGAGCACGTCGATTTTGGTATTGATCCCGCCAATACGCGACAACGCCCAGATTTCTTCGAGGATGTACGGATGCGACAAGCCATCGCCTACTGTCTGAACCGGCAAGAGATCGTGAACACGCTGCTGTATGGACGATCGTTGGTGCTGGATTCGTACCTACCACCAGAACATCCCCTCTACGCGGGCAATCTGGTCATGCAGTATCCCTACGATCCCGAAAAGGGACAGGAACTGCTGGCAGAGATAGGTTGGATAGACAATGACGAAGACGGCGTCCGGGAGGCCGACGACGTGCCCGGCATTCGGGACGGCACCGAGCTGGCATTCCGCTGGCAATCGACAAGCCAGACGTTCCACAAACGGTACCTGGAGCACTTCCAAAAAGACCTGGCCCGCTGCGGCATGGACGTGAGGTGGGAAAATCTTCCGCTGCTGGAGTTCTTTGCCCAGAACGAGGAGGGGCCGCTCTACGGGCGATCCTTCGACCTCAGTTCCTTTGCCTGGTCAGCCAGCACGGACATTCCCCCCTGCGATCTCTACTTGAGCACAGAGATCCCCGATGAGGACAACGACTGGACCGGGTCCAATTTCTCCGGCTTTGCCAATGAGGCTTACGATACGGCCTGCTTGAGTGCCCTGCAATCGCTGCCGGGTACCGAGCTCTACGCCACGGGTCACAAGGAAGCGCAACGTATCTTCAGTGAGGAGCTGCCGGCGCTGCCCCTCTTCCTGCGGCTCAAAATCGCCGCGACGCGGCC
>DAOTUH010000204.1:0-9976 GCA_034437255.1 Anaerolineae bacterium
GTTCTGGGCTGCCATCGATCCCATCACGTATCTCAATGATTTATCGGGGCCCATGCAGCTGCACCACGGGATGGGCGATGCGACGGTGCCCTACGCGCTCTCGGAGTCGTTGGCGAAGCGTCTTGAAGAGGCGGGGCTTATCGGGGAGCTCTACCTCTACGAGGGTGACGATCATAACCTTGCGGGCTATTTTGGGACGGCGATGCAGCGTTCTATTGCGTTCTTCGATCAGTACGTCAAGGGATCAACTGATTGAACGGATTGGTTTGCTTCGTTCTCCTGAACACCGCACTCGAATAAGAACCTGACTCATGACTCTCGACTCGTGACGCCTGTCATGCCTCAACCCGCAGCAACCTTTCCTTCCCTGCTAGATCCTTGAGGATACGCACGTCCCTCTGCGGAAAAATCTCTCTCGCCAGTGCGTGGACCCTCGTGCCCTGCGTCTCGCCGATTTCCACCAGAAGCAGACCGCCCGGTCGCAGCCGGGGCCGCGCCTGGGCCAACAGCCGGCGGATTGCGTCGAGCCCCTCGGGGCCGGCGCGCAGCGCTTGACGAGGTTCCCGTCGCACCGAAAAGGGCAATGTCCCCCACTCGTCGAGGGCGACGTAGGGCGGATTGCTGACGATGAGGTCGAAAAAAGGGTCGGGTAAGGGGGTCAGCAGGTTGGCCTGGACACAGCGTGCGCAATCCTGGACGTTATGACGGCGGGCATTGGCCCGTGCGACGCGCAGCGCTGCGGTTGAGAGATCGGTGGCGATAACGTTCAGCGACGGCATTTCCGCCGCCAGCGTCACCGCGATGCAGCCAGAGCCGGTGCCTACGTCGACAGCACGAGTCACGTCGTGGGTGTCCATCCAGGCGAGGGCAGTTTCTACCAGCAGCTCCGTCTCCGGGCGCGGGATGAGCACGTCCGGCGTGACGGTGAAATCACGCCCATAGAACTCGACGTGCCCGGTGATGTAAGGCAGCGGCTCATGACCCGCGCGGCGCTGGACAAGCGCGGCGTAGGCTTTGGCCTGGGCCGGCGTCAGCGGAGTCTCTGGGTGCGCGTGGAGAAAGACGCGCGGCTGTTCTAAGAGGTGGGCCAGGAGCAGCTCGGCTTCCAACCGAGAGTGGTCGGTCACCGGCGCAAGCTGTGTTGCTGCCCGGCGGAGTGCTTGATCGACAGTGGTTGAGAATCTGTTTGAATTCATCACGTCATAACTAAAAGGCGGGAGCACGCGCTCCCGCCTTTTGGACGCCTACACGTCTATTCCTCGGTGTGGAAACGTTGCTCCAAGCGCTCCAGCAGCTCGGACGCTTCTACCAGTTTATCGAGCGGGTTCTCGTCGCCGGTGAAATACCGATAATCACAGGGCATAATATCTAGCATCTCGACGAGGCGCTGGTGGTGCTTGCGCACAGTCTCTTCCGTCGTACCGTAACCCTGGGCGATCTGACGCAGAGGCGTGTCGTGCAGATTGACCTTGCGCACGGTGTAGTCCAACGCGGCAGCCCAGGTCTCCGGTTTGGGGATGTGCAGCGACTCCTCACCCAGCGCGATCTGGAACTCCATCCACATTTGAATCGCGGCGCCGATCATATCCAAGGGAAGCTGATCGGACTTCATTCTCTGGGTCAGCACCTCTTCGACCGAGTCCATGCCGCTGGCGAAGAGCTGCTCGACGCGGCTTGTGGCCGCGGTGTCTGGTGCCAGCCGCAGATAATTGGCCAGGGACCGCAAGGCCTGATCAAAATCGCCGGCGCGGGCCAGGGCCTGGGCCAAGCTCATGTGGTAGGAGGCATTCTGAGGCGCTATCTGGACGACGCTCTGCAGCTTTTTGACAGCGCTTTCCACGTCCCATCGATTATAGGCGGCTATAGCTTCATCAAACATATTCTTAACTTGCCTGCGATCGGCTGCTTTGGACTGCGCTGGGGGCATACTCTTTCCTCCGTTTTGTTATTAGACGGTTAACCCCTATTATAACATTGTCGGCGGGTCTGCCAAGAGGAGTTCAGAAGCCGTTTCTTTTATGGGGAGGGGAAGGACTGTGAAGGGAGTAGATAACTTTACAAACCCCGCAAACTAGGTATACTGCGTTGGCTGCCAGCAAAGCGAACAACGTTTCACGTCAGTCCGCACACGGAGGAACAAAGCGTTTATGACCACAGTGGACGAGATCAAAGAGGTTGAACCACGCACCTGGGTTTATGTGCATTTTCCCGATGGGCGCGTCTTCTCCGGACCGTTAGAGACCCCGGTGGAGACGTTCGTCCAGGCCGCTTATCCAGACGCGGAGGTGCCCTTCATCGCCGCTCTGGTTGATGGCCATCTGCGTGAACTGACCTATCCACTATACCGGGACTGCGACGTCATGCCCCTTGACTTGTCAGAGTCGGACGGGGTGCGCATCTACCGCCGCTCCCTGGCCTTCGTCTTCGTGGCAGCGTGGCACAGTCTTTTCCCCGATATTGAACGGTTCATCGATTACTCGCTGCCCTTTGGCGGCTATTTCTGCGAAACCCAGAACCATCCGCCGTTGACTGAGGCTCAGATCGAAGCATTGGGAGTGAAGATGCAGCGTCTGGTGGACGCGGACCTGCCCATCAAGCGTGAGCGGGTGCCAATAGAAGCCGCCTTGCAGGTCTTCCGTGACCGTGGGGAGATGGACAAGGTGGCGCTTTTTCAGTCGCGCGCCGAGAACAGCCGGAAGAACTATCTGCGTATGTACCATTTGAACGGCTACCGCGATTATTTCCACGGATACATGGTTCCCTCGACGGGTTATCTCAAGTTTTTCCGGTTGATGCCCTGGGGCGATGGGTTAATTCTCCAGTTTCCCCGGCGGGTCGAGCCGACGCGGTTACAGGAACCGCGTCGCTCCTCGACACTGCTCAACATTTTCCGTGAATATGGACGCTGGTTGCGCCTGCTGGGCGTCTCCAACGTCAGCGATCTGAACGCCAAGATGGAGAACGACAGCCTACGACGGCTGATTCTCGTCTCGGAGGCGCTGCACGAGCAGAAGATTGCCGACATCGCACGGCGCATCTGGTCGCGGGAGGGCGAGATCCGTCTGGTGCTTATCGCGGGGCCGTCGTCGTCTGGAAAGACAACCTTTGCCAAGCGCCTGGCCGTTCAGCTACTGGCGCACGGCCTGCGTCCCTTTGCGCTGGAGATGGACAACTACTTCGTCAACCGTGAGGATACGCCGCTGGATGAGCATGGCGAGTACAATTTCGAGGCGCTGGAAGCAGTGGATCTGGAGCTCTTTAACGAGCAGCTGCAGGCGCTGCTGAACGGGGAGCGGGTGCGCTTGCCCCGGTTCGATTTTCGGACGGGAAAGCGGCGTCAGGGTGAGGAAGTTCAGCTGGAGTCTGACCACATCGTTATCGTGGAAGGCATCCACGGGCTTAATCCCCGTTTGATCACGTTGATTTCCGAGGAGCGCACGTTCAAGATCTTTATCTCTGCCTTGACACAGTTGAACCTGGATCGGCATAATCGGGTGCCGACGACGGACACGCGCCTCATCCGCCGCATCGTGCGCGACGCTCGCACGCGCGGCTATTCTGCCACCGAGACCATCGATCGCTGGGATAGCGTCCGGCGCGGGGAGAAGCGATATATCTTCCCTTACCAGGAACGCGCGGATGTAATGTTCAACTCCGCGCTGGCCTACGAGCTTGCGGTGCTGAAGCCATTGGCGGAACCGCTTTTACTTCAGGTTAAACCCGGCTCTCCTGAACGAGTAGAGGCCAAGCGCGTGTTGACGTTCCTCCAGTGGTTCCGTCCTACCAAACCAGACCTGGTCCCCGAAAACTCCATCTTACGTGAGTTCGTGGGGGGCCTGTCACTGGAAGGCTTCCGGTGGGATTAGGCCTATGCTGAGAGGAAGACGCTTTGGTTCTGGCTTTGCCGGATTACAGATGTGAAACGAGCATGAGAGCAAAATCACGTTCTGAGGTCACGCAGGGTCTCTGGGATTCCGCAGGGTGGGGGGGATACTGTTATTCCGAACGAAGTGAGGAATCTCGTTGTTGGGGAGCGAAACCCTTCGTTTGGGGATTGGGTCGTATTTGCCCCGCGAAATCCATAAGAGCCGTCACGCATCTGCCAACGCGAGAACCCAGTCATTGTAAAGGAGCAGATACGACCGTCTGTTCTCTATTTGGGCCTTCTCGCACTTTCTGTATTCACCGGGTCCATTGCATCCTTTGCTCTTAGGGCTTTGTTCATGACGGTTTGTCCTCATTGTGGTGCTGAGGTTGAGGCAACGGGCGTTCTTTGCCCTTCGTGCGGAGAATCGTTGACCGAGGCATCTTCCTCTTCTGATAAGCCTTCCCAGCCAAACCCTGCGCGGCGTTTATGGTTGCAGCGTCTCCTTTGGGGTGGTATCGCGTTGCTGGTCTTGGTCGCGTCACTGGCAGCCTCCGCTTATTTTGGTTTGCACTACGGCGAGCGCGAGCGGCTGGAAGCCCGGCACGCCACCGTGCAGGCGTACTACAACGATGGCCTGTCAGCGCTGAACGATGGACAGTTCGAGCTGGCGCGCGCCAATTTCCGCTACGTGCTCACCCTGGAGCCGGAGAACACGCTGGCCCAGCAGGGCCTTTCGGAAGCAGAAGCGCGGTTAGCCGCAAAGCCCACGCCCACGTCGGAAGCCGAGATCTCTCTGGAAGAGGAGCGGCAGTTGCAGATCGCGGGCCTCTTTGAGCAAGCGCGGACGGCGTATGAAACGGAAGCGTGGACAGATGCCGCCAGCGCGCTCTCTCAGCTGCGAGCTCTTGATTCCGAGTATAAACAAGAACAGGTCGAGGAGATGCTCTTCACCAGCCTGCGCAACGCCGGCATGGCGTTGTTGGAGCAGGAGAAGCTGGAAGAGGGAATCTTCTATCTGGATCAAGCGATTGCACTCCGGCCCTTGAACGCCGAAACCGTGAACGAGCGTAACCTGGCGGCTCGCTACCTCTCCGCGCTGGGATATTGGGGTGTCGATTGGGAGCAGGCGGTGATCGAGTTCGAGGAGCTCTACGCCATCGCGCCGAATTACCGCGACGTCTTCTCGCGCCTCTACCGCGCCGAGGTGGCTTACGGCGATTATCTCGCGGAGCAGGGTGAGATGTGCCCCGCCGAGATTGCCTACACGGATGCTCTGCGCTTGGCGAAGGATGAGACTGTGGAGGAGAAGCGCACCGAGGCCGCCCAGGTCTGTCTTGTGGCGACGCCGGTGCCGCAGGACGGTGCGGAGCCGGTGCTGACGCCGCAGACGATCCCCGGGTTCAACGTGGGGCGGCTTGCATATCCGGTCTACAATGGCGAGACGGGCTTCTATGATCTCTACGCGCTCTACGCTAACGGGCGCATTCTAAAAGTCGCCGCCAGTGCCGATCAGCCCTGGTGGGAGTGGGGCACCGGGCGCGTCATCTACCGCAATCGGCTGAACCGCACCATCGATATGGTGCTGCCCGAGGAGGGCGTGCCCCAGCAGCTGACGCCGCCGGACGGTCGCGCCTGGCCCGTGCTCTCGCCCGACGGTCAGCGGATGGCGTATTCCGCGCAGAACGCTGCCGGCGTCTGGACCATCTACATCATTGATACCTACGCGCCCGACGCGCCGACGGCCCTGGCCTCCGGATGGTCACCGGCCTGGAGTCCGGGCGGTTGGCTGGCCTACACCGGTTGTGAGGACGAGGGCGAGACCTGCGGTATCGTCGTCGACAATCCTGACGACGATCAACCCGGCACCCGCCTGACCGGCAGCGTCAACGACACGGCGGTCAGCTGGTCGCCGGACGGTGGTCTGTTAGCGTACATGACCGACGTGACTGGTAACTGGGACATCATGCTCCTGGGCCGCGAGGGCGGCGTCACCCAGTTCACGTACGAAGCGTCCTCCGAGGGTCTGCCTGCCTGGGCGCCCGACGGCAGCGGCATTGCCTTTGTGAGCAACCGCGAGGGCACCTGGGCGATCTACGTGGCGGATCGCAACGGCAAGAACGTGCGCCGCATCGTCGATCTGGGGCCGGAGATGCCCGGCTGGGACAACCAACGACTCCACTGGTCACCTTGACGAAGCGTCGAAATCAGGTATAAAAGAGGGGACGGGGCGTAGCGCAGCTTGGTTAGCGCGCACGGTTTGGGTCCGTGAGGTCGGCGGTTCAAATCCGCCCGCCCCGACACTCCTTCTTTTTGTTCCCCAAGGACTCCCCTGGCTCAAAGGTGATCGTTTAGGTTGGTGAGCACACAGGTGCAACGCACTTACGAACCGAGACAAATCGCTCCACGAAGTCCTCCAGGCATGATTTAGGACATTCTGGCTTGTCAACTCTAGCGAAAGTGCGTTGCACCTCAGTAGACTAAACGAATGCGATCAAAGAAGCCACCTCATCCGCGTGCGCCAGCGAAAGGGTCAGTGGGCGTGGATGTTCACCGATTTGGATAGGGGGAGAGGCTGTGAACGTCTGCTGCTCTGAGAGTCTTATCCTGTCAGCAACGTTGTAAGAAGGTCCTCATGACTTGTTGTCCAGAGCGCCGGAGACGTTCCCCCGACGGGAGAGCATGTCCAGTACCACGGCCAGGATGAAGACACCGCCTTTGATCATCAGCTGCGGATACGAGGGGATACGCAGCAGGTTCAGCCCATTGCTGAGAATGCCGATGATCAACGCACCCGCCAGTGTGCTGCCCAGGTTGCCGACGCCACCAAAGAGGCTGACGCCGCCCAGCACTGCCGCCGCGATGGCGTCCAGCTCAATGCCTGTGCCGATCTGGGGCTGCGCTGACCAGAGCCGCGCCGTTATCAACAGGCCACTGAGCGCCGCCAGGACGCCGCTGAGCACGTAGGCGCCGAAGAGCCGCCGTCCGACCGGGATGCCCACCAGCCGCGCCGCCTCGGGATTGCCGCCGATGGCGTAGAGGTTGACGCCGAAGCGCGTGTAGCGCAGCAGCAAGGCTCCCAGGATGAAGACCAGGGCCATAACCCAGATCAGGGTCGGCACGCCTAGCCACCTCCCCGTCCCCCAAAAAGTGAACCCCTCCGGCAGCCCCGAGATGGGGCGGCCCTCTGTGTAGACCAGGGTCAACCCGCGCGCAATGGCCATCGTGGCCAAGGTGGCGACGAAGGGAGGTAGCCGCCCGGACACGACGAGCAGTCCGTTGACGAAGCCCATCAGTGCGCCGACGAGCAACGCCCCGCCGACGGCTACCGGCACAGAGAGCCCTTGGCGCACCATCAGACCCGCGCCAAGGGCCCCTCCCAACGCCGCCACCGAGCCGACGGAGAGGTCGATGCCGCCGGAGATCATGGTGACGGTCATGCCCACGGCGATGATAGCGACCGGCGTTGTCTGTTGCGCGATGTTGGTGAGGTTGTTGTAGGTGAGAAAGCGATCTGAAAGCAGCGTCATCAGCACCATGAGCACCAGCAGGATCACCAAGACGCTGCCTTTGCGCAGCCATTCGATGACTTTCTTCGCCGAGAAGAACTTCGTATCTGTCACGCTCTTGCCTCCTCTCTCGTGGCATTCTCCCCCACACCGGCGGCCAATCGCATAACCACGTCCTCGGTTGCCTCCTGCCGGCTGATCTCGCCCATCACCTTGCCTTCCCGCATGACCACGACGCGATCACTCACTCCCAGCGCCTCCGGCAGCTCCGAGGAGATCATGAGAATGGCGACGCCGTCATCGGCCAGTTGGCGGATGATACCATGGATCTCGGCCTTGGCGCCCACGTCGATGCCGCGCGTGGGCTCGTCGAGGATAAGCAGGCGCGGGCGAAGCGTCAGCCAGCGGGCGATGACCACCTTCTGTTGATTCCCCCCGCTGAGATTGCGCACCTCCTGGCGCAGGTTGGGCGTGCGGATGTTCAGCCGCTGCACGAACTGCTGCGCCACCTCCCGCATCTGGCGGAAGTTGAGGACGCCGCCGCGCGCGTGGTGCTTCAATTCGGCCATGGTGATGTTGGGGGTGACCGCCATTTGCAGGAAAAGGCCCTGGCGTTTACGATCCTCTGGCACGAAGCCGAAACCCAGATCGATGGCTTCCCGCGGCGAGCGGATGGAGAGGGGGCGTCCTTCCAGCCGAATCTCACCGCCCTGTGCCGGGGTGATCCCGAAGAGGGTCTCCGCCACGTTGCTGCGACCCGCGCCGACCAACCCGGCCATGCCCACGATCTCACCGCGCCGCAGCGTCAGATCGACATCGCGCACGTAAGGCGCCCGTTGCAGTCCCTGAACCTCCAGCAACACCTCGCCGCCATTGCCTTTCCGCTGTCCCTCTTCGAAGGGGCGGATCTCCCGCCCCACCATCATCCGCACGATGCGATCCTCGTCCAATTCGGCGGCAGGCGCTGTTCCTACCACCTCCCCGTCGCGCAGTACGGTGACGCGGTCGGCGACGGCGAAGACCTCCTCCAGGCGGTGTGAGATGAAGATGATGGAGACGCCCTGTTCCCGCAGCGCGCGCATGCGCTCGAAGAGCAGCTCTGTCTCCCGCTCGGTGAGCGCCGAGGTCGGCTCGTCCATGACGATGAGACTGGCGTTCATGGAGAGCGCCCGCGCCACCTCCACCATCTGCTGTTGGGCGATGGAGAGCCGCTCTACCGGCGTGCGTAACGGCAGCGTCAGGCCCAGACGATCTAGTTGGGCCTGGGCCTGCTGGTAGAGTTGGCCCCATCCTACGGTGCCGGGGAGGGGGCCAGCCGGCTCGCGTCCTAGGTAGATGTTCTGACCCACGTCCAGATAAGGGACCAGGGTGAGCTCCTGATAGATGATGGCGATGCCCAGCGCCTGAGAATGCGCCGGCGAGTGGATGTCCACCGGCTCCCCCCGCCAGACGATACGTCCGCCGTCGGCGTCCTCGGCGAGCGCGCCGCTGAGGATCTTCATCAGCGTGGACTTGCCCGCGCCGTTTTCGCCCACCAGCGCGTGGATTTCGCCGGGCGCGACCTCAAAGTCCACGTCTTTGAGAGCCTGGACGCCGGGAAAGCGTTTGTTGATCTTCTGCATCTGCAACAAAGGTTCCATGATCACCTCATGTCTGAAATTACGGCATTAGGATTCAGTCAGGTGCAACGCACCTTCGGGCACCTTGAGAATAGCCCGTTCGCGCACTTCGGAATGCATGTTGATCCGGTATAACTAGGTAAGCGCAGGTGCGTCGCACCTTATACCGTAACTTTACCTTATGTTCTGTGCTGTTACGCCGTGGAAACGCGCAAGCCGAACGTTGTGCGCTCCCACGGAGCAACGCACCCACTGGAGGAGGGCCGCCGCGTGCGGCGACCCTCCCCAGGAGTATCCAATTACTCGGTTACCAGAGAGAGCGCGACGGGGATGTACTCGTCGATGCTCTCACCGCTGAGATATCTGACCGCCGTCTCCACGCCCAGTTCGCCCATGAGGGCGGGCTGCTGAGCGATGGTGGCTGCCAGATCGCCGGCTTCTACCGCCGCGACGGCGTCATCGACGGCGTCGAAGCCCACGAAGAGGATCTCTTCAGCCCGCCCGGCAGCCTTCGCTGCCTCGATGGCGCCCAAGATCATCTCGTCGTTGTGGGCGAAGACCGCGTCGATCTCCGGCTGGGCCTGGAGGATGTTCTCGAAGACCGTCAGGCCTTCGGCGCGGTTGAAGTTGGCCGTCTGGCGGGCGACGATCTCGGCGTCGGCGCAGTTCTCGCTCATGTAGGCGTTGAAGCCTGCGCCACGGTCGCGGGTGGCCGAAGCGCCGGGGATGCCTTCCAGTTCCACCACGTTTCCGGCGCTGCCGATGGCGTCACAGAGGAACTTGGCTGCCATCTCGCCGCCGGCGACGTTGTCCGAGGCGATGTGGGAGATGACCTCACCGCCCTGGCGCTGCGATCGATGGTGAAGACGGGGATGCCGGCCTCGTTGGCCTTCTGGATGGAGGGTACGACGGCGTCGGCGTCGGTGGGGTTGATGAGAATGGCGTCTACGCCCTGCTGGATCAGGTCCTCGATGTTGGCGGCC
>DAOTUH010000205.1:0-7698 GCA_034437255.1 Anaerolineae bacterium
CTACGCGGATTACCTTTCAGTCGCCGAAGGTCGTAGATCCAGGACGCATCCGTCCGGAGCGACTTTGCAGCCGTAGCACGTGGTTTTCGTAGACCCATGGTCTACTGACCATGGTAACCGCCGTGCAGCGGAAGTTAACATTGTCGAACTAACCAAGGAGTCCCTATGTCCTCGTTGACTGAAAACATTCGAGATACGATCAAGTTTATCGGCGCACACAACCTCTGGCACGGCGCCGTCTACCCGCTGCGGAAAGCCGCCGTCGAAGCGAAGTGGTCCGAGATTGGACGGGGGGTGCATCAGCTGCGGGGACCCCGGTCACTCAACTGGCGACCGGCGTCCGGTCCGGTGACGTTGATACATTCCACGGAGCGTGGCGCGCAGTTCCACACCGCGCAGGGACGCGTGGAAATCGTCTTCTTCGCGCCTGACCTGGTGCGCGTGCGGTATCTGCCGGTAGCGCAGACGGTCCCGGAGCCGGTGCCTTACGCCATCGCCAAACCCCTGGTCGATTGGCCCGCGCCAGAGATCGCCACTGTGGAGACGTACGACGCCGTTTTTCTGTGCACCGGGGCGCTGACGGTGGGCGTGCCCCTGGCGACAGGCGCGGTCTTCATCGCCGATGGCGCGGGGCGTCTGCTGCGCGCCGACGTGGACGCTGCCTGGAGTCCGTCGGGCGCGGTGCGGCATCGCGTTGCGCTGCGCGAGCAGGAACACCTCTTTGGCCTCGGCGAACGGACGACGGCGGGCAACCGGCGCGGGCGCACGCACGTCCTCTGGAACACCGATCCGGCGGGCTATCGCCCCAGCGACGATCCCATCAACCTCAACATCCCCGTCTACGTGGGACTGCTGCCGGAAAAAGAGGGGGACGCGCAGAACGCTTACCTGGTCTTCTACGAGAATCCGTACTACGCGGAGTTCGATCTGGGTGAGACGACGCCCAACGTGGCGGAGCACCGCTTCGCCGGCGGGGAGATTCGCACCTACGTCGCCGCCGGGTCGCCGCCGCGTCTGCTGGAACGCTACACTGAGCTGACGGGCCGTCACCGGCTCCAGCCGCTCTGGATGCTGGGCTATCACCAGTCGCGCTGGTCCTACACGCCGGAGGCGCGCGTTCGCAAACTCGCCGAGGACTTCCGTACGCACGACGTGCCCTGTGACGCTGTCTATCTCGATATCGACTACCTGGACGGCTTCCGCGTCTTCACCGTCGACGAGGCGCGTTTCCCCGATCTGCCGGGGTTGGCGGCGGATCTGCGCGAGCAGGGCATCAAATTGGTCACCATGATCGATCCCGGCGTGAAGAAGGATCCGGACTACGACGTCTACCGGTCGCTTGTCGACGAGGGGCACGCCTGTACGCTGCCCGACGGCACCGTCTTCCATGCGCCGGTCTGGCCCGGTCTCTGCGCCTTCCCCGATTTCACCGCGCCCCGCACGCGCGCCTGGTGGGGCGATCTCTACGCCTCGCTGGTCGACGCGGGCGTCGCGGGCGTTTGGAACGACATGAACGAGCCGCAGGTCTTCAGCGGCACCGGCGATCCGACGTTGCCCTCGCCGGTGCGGCATGCTTTGGAGGGGCGCGGTGGCGCTCACGACGAGGCGCACAACGTCTACGGCATGCAGATGGTCCGCGCGACGACCGAGGGGCTGCAGCGTCTGTGCCCCGACGCGCGGCCCGTCGTCATCACGCGGGCGGGCTGGGCGGGCGTCCAGCGTCACGCTACCTCGTGGACCGCCGATAACGCCAGTACCTGGGCCTCGTTGCGCCTGACGGTGCCTATGATGCTGGGCCTGGGCCTCTCCGGGCTGGGCTTCAGCGGGCCGGACGTCGGCGGATTCGCCGGCGACGCCGACGGCGAGCTCTTCACGCGCTGGCTGCAGATGGCGGCCTTTATGCCCTTCTTCCGCGCGCACAGCGCCAAAGTCAACGCCGACCAGGAGCCGTGGTCGTGGGGCGAACCCTATCTGAGCATCAACCGGCGCTTTATCCAGCTGCGCTATGAGCTGCTGCCCTATCTCTACACTGCCGTCTGGCAGATGTCGACGCGTGGCTGGCCCATGGTGCGCCCCCTCTGGTGGGACGCGCCGCAGGAGACCGCGCTGTGGGACGTGGACGACGCGTTCCTCTGCGGCGATGCACTGGCGGTGGCGCCTGTCGGCGAACCGGGCGCTGTCTCCCGCCAGGTGCGGCTGCCCCCCGGCCCCTGGTACGATTTCTGGACCAACCGTCGCCGCGAGGGTGGGGCGCCCTTTGAGCAGGTCGCGCCGCTGGAGACGCTGCCGCTCACCGTCCGCGCCGGGACGGTGCTGCCATTGGGCGAGATCGGCCCCAGCGTCGAGCAGCGCCTGCAGAAGTTCATCCGGCTGCACGTCTACCCGCTGGCAGAGGACGGCGAGACGGTCTCGTGGCTCTACGAGGACGCCGGGGAAGGCATAGCGTATCAGGAGGGCGAATATCGCGTCTGCCGCTTCGTCATGCAGCGGGCGGGTGACCGGCTGACGGTGACGTGGGAGCGGGACGGCGCCTTCGAGCCGCCCTACGAGCACGTCGCGCTGCGGCTGCAGGGCCTGCGGCGCGCGCCAGCCGAGGTGCTGGCGGACGGCGAGCCTTTCCCCGTCATCAGCGCCGATCCCGTGCGGCACTCGGCGCTGCTGGGCGTTCCGCTCTTCGAGACGCTGGAGATCCGCTTGTAGTCAGGCACGCAGCGCCAGCAGAGTGCCGTTCGATTTGACAATCCATCGGTTTCCGAGTACTGTAGGGAGCAACATGTCCATGCGAGCGCACTGCCCAGTTTGGAGCCCTAATACGCCTACCTACGTTTTTCAGGGGAGCGGTAGGCGCTAGCTGGTTGCCGCACAGCCGTAGATCGTCTCAACTCAGCCTACCGAGCCTTCGGTAGGCTGTTTTTTTGTGCCATGCTGTTCTCGAATCGAGGGGGAGGTCAATTGGATGGGAGATAAAATGTATCGTCGGATTGTGCTCAAATTCGGCACCAGTGTCCTGACGGAGGGGACGCGGCGGCTGAGCCGCCCTCGCATGGTCGATCTGGTGCGGCAGTGCGCCGAGCTCCATCGCGCGGGCCACGAGCTCATCCTCTGCACGTCGGGCGCGGTCGCCGTGGGCCGGGAGAAATTGGGCTTTCCCGAGCTGCTCCCCACGGTGGTCAGCAAGCAGCTGCTGGCGGCGGTAGGACAGAGCCGCCTGATGCTCACCTGGGAGCGTTTCTTCGAGATCTACGACATCCACGTGGGCCAGATTCTGCTGACGCACGGCGACATCGAGGCGCGGCGGAGCTTCCTCAACGCGCAGGAGACGCTGGGCGCGTTGGTGGAACGCTACATCATCCCCATCATCAACGAGAATGATCCCGTCGCCACCGAGGAGATCCGCATCGGCGATAACGATAATCTCTCGGCGCTGGTCGCCGTGCTCTCCGGGGCGGATCTGCTGGTCATGCTGACGGATCAGCCGGGCCTCTTCACCGCTGATCCCCGCGAGGATCCCGACGCGCGGCTGATCCGCGAAGTGCCCGTGGTCGATGACGCGGTGCTGGCGCTGGCGAGCGGGAGTCGCAGCGGCCTGGGCGTCGGTGGGATGACGACGAAGCTCCAGGCGGCGACGTTGGCCCAGCGCGCCGGCACGGACGTCGTCATTGCGGCGGGGAGCGAACCCGACGTTATCCTGCGCATCGTGGGCGGCGAGGCGCCGGGCACGCGCTTCCCCGCGCTGGAGACGCCGCCGGAGAACCGCAAGCGGTGGATTCTGGCGGGCGTGGTCAACGCGGGCCACGTCATCATCGACGCGGGCGCCGCCGAGGCACTGCGCAATGGAGCGAGCCTGCTCCCGCCCGGCATCCGCGACGTGGTGGGCGACTTTGATCGCGGCGACACCATCGCGCTTTTCGACGAGGCGGGCACGGAAGTCGGGCGCGGCATCGCGCGCTACACCAGCGACGACCTGCGGCAGATCCAGGGCTGCCACTCCGACGAGATCGAGACGCGTTTAGGCTACACCTACGGCGCCGTCACCGTCCACCACAACGACCTCATCCTGTTGTGATGTCTGTTTTTGTCATTTGTCATTCTAAATTTGTCATTGACTACGGAGGATTCTCATGAACACAACACCAGACCTAATCGCTATGGGAAAAGCCGCCCGCGAGGCTGGCTATCACTTGAGTACGCTTTCAACGGAGGAGAAGAATGCCGCACTGCACGCCATCGCCGATGAGCTGGAGGCCCAATCCGACGTGGTGCTGGCGGCGAACGCGGAGGATATCGCCGAGGCGCGCGCCGGAGGGCTGAGCGAGGCGCTGTTGGATCGACTGCTGCTCACGGAGGCGCGCGTGGCGTCGCTGGCGGCAGATACGCGCCGCGTGGCGACGTTGCCCGACCCCATCGGTACGGAGATCGAGAGCCGCCTGTTGCCCAACGGCATTCGGCTGAGCCGCCGCCGCGTGCCGCTGGGCGTGCTGGGCGTGATCTACGAGGCGCGGCCCAACGTCACCATTGATATCGCCACGCTCTGCCTCAAGACCGCCAACGCCGTGATCCTGCGCGGCGGCAGCGAGACGCTGCGCAGCAACCGCGCGCTGGTCGGCGTGATCCGCACGGCGCTGGCGAACGTTGGACTTCCAAAGGCGGCGGTGCAGCTCATCGACGATCCCGACCGGGCGCTGGTGACTCAGCTGTTGCGGCTGGATCGCTACGTCGATATGATCATCCCGCGAGGGGGCTCCGGGCTGCAGCGCCTGTGCCGCGAGCAGAGCACCATCCCCGTCATCACCGGCGGCATCGGCATCTGCCACCTCTACGTGGACGCCGGTGCCGACGTCGACGGTGCCCTCGACGTCATCGAGAATGCGAAGGTGCAGCGGCCCAGCGTCTGCAACGCGCTGGATACGGTGCTGGTACAGTGCGACGTCGCGGCGCCGTTCCTGCCGCGCCTCGCCGAGCGGTTGGTGCCCCTGGGCGTGGAGCTGCGAGCTGATGCGTCGGCGCTGGACGTGCTGGCGGATCGAGAGGGCGTTACGCCGGCCGGGCCGGAGGACTTCGACCAGGAATGGCTGGCGCTGATTCTCGGCGTCAAGATCGTCGATACGCTGGGTGAAGCCATCGCGCACATCCGCGCGCACGGCACCGCGCACTCCGATGGAATTCTCACTAACGACTGGCAGAACGCGACGGCCTTCGTCAACGCTGTGGACTCGTCGGCGGTCTTCGTCAACGCCAGCACACGCTTCAACGACGGCGGGCAGTTCGGTCTGGGCGCCGAGGTCGCCATCAGCACGCAGAAACTCCACGCGCGCGGTCCCATGGGCCTGGAAGCGCTGACGACGTACAAGTGGATCGTCTACGGCGACCATCACGTGCGTGACTGAAGCGATCACATCATCCATAGGGCTTTATTATTTTTGAGGTTGAGGTGCGATGCACTTGCGATAAACGCCGAGCGCAGGCTTTGTATGTAGATCGTCAGCCGTTTTCGCCCTATGATTGTCAGCGAAAGTGCGTTGCACCTGGAGAATGATAACACCTTGCATCGTCCAAGCTACCCATTGACGAGTTCTGTGCGGTGAGTATACTGAGGATATTCCATGCTCCCGTTTGTCTTTGTACTTGAAGTACCTTGTTCCCGGGCCAATGGCCGGGCAAACTAGATCACAACTCTCGGAGGTGAGATACCGATGGCGCTTAACACCGGAACCGTGCTACAGAATCGTTACCGTATCGTCTCATTGATGGGACAGGGCGGGATGGGCGCCGTCTACCGGGCTTGGGATCTACGCCTGGAAATGGCTGTGGCGCTCAAGGAGATGGTGCCACAATCCGGCCTAGGCCCCGAAGCCTTGGAGGGGTTGCAGGCGCAATTTCACCGTGAGGCTGCGCTGGTCGCCAAATTCGATCATCCTAACCTGGTCAACGTCTCTGATTTTTTTGAAGAAGGCCAGAACGTCTATCTGGTCATGTCCTTCGTAGAAGGCGAGGATCTGCAGGGGTATATCTCGCGGATGGGCGCGCTACCTGAGGCACGGGTATTGACCTGGGCCGATCAATTGTTAGACGCGCTGGCCTATATCCACGATCGAGGCATCCTCCACCGCGACATCAAGCCACAGAATGTCATCCTGCGCCCCGATGGGCACGTGGTGCTGGTGGATTTCGGCCTGGTGAAGCTCTGGAATCCCAACGATCCCCGCACGCAGACTATTATCAAGTCCATGGGCACGCCTGGATACGCGCCGCCGGAACAGTACGATCCTACGCGCGGGCACACCGATCCGCGCAGCGATCTCTACAGCCTGGGAGCCACGCTCTATCACACTTTTACAGGCCAGGTGCCGCCCAGCGCGACGGAGCGGGTGGTCAATCCGGGGAGTCTGGGTGCGGTTCGCCGGTTCAATCCCAACGTCAGCTCGCGTGTCGAATCGGCGTTGATGCGGGCCTTGGAGTTGCGGCCCGCCGAGCGCTTTCAGAACGCCAGAGAGATGCGGACGGCGCTGCAGCAGGTCTCCGCGCCAGAGCCCAAGGCTTATGCACCTCCGCCGTCTCTGCCTGGAGCCACGGAAGTCATACCGTCTCCCTTTGAGGAGAGCGCGCCGCCAGCTCCTGTGCCCCAAAAGAAAAGCCGGGCGATCTGGATCACTCTGGCGATCGTTGTTATGGGATGTCTGGGACTCGCCCTGCTGGGCGGAGCCGGGTATTGGTTCTTCCTTCGGGATGGTGACGGCGGCTCTTCAGCCACGACTGAGCCAGCAGTGACGGAGGAGGTTGAGGAGACTGAGGCGGTTGAGGCAGCCCCGTCGCGCACTATCACCCTGCCGGCCGAGGGCGGCGACGAATTCGCCAATCTGGCCGACGCCGTGGCCGCGTTGCCACCCGGATCAACCATCAATCTGGAGGCGGCGACGTATCGTCTCGACAGTCCGCTGGAGGTGAGCAACGCGCTCACGCTGACCGGCGCCGGGATGACGCAGTCGGTTATCGTCAGCGACGCCCCGGAGTACGTGGTGCATTTCACCGGCGACGGCGCCTTTGTTTTGCGCGATCTTACCGTCCGCCACGAGGGGGAAGCCGAGGCCGACGTGGTCTTGGCTGAGGGAGAAGAAATCGTCGCGCAGCGGTGTCGCTTTACGGGTGCGGTTTACGTCGACGGCACGCCGCGCGCCGGCCTGCGGGTCCGGGGCACGACGCAAGGTATGGTCTCCAGCAGCGAGGCCGTGGAGAATGATCTGGACGGCTTCCGCCTGGAGGAAGACGCCGGGCTGATCCTATCGAACAACGTCTGCAGCGATAATGATCAGATAGGCATTCACCTGCGCGACACGAGCTCGGCCGAGATCAACAGCAACACCTGTGAGCGCAACACGTTGAACGGCGCGAGCATCGCCGGCAGTGCCACGGCGGTGCTGAACGAGAACACATTGCGTGATAACGGCGAATCGGGCCTGGTCTATTTTGGTGATAGCGGCGGAGCGGCTTACGCCAACACGGTAACTGGCAACGGTCTGCATGGCATCAGCGTGAACGACAACGCGGCTCCCACGGTGGAGAACAACACCTGCACCGGGAACGACGAGGACGGACTCGCGTATTTCGAGGCGTCCGGGGGCACCGCGCGCGGCAACGACTGCTCCCACAACGGCCTGCACGGCATCGGAGTTAGTGGCAGCGCTGCACCGGTGCTGGAGA
>DAOTUH010000206.1:0-19714 GCA_034437255.1 Anaerolineae bacterium
GAAAGGGATGAACAACCTGGCCGGGTATTTCAGCCACCGCGTGGTGGCGTATACTAAGGATTTTGCCGGGCATTCGCCTTTCTTGCAAAGGTTCGCGGACAAGCTCGAGGTGATTCCGCCGCCGGTGGAACTGCCCGACGCGGGTGATTCGGGGCGCGCGGCTTTCGCTAAGATGCACAATCCCGAGGACAAGCATCCGGTTATCGGCATGGCGGCCCGGTTCGCTTCCGAGAAGGGCGTGGGCGTGTTGCTGAACGCTTTTCCGCGCATTCTGGAGGACTACCCCGACGCGCGGATTCTCTTCGCGGGCCAGTATCGCGACGTGATGGGCGAGCAGGACTATTTCGAGAAACTGGCCCCGCAGATTCGACGGTACCGCGATATGGGCAAGTGGACGTTTCTCGGCGTGTTGACGCCGCTGCAGATGGCGGCCTTCTATCCCAACCTGGACGTGATCGTGGTGCCCAGCCTTAACTCCACGGAGTCCTTCGGGCTGGTGCAGGTGGAGGCGATGCTGCGCGGCACGCCGTCGGTTGCCAGCGATCTACCCGGCGTGCGCCAGCCGGTGCTGCAGACGGGTATGGGCGAGATCGCGCCGATCGGGGATGCCGAGGGGCTGGCCGAGGCGATACTCAAGGTGTTGGATGACCGCGCGTCCTACGTGCGCCCGGTCGAGGAGATCGCCGCGAAGTTCTCCACGGCGCGGACGGTGGACGAGTACGAGGCGCTGTTCGGGCGATTGTGCGAGGCGAAAGGCGTGGAGGCGATGCGTCCTGAGTCCTCGGTCGCTGGCCAGGATCTGTGAGGCAACGGATGAACGACGAGCAGCCGCGAACGCCTAAAGACGAGCAGACGCAGGAGACGCAGCAGCACGCCGAGCCGACGCGCTGGATTCGACCGATCAAGGACGAGCCGCAGCCGGTGCCTGATCCCCCGGTCGGGGCCAGGCCGACGCGGCCTTTGTCCCCGCAAGCGCCGCGCCGATCCCCACCTCGCGGCGACGAGACGCCGCCACAGGCGGAACCGACGCGCGTCGTGCGACCTATCTCCCATCCGCCAAAAAAGGAGAAAGCGCGCGAGATACCGCCCCCGCCACCACAGCCGCGCCCTTCGACGCCCGCCGAGTGGGGACAGCCGCCGCGCGAGCCACGCTATACACCGCCTCCACCGTCTGGCCCGCCGCCTGCACCGCCCGCGACGTCTGACGAGGCTGAGGATAAAGGCGCTCCCTCGTGGCCGTCGATTTTGCTGGGCGTGACGCTGGTCATTGTGGGGCTCTTTCTGCTGGCGGTGCTCGGCGCGACGGTGGGCTACGTGATGTTGGCCGCGCAGTTGCCGCCGGTGGAGGAGTTGCGGCAGCGCGAGCCGGATTTTGCCAGCAGCCGGATCTACGATCGCAAAGGGGACCTGCTCTACGAGATCACCGATCCGACGACGGGCAAGCGGACCTACGTGGCCATTGATCAGGTTGACCGGGATTTGCAACTGGCGACGGTGGCGACGGAGGACCGCAATTTCTACACGCACGGTGGGTTTGATCCCATCGCCATCGCGCGGGCGATTTACTACGCGCTGCAGGAGCGCGAGGTGGTCTCCGGGGCGAGCACCATCACGCAGCAGGTAGCCGAGAATATCATGCTGGCCGAGGAGCGGACGGTGGAGGACCCAGTCTCTATCAAGATCAAGGAGATTGTGCTGGCGGCGGAGTTGACGCGCCTGTACAGCAAGGACGAGATCTTGGAGATTTATCTCAACAACAATAACTACGGAAACCGCGCGTACGGCGTCGATGCGGCGGCGCGCACGTACTTCGGGACGACGGCGAGCAATCTGACGGTGGGACAGGCGGCATTTCTGGCCGGGCTGCCCCAGGCGCCGGCGACGTACGACGTCTATCACGGCGGGCGGCCGGCCGCGCTGGAGCGCCAGAAGGTGGTGTTGGGCTTGATGATGGAGGACGGCTATATCACGCAGGCCGAGGCCGATACGGCGGCGCTGGAGATCGAGTCCTACGAGTTCCCGCCGTTGTACATGGACCGCATTCCCGCGCCGCATTTCGTCTTCTACGTGCGGCAGTGGGTAGAAGAGCAGCTGGGCGCTGATGCGCTCTATCGTGGACGCGGGCTGCGGATTCATACGACGCTGGAGCCCCGCCTGCAGAGCATCGCCGAGGAGGAGGTGGCGCAGGGTGTGGCGGCGCTGGCCGACCGCAACGTCTCCAACGGCGCGCTGATCGCCATTGAGCCGGCGACGGGGCACATCTTGGTTATGGTGGGCAGCGCCGATTTTTACAGCGAAGATATCGACGGGCAGGTGAACGTGACGACGCGCTGCCGCCAGCCGGGATCGGCTATCAAGCCGCTGACGTATCTGAGCGCCTTCGAGCAGGGCTGGACGCCCGCGACGACGCTCTGGGACCTGCCGGTGACGTACACGGACACGGCGGGCAACGTCTACGAGCCGGTGAACTACGATGGCACGTTCCGAGGGCCGGTCTCAGTGCGCACGTCGTTGGCGAACTCGCTGAACGTGCCGGCGGTCAAGACGCTGGAGTACGTGACGGTCGATGGGCTGCTGGCGACGGCGGAGCGGTTGGGCGCCACGTCAATTGTGACGCCGCAGGCGGAGTGTCCCGATTATCCCGGCGAGCATCGTCCGCTCTACGGGCTGGCGCTGACGTTGGGCGGCGGCGAGATGAAACCGCTGGAGCTGGCGGCGGCCTACGCGACCTTTGCCAACGGCGGGCTGCAGATGCCGGTAACGCCCCTTCTCTGGATCGAGGACAACGCGGGCGAGGTGCTGGTCGATCACCGGCGGCGTACGGGCCGTCAGGTGGCGGACCCCCGTGATGCGTATCTCCTGACACACATTCTCTCGGACCGCCAGGCGCGCTGTCTGGTCTTCCCCTGTCCCGGCAACGCCCTGGAGCTGCCCGATCGACCGGCGGCAGCGAAGACGGGCACGACCAACGATTTCCGTGACGCCTGGACGGTGGGGTACACGCCCGATATCGCCGCCGGAGTCTGGGTTGGCAACAATGACAACTCCGAGATGATCGACGTGCCCGGTAGCTTGGGCGCCGGTCCCATCTGGAATGCTTTTATGACGCGGGCCCATGAGGGCACGCCCGTGCATGAGTTCCCGCGTCCTCAGGGGATTGTGGAGCGCCAGGTGTGTACTCTTTCCGGGACAGAGCCTTCGCCGCATTGCTCTGAGACGCGAACGGAGATTTTCTCCATTGACACGTTGCCGCCGGACGAGGATCAGGATTGGATCCAACGGATTGAGATCGACAACTACACGGGCAAACGCGCCAACCAGTTCTGCCGGACGAACACGTCGGAGAAGATCATGGTGGTGTTGGAGGAGGTGCAGGACCCCGACGGGCGGGACTGGTTGCGTCAATGGGCGGTGGACAACGGGTACGGAATCGCGCCCCGGGAGTTCTGCACGGCGAGCGCCGCCTCGGACCAGGTGCGGATTTCACGTCCGCAGGACGGCGCGGAGGTCTATGGCGGGGTGGAGGTCGTCGGGACGGTGGCGTTGGAGAATCTGGCGAGTTTCGAGGTGAGCTACGGTCTCAGCGATCATCCGGAGGCGTGGGGGCCGCTCGCCGGGCCGTTCCAGGTGCCGGTACGGGACGCGCAATTGGCAATGTGGGACACGTCGGGGTTGGAGCCCAACGTCTACACGTTGCGCATCGTGGCGCGCACGGAAGACGATGAGATCTACGAGGATCGCGTGGTGGTGACGTTGTTGCCCCCCACGCCCACGCCCACGTTGACGCCGTCGGTGACGCCGACGCCGACCGAGACACCGACGCCGACGCCCACGCAGCCGATGACGCCGACCTGGACGCCGGTGGCCGAGCCGCCGACGGCGACACCGACACCGGTCTGGGACGAGACGCCCACACCTACGTTGCCGCCGACGGAGACGCCCACGCCGGAAGAGGAGGTCTCGTCTATGCCGACATCCACCCCATCTTCTGCGGAGGAACCGAAAGCGACACCGACGCCGACGCCCAATGACACACCCCCGCCAACGGAGACACCGTCTGAGTAAGCGAGCGAGCACGATCCCACGGCCCCAGCATCCAGCATCAAGTATCGAGCAACCAGGGCAATCGCATCAAAAATCTGGGCTTCATTTCATGACAATATTCTAATAGATAAATTGCAAAAACCTACTTCGCCAGACCGAGATACACGACTGCCCTGGCTCGATGGCCCAGTGGCCATGGGAAGTCGCTTCCCGAGACGCTGGCGCGCCGAGCGTCGACCTACGTCGCCGCGTTTTTCCGTCCACGCAGGTGGACGGTCAGCCGCAGGGCTTCCGCAGAGTACTTCAGTGCTTGTAGTGTGGCTTTGGCATTTAGATGCGATGGCCCTGATCGAGCAACCCGATGAGATTGGCGCGCTTGTTCCGTGTGGTATAATACTCGTCGGTCTCTGAAAGACGTTGGATACATTTGGAAAGGATTGTTAAGGGGACGTTGTGTTTAATCCTATCAATGCTCTGCTGGGCCTGTTTTCGCTGGATATTGGGATCGATCTAGGCACGGCGAACACGCTGGTCTACGTGCGTGGTCGCGGCATCGTTTTGAACGAGCCGTCCTGGGTCGCCATCGACAAGCAGCGACGGCAGGTGCTGGCTATCGGCGCGGAAGCCAAAGAGATGGTGGGCAAGACGCCCGCTCATATCGTTGCGATCCGCCCACTGCGCGACGGCGTGATCTCGGAGTTCGATATCACCCAGGCCATGCTGGAGCATTTTATCCGGCGTGCCCATGAGCAGCTCTTCATCCCGTTCCCACGTCCGCGCGTCGTTGTGGGTATTCCCAGCGGCGTGACCGAGGTGGAGAAACGCGCGGTGAAGGACGCAGCGCTGGCGGCCGGCGCGCGAGAAGCATATCTGATCGAGGAGCCCATCGCTGCCGCTATCGGTGCGGGGCTGCCGGTCACCGAGGCGCAGGGTAGTATGGTGGTGGACATCGGCGGTGGTACCACCGAGGTCGGCGTGTTCGCACTGGGGGGCATTGTGGTGAGCAAAAGCTTACGTGTCGCCGGCGATGAGTTGGACGAAGATATCGTCCAGTATGCACGACAGAAATATAATTTGGCGATCAGCGAGCGTATGGCTGAGCGCATCAAGATCAACATTGGGTCTGCCTATCCGCTGCCGGAAGAGACGACGATGGCTATGCGCGGGCGCAACCTGATCACCGGGTTGCCCGAGGAAGTGGAGATCAGCAGTATTGAGATTCGCGAGGCTTTGGCGCGCTCGGTGAACATCTTTGTGGATCTGGTGCGCGACTCGTTAGATGAGACGCCGCCGGAGCTGGTAGCGGACTTGATGGAGACCGGGATCTGTCTGGCCGGCGGCGGTGGGCAGCTGCAAGGCCTGGCCGAGCGTATCACTGAGGAGCTGCACATTCGCGCCTGGGTGGCCGAGGATTCCATGACGTGTGTGGGACGGGGTGCAGGGCTGGTTTTGGAGCGATTCGATGTGTTGCGGCAGACGCTGTCGACCGACGATTATCGTCAGCCCGGCGGGTCCGCGTCCTAGGTCACGGATTATAGCATAATGGGAGACGTTCATGCGGCAGAGCCGTCTGTGGTTGCCTTATGTGTTGCTGGCTACTGCCCTCCTTCTACTTGCCTTTCATGAAGCCGGCATTCTCACGCCGGTAGAGAACGCCCTCACGTTTGTCTTGGCGCCGGTTGAGCGCGGTTTTTCCTCGTTTGTTGGTTTCTTCCAGGGGCTCTTCACCGACGTGCGCGATGTGCGCGACCTTCAACAGGAGGTCGAGGAGTTGCGGCGGGTGAACGAAGCCTTGCGCGTGGAGAATATCCGTCTGCGTGAGCAGTACGTCGCTGAGAATCAGCAGTTGCGTGAGCTCCTTAACTTTCAATCCGATAATCCCACCTACGGTTTTGTAGGTGGCGATATCGTAGAACGGGGTTGTGAGATCTTCCCCTGTGGTGAGGTGATGGGCGAGGACACCAATCCCTATCTTCGCTATCTCATCATCAATGCGGGGACTCGTGATGGGATCGCCGTAGGGATGCCTGCGGTGAGCAGCGGCGCGGCGTTGATCGGCCGGGTGGCACGAGTTACACCGAACCTGGCCTACGTGCAGCTGATCAACGATCCGGGGAGCCAGATCGCGGCGCTCCTGCAGGGGTCGCGTGTCACCGGCGTCGTCCAGGGTCAGCAGGACGGCTCGCTGATCATGACGGAGATTCTGCCCGATGAGACTGTGGAGGAGAACGAGATCGTGATCACGTCCGGGCTGGGCGGCTTGCTGCCCAAAGGGCTGATCCTGGGACAGGTAGAGAGTGTCACGTACCAGGAAGCCGCGCTCTTTCAGGATGCAGCCTTACGGCCCGCGTTGGACTTCCGCCGCCTGGAGGTGGTGTTGATCATCACCGATTTTGATCACCCGCCCGTGGAGGAGCTCGAGGAATGAGTCTCTACTTTGGCATACCGATCATGCTGGTAGGTGCGGTGCTCCAGAGTGTCTGGTTGGAGGACGTGCGCATTTTCGGCGGGCGCCCCGATCTGGTATTGCTGTTGGTTATCACCTGGTCTATCATCCGCGGCCTGAACGAAGGTATGGTCTGGGGCCTGGTGGGCGGCATTATCATCGATCTGTTGGTCGGCGGGCCGGTGGGGTTGTGGACGATATCGCTGGTGATCGCTGCGTTTTTGGCAGGCCAGCCCTGGGTGCAGACGCTGGGACCGACCAGCATCCGGCTGGCGCTGATGTCGGCCCTGGGCACGTTGGCGGCGCACACGGTCTTTCTCGCGCTCATGGGGCTACTGGGCTATCCTGTGGACGCCGGATGGGCCTACGGCACCGTTGTAGGCCCCGCAGCTTTGCTCAATTTCATCCTGTCGCCCTTCAGTTTCGTCTTTCTGGTCTGGTTCCACCGGCGTTCGCCGAGCCGGGGTGGGATAGGCTTATGAACGGGCTTAACAACACACTTCCCCAGACGCAGACCAGTCCCTCGGAGCCCTCGTGGCTGCAGCGCAGGCCGCGTCTCGCTATCTTCGGATGGTTGATCCTGATGGTCCTGGGGCTCTATCTAATCCGTCTGTGGCAGCTGCAATTTGCGGAACAGGGCTTCTACGTCTCTGAGGCGCAGGAGCAGCAGTTGCGCATCGAACTGATCCTTCCCCAGCGCGGCGTGATCTTCGACCGCCACAATGAGCTCCTGGTGCGGAACGTGCCTGCATACAACGTCATCGTCATACCGGGTGATCTCCCGGACGATGAGGAGCGCGAGCGGGCGGTGCTCCAACATCTCGCGGAGATGATCGACGTGCCGTATAGTAATCCGGCCAAGGCTGCGACGGCCCCACTGGGCGAGAGCGCCGTCTTCCCGGAGGGTTTTACACCACCTAATCCCGGACTGCTGGAGATGGTGGATGAAGTGCGGCATCTGGTTCCCTACGCGCCGCTTATCGTTGCCGAGAATGTCGACCGTGAGCTGGCTCTGGTTGTTGCACAGGAAGGTGGGACGACAATGCCGGGAGTGGGGGTGCAGATCATCCCGCGCCGGAGCTATACCATGGGTGCGCTGACCTCGCAGGTTATCGGCTTCATGGGCAAGATTCCGCCGGAGCGTGCTGATGAACTGGAGGCCCAGGGCTATGATCCCAACCTGGAGCGCATTGGGTACGCCGGCATCGAATATTCAGCCGAGGAGAACTTGCGCGGGGTGCCGGGCCGCCGCTACGTGCGCAAGGACTTCTTCGGCAAGGAGTTGAGCGTCGAGCGGATTATCGAGCCGGCGCCGGGAGACAACGTCCATTTGACGCTGGACACCGAGTTGCAGGAGGTGGCGGAGGACGCGCTGCGCGCCGCGATGGCAGAGGCAGGTTCGGAGCGCGGCGTGGTTATCGCGCTCGATCCGCGCGATGGGCAGGTGCTGGCACTGATCAGTCTGCCAACCTTTGACAACAACTTCTTCGCCGAGGGTATCACCGATCCCGAGGACTTCGAGAAGTTGGCGGCGCTCAACGAAAATCCCCACGGCCCGCTTTTCAACCACGCCATCGCCGACCGCGTGCCGCCCGGTTCCGTTTTCAAGATCGTCCCGGCGACCGGTGCTCTGCAGGAGGGCGTCATCAATCGCTATACCACGATCAACTGTCCGGGACGGATCTTGTTGCCCAACAAGCTGGCCCCCAACGATCCCGGCGCGGCCCAGCCTTTTTACTGCTGGATCGAGCTGAGCGCCGGGCACGGTCACGGATCTATGGACGTTGTCGAGGGGTTGGCGCAGTCCTGTGATATTTTCTTCTACCAGGTGGGCGGAGGCTTTCCTGAGACGAACTTCAAGGGGTTGGGCGTGCAACGTCTGGCGGCATGGGCCGAAGCCTTCGGTCTGGGCGCGCCCACAGGCATCGATATCCCCGGGGAATGGGAGTACGACGTCTCGGTGCCCGACGAACAGTGGAAGCGCGAGGTCTATCAGGAGTCGTGGACGACTGGTGACACTTACAATATGGCGATTGGACAGGGTTTCCTGGCGGTGTCTCCCCTGCAGATGACCAATGCCATGGCCGCCGTGGCGACTAGAGGCACGATTTACCGGCCCCAGCTTATTCATCACATCACGGATCCCGAGGGGAACATCATTCAACCTTTTGAGCCGCAGGTGCTACAAGAGTTGGAGGTCGGTGATGCCGTCTGGTCTATTGTGCGGGAAGGCGTCGAGAAGACCGTGAGTTCGGGAACCGCAACGAACGCGCAGGTTGAAGGCGTGCGCGTCGCAGGGAAGACGGGAACTGCCGAGTATTGCGATAACCTCGCCCAGGAGGCCGGGTTGTGTCCTGTGCCCGAAGGCCAGACGCTCCCCACACACGCCTGGTTTATCTCCTATGCGCCAGCTGAAGCGCCGGAGATCGCGGTGACGGCGTGGGTCTATAACGGCGGAGAGGGTTCGGAAGTCGCAGCTCCCGTCGCGCAGGCCGTTCTGGATTTCTACTTCAAGCGGGCTGCCGGAGAGCTGCCCCCGGAGGAGCCGGCTGAGCAACCCTGATTGCTTCATATTGCAACGAGATTTCGCCGGGAAAAGATGATGAGTCTTCCAGGGTGATCAAACTCGGACGCGGGCGAACACAGAAAAACGCGGCAAAATCATACCAGGGTCTTCAGGATTTCGCGGGGTCGAAGTGAGATCTTAACCCCAAGCTTCATAGATTCACACAGAAAAGTAAAAATTGTGTAATCTGTGGAGAAAATTAAAATCGTTTTTTAGTCACCCCGCAAAATCCAAGAGATCCCCATAATAAAGTCGTGAGCGTAGTGGGCAAACGAAGCAGTTCCAGGATGGCTCAGGCATAATAGGCGACCTCCCGTCATGTTTGCCACGCGTATCAACCCCGGCTTCGTTTGCCTGGCTTTCGTCTACGCAGGTTCTCCGGTACGGAGAGCGTTTTCGCCAGCAGGCTCGCTTCCTAAATCCCGTCGTCCGTGTTCTTCCGTGTCCTGATTGAGAAAACTGTTTTTGAGCGATAGGTGGTTTTCGCTTGTTTTTATGGCGAAATCCTACTATAATGGAAGCGGAAAGACATCGCTGCAATGGGAGGTATCAATGAATATCATCAGGGTGGCGGCGAGTTCTCGTTCCACCTCCGTCGCGGGTGCTATCGCCGGGATTATCCGGGAGCAAGGACATGTGAACGTGCAGGCCATCGGCGCCGGGGCGGTCAATCAGGCGGTGAAGGCTGTGGCTATTGCTCGAGGGTATCTGGAGTTGGACGAAATTGAGATTGTCTGTGTGCCGACGTTTACCGAGGTCATCATTGAGGGCAAGGAACGCACGGCCGTTCGCTTGCGCGTTCTGGAGGTAGATAGCCTACCGGAGGTTTCCTGACGTTGATTCAGGCATCCAGCGATGCAGTGGCGCCCGACAGCTGTCGGGCGCTATGCGTTGGAGACAGGTGTGGGATTGGATTTCAATTCAATGGTGGGTAGTTTGAGGACTAGCGCTTCCAGATGGAGCCGTGTGTTACCGTTCCGCCGGAGTGCTGTCTGCGTGGCCTCGATCTGATGCAAGGTCTCGACCGTGGTAGGGACCTCAATCTGCTCGGCGATGCTTTTCAGTATTTCACGCTGCTCGTTATGGGTGATCGCATCCGTGTTTCGCGTCTGCAGCAGCAGCACGTCCCGCCAGGTCCGGCGCCAATACTCCAGCACCTGCGGCGCATTCGCAGCTTGTTTAGATAGTTGCTCGGCGGCCTCGAAGCGGGTGGGCAGGTCGCTGTGCAACAGTCGAAAGAGCAGCTGCACGCTCTCCTCCATCTGCTGAAGGTGCTGTGGATCGTCCAGCGCTTGAATGGCCCAGCCGATGCGTCCCCCCGAGAGACGTGCCAGTCGTTGGGCACGGGCTGCGGAGATCTGCCAGCCCTTGATAAGGCCCTCCTCGACGGTTGTGCGATTGAGGGGATGCAGCGGCAACTGTTGGCTGCGCGAGACGATGGTCGGGAGCAATAAGTCGCTGCTTGTGGTTAACAAGATGAGATGGGCGTAGGACGGTGGCTCCTCCAGTGTCTTAAGCAAGGCGTTGGCAGCGTTGTGGGTCGCCAGCTCAAAATCGGTGATGATCCCGATTTTGTAGCGACTTTCGTTGGGTGTCAGACTCAGTGCGCGCTGCAGTTCGCGGATCTGATCGATTTTGACGCCGCGTCCTTTCTCTTCCGGCGTGACCAGGAGCAGGTCGGGGTGGTTCCCGGACTCGACGCGGCGACAGGCGGAGCACTCATCACAAGGGCGCGCTGTGCTGGGGGTTGCCGTGCAGAGCATGGCCTGGGCCAGGGTCAGCGCCAGGGTCTGTTTGCCGATACTCTCCGGTCCCGTGATCAGCAGTGCGTGGGGCACGGTCTCGCGCTCTACGGCGAGTCTCAGCTGCTGCACGGCCCAGGTGTGTCCGATGATGTGCCAATCGCTCATGTCTGGTATCGCTCCTTGGGTCTGTTGGCAATAGCTTACCGCAGGATGCTGAGGATGCAACGTTCAGCCCAAGTTTTCACGGTTCAGCGTCGACCGGATCTCTTGCAGCAAGCGCTCCTGCAGAGAATCGCGGTTCTCCACCGTGAGATGTGCCAGGGTGAACCACGTTGCAGGCAGTTGACGGATCGCGTCGGTTAGCAGGGCCGGACGTACTACGATGAGAGCTAGATCGTACTCGCTTGTTTCCAGCAGCGTCAGCGCCTCAATCCAACCTTCTCCACGGACCAGCTCCAGGGGGCCAATCTCGTCCAGGATAAAGACCTGGGTGGGGAAGCTTGCGCTGAGTCGCTCCTTGCTGCGATTCATGGCTTCAGGGTTGATGCGAAAGTGGGTGAGGGGGAGGCCCTGATCGCTATCGAAGGGATGCGTGAGGGTGTAGCGGTGACCGCTGCGCAGCTCCGTGCTGAGGAGCGTGTGTGGCTCCGGCTGTTGTGTGATGAAGCCAGAGACGGCAATGCCCTCGCGTTTGAGCCACCGAGATAAGTTTAAACATAGGGTGCTTTTGCCCGTGCCTCTTTCTCCCGTCATGAGGATGATCTTTGGACAATCTTGTCGGTGCTTTTCGATCATGAGTAGCTAAAGTCTCCAGTTTGGCCTATGAAGCTAGGTATAAAAAACGAAGGGCCGGCTTTTGGACCGGCCCTTCTCTTAGTGGAGATGGCGGGAATCGAACCCGCGTCCGAAGAACTCTTCTGCAGACATCTACAAGTTTAGTCGGCGTTTTCAGTCTCGCCTGGTGGGTCGCGGCCGACCGCGCCTAGTCAGGCCAGCCGATGGTCTTGGCTCACCGTATCGGCGTCTAGTGAGGTGCACGCTGACTTTCTGTCGTCCGCATCCAGCACACCAGCGAGATGCTGGAGGGACGTGACCGGGCTTTCCCGGTCGGCTTGGGGTTAGATGTCGTTACAGCTTACGCTGCGACGGCCATCGGCGCCCAATTGTTTGCCATAGTGTTGGCATTTAAAGGTTTTTGCTCCTGGGATCACGGGTACGGAGCCACCCGACTTGCAGTCCACAGCCAACCTTCCCCGTCGAATCCTGTCATCCCCAGTGCAGAGTATACCATACTTGCTAGATTTGTCTAATTAATTAGGGCTAGTGAATGAAAATTGGAGTTTGCCTGTTTGTTCTACTGTATTCTGGGGATTGGTGTGCAATCAAATTGCACAGTGTGTCATGCTTATGAAAATCCGCTTTTTCAGCGAGGTTGCTGGCTAGAAGAGAGCAGAGAGCTTCTGACATAGCTCTTCGAGACGTGTGCGGTCTTCGTCCGTGAAGACATAGCGCGTGTGAGAGTCGATATCCAGTTCGCCCACGATGTCACCGTGTTTGAAGATGGGTACGACGATCTCCGACTTTACGTCTGGGCTGCAGGAGAGGTAATTTTCTTCCTGACTAACGTCCTGCACCACAAATGTAGCCTTGATGTCGGCTGCCTGCCCGCAGATTCCCTGTCCAAAGGCGATGCGCGTGTGCTCTGTCGGATCGCCGACGTAAGGTCCGAGCACCAGCTGATCTTCTTCTGTTTCCTCAACGAGATAGAATCCCACCCAATCAAAATAGGGGACCTGCTTCGCGAGCAGCCGGCTGATCTCTGCCAGGCGTTTTTCCCGTGACGTGCCTTTTGCAATGATGTCTTCTGCCTGTTGTAACAATCGATCATAGTTTGTGGTCATGTATGCTCCTTGAAGTAGTTTAGGGCTTCACGGTCAACAAGCAAGACCAGCTATCAGATGGAATGATAGCTGGTCTGCGTCGAGAGATTGTATGTTGGTAAATATGGTGGATCCGTTGGCTAGTGCGCCTATGGCAAAGGTTCAAACATGTCCTTGGTGGCGCCACATTCGGGGCACATCCAGTCATCCGGGATATCTTCAAAGGGCGTGCCGGGGGCAATGCCTCCGTCTGGATCGCCCACCTTTGGATCGTAAATCCAACCGCACACGATACATTCCCATTTCTCCATTTGCATAGCCTCCATAGACTTTGATTGTGGATGTTACAAGGGGCAACTCACCTGGATACTCCTCGCTCTCAACATCAATTGGAACGTCTCACTTTGATTGAGTAGGATATATCAGTTGGAGTGGTTGTCAAATTCTGGTTGATGAGGTACCGCGGTGCGCAGAACCTTACGTGCTTGCCAGGCGTTCCTTTCGTTGTTGCACTTCAGAGCTCGCCCAGGAGTGTCACGTCCACCGATTTCATGAGCGAAGTGACCTTATCGCGCGAGGCCGCAGCCGTCCCCTCTAGCGTCGCTGACACCGCGCCCGCAGCGACGGCCCAACGCAGCGCGTCTGGCCAGCTTTCGTCGTTCAGCAGGCTCCAGAGCAGTCCGGCCAGCGCCGCATCGCGCGCACCGACGGGATTGTGCACATCAACGTCAGGTGCGGAGGCGGACCAGACTTGCTTGTTGTTGGAAAGCACACCTTGCGAATGCTCGAAGGTCATGAAGACGTGCTTCGCGCCCATCTCGTGGAGCGTTTTGACGACCGGCAGGGCATCCTCGGGGGTGGGGCTCTCGTGACCCGTGAGTGCCTCGGCTTGATCGTTATCGATCTTCGCTAGGAAGGGCAAAGCTTGGCAACCATGCTTCATTTCGGGGCCTTGGGCGTTCAATACAGCCTGACCATCTTCTGATTGCACCGCCAGGATCAGGTCATTGTAGAATGTATCCGGTACCCCCCGTGGCAGACTGCCAGCGAGTACCCACCAATCCCCCGGTTGGACCAAATCGCTTACCTTTTCCAACATCTTCTCTTGTTCTTGACGGGTGACCACAGGGCCGGGCACGTTGACTTTCACGTACCGTGACTGTTTTTCGTCGATAATGCTCACGTTGGTGCGCGTTTCGGCGTGGATGTCCACCGATTCAACCACAATGCCCAGCTCCTCTAAACCCATGGTGATGCGTAGGCCTGGGCCGCCACCCAAGAACCCCACGGCGACGTTTTGCGTACCCAGTGCAGACAGCGCGCGGGAGACGTTGAACCCTTTCCCCCCGTAGTCGAGCTTCAACGCTGAGGTGTGTAATACCTCAGCGAAGCGGATCTCAGGAACTACCAATTCTCGGTCCAGTGCCGGATTAAGTGTAACCGTGTAGATCATGTTCTTGCTCCTTTCGGTCTTCCATTGTTGTATGGATTCAAAAGTCTCAGGCTTTGTTTTGGCGGTGGGAAGAACAGCAAGGGGGGGACGCTGTCAAGATCTGGCGTGGCAGCCCCAATTCCTTCCTGCTCTTAACTGTTATGGTGATTCACCCGGAACTCTAATTCATTGTAGACGATTACGGCAGGAATTTCAAGAGCCAGAATATCAGAAGGTATAGGACAAATTATTGGGGAACTGTAGCCGCGATTTCTAAATCGCGCACTCTGAAGCGCGAAATGGAATTCGCGGCTACCTAGCGTTGGTTTGCAAGACAGCGATCTGATTTTTTCCTATATTCTGTCGTATACCCAGTACCAGGGCAGCGATGAAGAATAGCGGAGTAATCAAACCATAGTGGCTCTTTTGGATTTCGCAGGGTGGTGGGGCGGTGCAAGTTTCCGAGCGAAGGGCCGTTTTTGCCCGGAAGCCTGCCCTGAGCATGGCCGAAGGGTCGAGGAATCTCAACGGTGGGGACAGAGACCCTTTCCCTCAATACTTCGGGACAGGCGACTACGCTCAGGGTGACGGCGGGTGGGGATTTTAAAGCCTGACCCGGCGAAATCCCGTAGAGCCTCGGTATACTTATGGATAGACAGCCCCTTAATTTTGGTGTATACTAAAAGTGTAAGCTACACTGATTTTTTGGCATGAATATCTTATCTGCAGATGATACTCCTTCGCACCTGAAGCCGACCCGGAAGTGGATTACATTTCACACTTGGCTCAATGCCCGCTGATGCCGAAGGAGATCCTTGGGAATGTGAGGTGAGGTGTTCTCTCACTTATGTCGCTGGTATGGATGAGGAGCACATGAAAGCGGTGAAGTTTTTCGTCTGTGTGATATTGATTTTCTGTGCGGTAGCTGTTTTTGGAGCAATGCCGGCTGTTGCCCAAGACGGCGATGATCCAGACGGGTTTGAAGATAACGGCTGTCGTGTACCTGAAGAATTCCTTGATTTTGTCGAAAGCCATGGTGGGATAGAAATCTTTGGTTATCCGATCTCCAATCCCTTTCGGCAAAGGGGTGTGTTGGTTCAATATTTCCAGAACGCGCGCATTGAATCTCATCCGAGTAATCCCGACCCTTACAAGGTGCAGTTGGGATTACTGGGGGATGAGTTGAACTATCGTGACGAACCTATTAGCCGACCCCGGCTTCTCTCTTCACGGCGGCATTATTTTCCTGAGACAGGGCACGTCGTCTCCTATGCTTTTCTGGATTTCTTCAAAGATAATGGTGGAATCGACGTTTTTGGTTTTCCAATCACGGAAATGCATTACGAGGATGGTCGTATTGTTCAATATTTTCAGCGTCTGAAGATGGAATGGCACCCAAGAGATACCCGGCAACCAGTTCACGTGGGTAATATGGGCGAGATCTATTTCGACACATATAAAGAAAACTTCCTTGCCGAGGCCTTTTGTGAAGAGGGAGGTCCCCCCACAAGTCCTCGGATTATGGTTCAGGAGCTAGAGATAGAGGTTGATGTGAAATACCCCGTCATGACCAAACGAACTAAACAGGAAGTCTCTGTATTGGTCAAAGATGGAAATGGCAATGCCATATCGGAGGTCGATGTCCAGGTTTCTCTTATAGGTCCGTCAGGGAGGATACTATCCTTGGTGACGGATGCTCCTACAAATGAGCGGGGACTTGCCAGAGTCACACTGCCCGTAGAGGGCGCCTCACGGGGTGATAATATCACGGCTGAAGCTGTGGTTATCTACGATGGCATTGAGGCCTCAAAGGAAATCGTATTCCTGGTATGGTGGTAAGGTCGGGAACAGGTCTTATGTGTGGTGGGAGCGCGGAGATTTTTCCGCGCTTTTTGCTTTTCAGGTGTCCTCATTGGTTTTGACGGGTAACCCTAACCGGGCCTTCAGACGGGTGAACCAGGATTCTTGTTGTTCCGATGAGGATTCTGACGGTTGAACGTGCCGGATGCGTTTCAGAGATTGACGCAGTTTCCTGATCTTGGCGCGGCGTTGTTTCCCTTCTTGACTCATGCTGTTTCTCTCCCTTGCGTGATTGGAGAATGACGATTAAATGCGCTTCTACTTCTACGGCGCAGGTGTGAACTCTCTAAGTATATGGATCAGTTTCTGGATTTGAGTTAAACACGTACCCGATACCTCGAACATTGACGATATATCGAGGGTCGGCCGGGACGGGCTCCAGTTTTGTCCGAAGCCTACGAATGTGAACGCGGATGATAGAGCGAGCACCCATAGCGTCAGTTTCGTAACCCTGCGCACACCGGATCAGTTGTTGGGGCGTCTGCACGTTATCAACCTGTTGCATCAGACATTCCAACAATCTGAACTCGGTGGGAGTAAGGTCAATGGGTTGTTCTCCTCGGGTAACCAGGTGCTTGGATCGATCTAGCCTGATGTCTGCCACTTGTAGGGTCGCGTCGGACGATTGATCGGTGCTGTTACCGATATGATCTTCCACACTGGCCAATTCCTGAACGGTATCTTGCAGTTGGGCCAATAACGTTTGTCGGTGTCGTTCCTTCTCAAGTTCAGAGAGTCCTTTGCGTGCCGTCGCGATGATCTCCTCAACCGGACAGGGTTTCAACAAATAATCATAAGCTCCCTTGCGAAGTGCCTCGATCGCCGTTTCCAGGGTGGCATATCCTGTGATGAGAATGACCACGAGCTCTGGTTGGGCCTCATGCAATGCTTCCAGCACCTGTAAACCATCAATACCGGGTAGCTTAAGGTCCAGAATCACCAGATCAAAAGGAACCTCCTCTTTTATTAGACTTAAGGCTTCCTCGCCCGACGCAGCCAGCGTAACACGGTAGTTCTCAAGACGCAACGCTTCCCCCAGGGTGATGCGTTCGGCGGCTTCGTCATCAATAATCAGCACTTGGGCTTTATTCATGGTGCCTCTCTATGGTGTTAGCGGGCAGGCGGACAATGAATGTGGCTCCGCCCTCTTGGGGATTCTCGACTTCGATTTCGCCCCCGTGATGCTCCACGATACCGTAGCTGATGGCCAAGCCAAGGCCTGTCCCCGTGGGCTTAGTCGTATGGAAAGGCTCGAACAGATGGTCCCTGATCTCGGGCGCGACGCCCGGACCATTGTCACGAAATGCAGCGACGACCTGCTTCCTCTGAGCATAATAGGCCGTGCCGATTCTCAGCTCACCGTGCTTGCTCACGGCTTCGACCGCGTTCAGAATGATATTGAGAAACACCTGAACCAGTTGGTTGCCTGAGCCAAGGACAGGTGGGAGATCTGAGTCCGGTCGATAGATGACGTTGATATGAGCCTGTTTGAGGCGCTTGTTGGCCAAGTTTAAGGCGCTATCGACCGCCTTGTTCAGATCAATAGGTATTAACGTGCTCGACGCTGGTCGATAAAAATCGAGCATGCGTCGAACGACGTGCACCAGATGTTCCACTTCCTCCTGAGCGATGTTCAGATAGCGTTGGCGTCCTGTGTCATTCATGTTGGGGTGCTGCGTCAAGTGTAAGCTGTTTTGGATAGCTTGCAACGGATTATTGATCTCGTGCGCGATGGACGCGGTGAGACGTCCCACGGCGGCCATTTTCTCCGCTTGAATCAACTGATTCTGGGAACGTTCCAGAGCATCTGCGAAAGCCGCCAGCTCTCCGTAGAGCCGGGCGTTCTCCACAGTGATAGAGACGGTCGCTGCCATGCGCTCGAGCAAAGGAACATGTTCTTCTCGAAGCGAGTGTGCTTTCCCCAATACAGTCAGAAATCCCATGGGTTGATCACGGCTACCCAAGGGAACGTAGAGCTCGTCAAGCCGTGGCACGTTCACGATGTCTCCCCAGAAACCGTCTTTCACGGCCGTCCGGAGCATCGGCGTTCCCTGGTTGAGTGCCTCTCTGATCCCCAGCTCATTGAGCGGCACGACTCTTCCTTCTAGCCAGATATCTTCCGGGCTTTTGGCCGTGCGCACAATCCATTCATCATGATCCTCGTCGTTGAGGATGACCAGGAGGACATCTGCGTCCACCAGACGTTCCAGCCCCTCCAGTGCCGAGATCAAGACACGGTCCAGATCCAGGCTGCCAGCGACCATGCGGTTGATCTCATCGAGCATCGCCAGCTCTTCGTTGCTGCGACGTAGCTCCTTTTCTGTGCGACGGATGCGCAATACCACGTTGAGTCGCGCTAACAGTTCCTGGGGGTGAAAGGGTTTGGTGATGTAATCCTCGGCGCCCAAGTCTAAGCCGCGCGTTTTGTCTGTGATGGCATCGATACCGGTAAATAGGATCACGGGGATCTGTTTGAGTGCAGGGTCGGCCTTTAGGTGTTCCAAGACCCGAAAGCCGTCGATATCAGGCAACCGCACATCCAGTAGAATAGCATCAATATCTGGGGGGGCGGTCTCAGTTTCACGACGTAACAGATCGAGTCCCTCTTTTCCACTGTACGCGATCAGGAGTTCACATGAAGCTAGGACCAAGATTTCCTGGACCAGATCGATCATTTCCGGGTCATCGTCGATGACCAGCACCTTGGACGCACGCATTTTGCTTATCTCGTTTCTCAGGATATGACCGTGACTGAGTTCCAAATCGCTTTTTGCACACTATAAGTATACGTCGGTTTAAGAGTTTTGTTAAGGGCATTTGGGGCCTTGAGCGTTTTCGCGGTGAGGCTCTCATGGTCAGTGGACATCGAAAGGGAATGTGCGGGGCCAGACGTTGCAGCACGCTTCAGTACCAGATCCTCGCGTAACGGAATCTACACGACCAGGTGAACCTCAGTCTCAAAAACCTGGTATCCTTAGTGTAAGAGTGGTCAACAATGTTCTAGGGCAGACCGGAGGACGCTGTATAGTGAGAAAACGCCATGCTCTATCCCTCTCAGTATACGGGAGCCTGAGAGATGTCAATCGTTGGGGAACGCATCTGCCGAAGGGCGCGAAATGGCTCTACGTATCATAGGGTCTTGGAACCGTCGTGTTTTAAACCATTTCTCACTTGCCCTTCCTGAGGAATCTAAGTATAATATCTAATTAGTGTATGGTTTTATAAAACATGGGCTTCGTTTATCGGCTCTCTTGGATTTTGCAGGGTGACCAAAAAAGTAGTTTTATTTTTATGTGTGAATCTATAAAGTCTGTGATTAATATCTTACTTCGACCTCGCGAAATCCTGAAGACTGCGCTTATCTTGAAAGAATTGAATTTTTACGTAAAATATCCCTGGTCGGCTCAAAAGTGGTTAGCCCGCCCCTTTTCGCGCGCCAATAGTCGCCAAAGTGGGGAATTTGAAATACATAGGCGCCAGAAATCATTCTCTTGTGGGGCGATTTCGACTAACCACGGTTAAATGTGATGCTACCCAATTAGCAGCCTGGGTGCGAATATGGCGATCATAGAAAGTGCCAGGTAGCTGGAAAATCTCAGGAGATCAACAAGTTAGGGTCCTATTCAAGGAGGTGATGTATATCGGATATGTCTGATTTTGTATAGCAACGACAAATTGTAAACCTGAATTACGCACACAGGAGGAGATAATATGTTTAGCAAGAAGTGGTTTGTCCTTGCT
>DAOTUH010000207.1:0-11066 GCA_034437255.1 Anaerolineae bacterium
GAATGGACCAGAATGCCCTCGACACCCTGCTGGCCATACGCAACCCCGCTCCAATTGTTGACCGCTATCCCGCCATATTCCAAAATACCCTTGTCGTGATATGTCCAATCCGAATCAGCCCGGCCTGAATCCAGAGCAGCTGCCACGGTCACAATTTTGAACGTCGAACCGGGCTCGTAAGCGTGGCTGATGGCCGGATTTTGAAAAATCGCTTCTTCTCCCTGCGCTGCGTAGTCCGCAAAGCGAGACGGCTCATAGAATGGACGGCTGACCATGGCCAAGATTGCTCCCGTGCGCGGATCCATTACGATAATGGTGCCCGCTTCGGCTTTGTACTCGACCATCGCTTTGTCCAGCTCACCCTCGACATAAGCCTGAATCGTCCGGTCGAGCGTCAACGTCAAGTCGGTGCCACCGTACGGCAATGTGGGATCGTTGGCTAATTCGTCAGGAAAGGGCGCCGTCATCCCACTCACGCGGCCTTCTTTAACGAGCGGTACGCCTTCCAAAAAGCGGCGATGGTAGGCCTGAACGCCAGCGCCCACACCGGATTGGTTGACAAAACCTAACACGTGAGCGGCCAACCCACCCTCAGGATAGTGACGTTCCCAATGCGGTGTCATGGTCAAGCCTCTGATGTCCAGCGCGTCCAATGCCTCCTTCGTCTCCAGTGAAACCCCTCGTTCCAGACGCCGCCAGACCAACCGCCGTTGTTTGTCCTGCCTGGTCAGCATCAGCTGAGTGCGCAGATCTCCCACCGGTCGATCCAGCACACCCGCGAGTCGGCGCGCCGTCTGCATCGTATCTGTGATAAGATTGACCTCAATGCCCACTTTGTAGACAGGCTTATTCCCCACCAGCAGATCATCATTCCGGTCGCGGACGCAGCCCGGAGGGGGCGCGGGTAAGCTGTATTCGCGATGCACCAGCTTTTCGGCCTCATTGGCGAAGCGAGCGTGTTCCAGCACCTGTAAACGGAATAACTGCGCCATGGTCGGCAGCAGCACCGCCACCAGCAACGAGACAATCAAGCGCAAGCGTTCCTCGGGTCCTCGTAACATCTCAGGGCTCCATCAGTTCCATATATTCAATCACATCTGCTTCGACATATCCCAGCGCGATGGCGCGCTGCTGGAGCATAGGGATCGAACTAAGTTGTGCAATTTTTATCATCAACACCTGGTTCTCACGCTGTTGAGCGATCAGATCCTGCTCCATGGTCCAAACCCTGGCACCCAACTTGGCATTGGCGCCTGCTAACGTGACATAGGCCGCCCCCAATACCAAGGCCACTGTAACCGCGATCAGGAAAAGCAACGCGATGGAGCGATTCTCTCGTTCTTTGCGTTTTTGAACACCGTGGGTACGCTGCTGCCACAGAACGCTCATCGGATCACCTCAGCCAAGGATAAGAAATCTGTCTACGTCGTACGTGATTCGCGTAACATGGGAACGGATTTACAGCCGTTCAACGACCCGGAGACGCGCGCTGCGGCTACGGGGATTTGCAGCAACCTCTTCGTCGGAAGGACGAAGGGGTTTCCGCGTCAGCACCCGGAGCGTGGCCTCGTGCTCACACCGGCACACCGGTAACTCCGGGGGGCAGATGCAATCTTGTGCTTCTTGTCTGAAAAAGTGCTTGACGATACGATCTTCCAGGGAGTGAAAGGCCATGATGGCCAACCGCCCTCCCGATCGTAGTACCGAAACGACTTGCGGCAACACAACCTCAAGCATCTCCAACTCCCGGTTAACGGCGATGCGCAACGCCTGAAACGTGCGCGTCGCCGGATGTATCCGGTCGAGAGGGCCCCGTCCCACCTCCAAAGAGATCACGTCCGCCAGCTGTTGCGTCGTCTGGAGTGGACGCGCTTCCACAATCGCGCTCGCGATTCGCCGGCTGTGGCGCTCTTCCCCATACTGCCAGAGGAGATCTGCGAGCTCGTCTTCCGCCAACGAGTTCACCAGCTCGGCAGCCGTTGGTGCCTCGCTCGTTGGATCATACCGCATGTCCAGCGGCCCCTCTTCCTTGAACGCGAATCCGCGTGTTGGATCGTCAATCTGTAAAGTCGAGAAGCCCAGATCGAGCAGCACGCCGTCCGCCGGAAAGAAACCGCGCTGTCGGGCCAACTGCTTAAGTTGAACGTAAGGAGCGTGCACGATCTGCGCACGCTCACCAAAACCGGCCAGGCGCTTTTGGGCCCGCGCCACGGCCCGAGGATCACGATCCAACCCCAACAGCCGTCCGTCCGGAGTGCTCCGTTTCAAAACCGCCGCAGCGTGACCGCCGCCGCCCACGGTGCCGTCGATATAAACACCGCCCGGATGGACCTGGAGCCCAGCGAGAACCTCTGCGACCAGAACTGGAATGTGTTCGGGCCGTGACAGCTCTAGATCGGTAGATTCTCCCATAGCGTCGGGTTTTCCTCCATCATCTCGGTTTGGTGATCGTTCTGGGCCTGCCATGCCTCCGGTTCCCACAGCTCCATGAAACGATTCAGACCCACGACCACCGCCTCACTGGATGTTGTCAACCCGGCGTACTCCCGTAATCGCTCTGGCACAAGAATTCGGCCTTGACGATCTAGCTCCACATCTAGCGCATCGGCGAAGAAAATGCGCCGCAACGCACGACCTTGAGGAGACGTGATCGGGAGCGCGTTCACCTTCTGGGCAATCTCCTCCCAGATCTCCATGGGGTAGATAGCCAGGCAACGATCCAAGCCACGCGTAACCACGATCCCGCCGGTCAACTCCTCGCGGAAGCGCGAGGGGATCGTCAAGCGGCCTTTGCTATCCAATGTATAGACGTGATGCCCTAAGAACATCTTCTCTGGAATTCCCCACTCCAGGGGATAAAACCGGTGGTTCAGAGGGTATATCCCCCACTTTGCCCCACTTCGCCCCAAAATCACCCACATTATACTTGACTTTCCCAAATAAATCAATAGGTAAATCCCAAATTTACCTTAAAATTTGGGAAACGTTATATTATTCATCGGAATTGACGCAAACTTAATCCGGGGGTTAGTTTGAGCCCGGCAGTTACCACAGCCTACGAAAACCGGCGACCGGCCACACGTACGACTCTGTCGCGTGGCGAAATCGGCCCCGGATGAGTCCACGGAGATAAACCTTGCCGGGCGTCGCTTGCGACGCCCGGGACCCACGCCAGAGGATAGAAATCGGATTTGTTGAAGTATCTGTTTAGTCTTCTGAGGGGCGACGCACTTTCGCCGAAGTTCACGAGCCGGGGACTCCTAAACTATGCTCGGAGAACTTTGTAGCGCGGTTTATTTCGATAATTGACGCTTGACAAAACACCAGACAAAAACAAGGCAAACGAAGCCGGGTTGATGTGCGCTGAGGTTAATGCGCATAGCAAATATGACTGGAACCCATCTATTGCGTCTGAGCCACCCAAGAACTGCTTCGTTTGCCCGCAATCACGCAACCTTGTTCCTCAGCTCACCTCGGCTATAATGTAGCCCTGAGAGAACGGAGAGCTATGTTACATCTTGAGCAATTGAGATCAGATATAAGGGCGCTGGGCGAGCGTGCCGTTGCGCAGCAGCGACGGCAGCAAGACGCCTACGACCAAGCGCTGGCTCGGCTGGCAGCGGCTCCAGATGCCCGGAGGTTACGCGAGCTGATCGCGCACCAGCAGGAGACGGGCGAGGAGTTCGCATTGCCGGCCACTGACGTGCCGCTGAACCAGCGCCTGACTCAGGAGCCGGCCCCACCGCCCGATATCACCGTCGTCGCCGTGGATGGCTCCCAGACCATGCCCGACCGGCACGCCGCCGTGCTCTATTATCTGATCCAGGTCGGCGGGCTCGTCTTCCGGTACGATGGATCGGCGCCCACGCCCCACCGCGAGGCGACACTGCATTTCGACGACGCGGAGTTATATGATCACCAGGGGCAAATCATCGGCCACCAGGTGGGGATGCGACGCACAGCGGCGGAACTAACCTATCTGGCCGAACTTGCGGCCGAAGCACGTACCGTAGGCGAACCCGGCCCCGTCGTGGCGCTGACCGATGGTCCGCTGCTCTGGCCCTACAGCGGGCGCACCGAGGAAGATCACACGCTGTTACCAGACCACATGGCGGCCCTGAACCGGCTCAAGGACGCGGACGCGATGCCCGCCGGCTTCGTCGAGCGACCGGGTGGGCACCCCTTGCTCAATTTGCTGAGCCTCGTTCCCCTCGACGTGGAGTCAAGCGCTGGACCCGAGCCGGCGGCGACGCACTTAGATGACCAGTCGCTGATGGCGCGGTATCTGGCGCCCGGCGAACGCACCGCCTGGCTGAAACGCCGTTCCCCCATGAATCGCCGGCACGCGCGGCACGGGCACGAAATCTGGTTCTGCTATATCAACACAGGCGCCCCCGACTATCCTGTCATCGCCCGCGTGGAAACGCCCGCCTGGGCAGCGGCACGCGAAGGGTGGAGCGCGATCCTGCACGCGGTGCTCGTCCATCAGGCAGTGGTGCTGCACGGCTACCCCTACGCACTGGCCCGGGCTCACGAGCTGGCACTGGTGACTCAGGACGACAAAGCCGCGCTGGACAACCTGCTCCAACGTCGGCTTATGGCGGCGGGACTTCCGGTGCGCCCGTCAGAAAAGGCGCGCCAGAAATCCTATCTGGGACGCCGTCGGTAGACGCATCAGGAGGCAACTTTGAACGCATCAGATCAAGCGATTCCCATCGGCAACGTGCTGCGGGCCGACATTCGCGGCTTTGTGGTAGCCTCGCGCATTCCGGAGCCGGACGTGCCGACCTTCGGCACCTTCGTGCGCGTCCCCATCCAGCAGGAACGGGCCCAGCTCATCGGGCTCGTCTATGATATTCGTTTGCAGGACGATCCCTTTCTGCGTCATCTGGCCGTTACAGTAAGCGAGGACAATCCCCAACATCAGGAGATCATCGCGGATCAACGGGAGCGCGTTATCCCCGTGGAGATTGGCGTGGCCGCCGTCGGCTATCGCGGCGAAGAAGATGTCTACCGCTACGGCCTGCCACCACAACCGCCGATGATCCTCAAACAGATCACAGTTTGCCGTGACGAGGAGGTGGCTCACTTCACAGCCCAGCCCGACTGGATCCAGCCTCTGCTAGAAAATCGAGATGTGCCGGTGGACCCTCTGGTCGCGCGGGCCCTTCAACGGTCGGCGCGGCTCTACGGTGACCCCGGCTCCGATGCGCGCGAAACCTATCTGCTGCGCGCCTCCCGTTATCTGGCCCGCTTCCTGGCTCGCGAACCTTTGCGTCTGGAGACCATCCTGCGTCAATTGGGTCTTGAGAGCTGAGAGGTCAGACTGTTTTTCCTCTGTGACTTGATGTAAAATAGATGAGACGTCCTACCCAAAACAGTGATCAAGAGGGTCAAGAGGTGAAAGTTGCGCTACGAGTTCGAATGGGACCCGGTCAAAGAGAACTAGAACGTTCATAAGCATCGTGTCGATTTTCGTCGAGTGGCGACGGTGTTTCGTGATCCAAATCAACTCTCAATTTATGACGACGAGCATAGTGGAACCGAAGATCGCTGGATAACTATCGGCATAGACGGTAGCGGTGTCTTGCGAGTTGTTGTACATACATTCGAATAGATCGAAAGGGATTTGTGCAAAATACGTATCATCTCAGCACGCAAGGCAACCCAAAACGAAATCCAACCGTACCAGGGAGAGGATAAGGGAGAGGATATATGAAATCCGAATATGATTTCTCAAAGGGTACACGTGGAAAATTCTACCATCCAGACACCGGGTTTAGCTTCCCGGTATACCTTGAGCCAGATGTCAACGACTTTTTGAACAGACTTACATGAGGAACAGAATCTCGATCTTCAGCAGCTGGTCAACGAAGGGCTCAGAGCAAATATCCAACTCCTTCAGAGCGCTGAGCGATCCAACTGAAAGCCAAGCGGTTGTTCTGACAAACCGAATAGTATCTACGCAGGGATATGGACACTTTTAGGATATTTCTCTGCACTCGTACCGGGAGCGTAAGGAGCTTATGGCTGATTACAAAACATTGATCCAAGAACATCGCATGCTTCGCTGGCGATACGGCGGCCAACCGCTGGCCGTCAAGCAGGAGGAGATCCGCGAGCTGGTCGAGGAGGTCGGCCGCACACGTAAAGAGGTCTCCGATCCAGGGCATCGCAAGACCCTGGACGAGATTGAGCGCTACTGGCGGGCCCAGCTCCGACCGACGCGCCAGCGCCTGCCCTTATGGAGCGTGATCGTGGGCGGCGCGTTGCTCTTCATCGTCGCGGCCGTGGGCATCTCCTACATCCTGGTGCAGGGCATCAACCAGCAGGCCGCCGCTCCCGCCCCGACCGAGCCGGCGATCAACGCCACAACGGTGGGTCCTGAAGCAGCTACCACGGAGGTTCCGGCGGATGCAACGCCTGTGCCCTCAGCTGCCTCTCCCACACCGACGCCGGTCCCTGCCACGCCAACGGCTGAGCCCCCCACACCGGTTCCGGCCGCCACGCCGCTGACCGACGCCAGCGGCGACGTCGCACCTCTGGCAGGCGGCGCCGCCATCGCCGCACCACCCGCAGGTGCGGACATTGCCGGGTGCAACATCAGTTCCGATACTACCGTCTTGACCTCGTTAGCGCCGCCGGTCAATCTCACCAACGTGGACGTCACGACCGATACGCTGACCATCTGGCTCTCCCTGCAATCGCCGGCGCCGGCAGATCGCGCGCTCACCTACCACTGGCTCGTCGCGCTGGACACCGATGGCAACAACGCCACCGGGCGGCCGCCGGGCGACGGGTACATCAATCCTGACCTGGGCCAAGACGTCGGCGCGGGCGTCTTCCTCTACGCCAACGGCACGCTAGAGCCCTACGTCTACGTCTGGAGCACCACGCTAGGGGATTGGGATGGCGATACGCCGGATATCGTCACGGCCACGGTCAACGAGACGCGGGATGCTGTTGCGTTCACCTTCCCGCTGGCCGATCTGCGCGCCAACCTCGAGCAGATCGCAGGCACCGGCCTGAATCTCGAGGCGCTCAAGGGCCGCGTGGCGATCATCACCAGCTCGCAGACAGAAGCCGCCATCGTGGACTACTGCCCGGACCTACCGTAATGACCGCACCTTTCAACAAGTTGATCTCCCACGTGGCAAAACGTGAAAGATATTGTATCGAGGAGGGAGGCAGCCTGGGACATCATTGGCCCACAGAGCAAGCCCATCGCCATGGGCTTCTGTCTAGACTTGCGATAGCAGGAGTGACGTATGGGTAATTTCTTCGCCGGAGAAAACTACCAGGGCGCACCGTTCCAACTCTTCGGCCCGTGGCACCTTGCTGCATTGTCGTCGATCTTGTTGCTCAATCTCTGGTTAATCGTACGCGGGAACCGGCTGGGCGCGGCCGCACGCCGCAAATGGCGTTACGGTCTCGCCGCTGTGCTGCTCATCGACGAGGCGATCCTGCACGCCTGGAGAGCAGGGACGGGCCAATGGAGTCTGCAGACGATGCTCCCGCTGCACCTATGCAGCGTCCTCATCTTCCTCAGCGCCGTAATGCTCATCCGCAAGGACAAGCGCGTCTACGAGTTCGCTTATCTCCTGGGTATCGCCGGGGCGACGCAGGCGCTGCTGACGCCCGACGCCGGACCCTACGGCTTCCCCCACTTCCGCGCCTTCCAGGTGATGATCTCGCACGGCAGCATCGTCACCGCAGCCGTCTACATGACCGCCGTGGAGGGCTTTCGACCGACGTGGGCCTCACTGCGGCGCGTGCTCATCGGCACTAACCTCTATATGCTCGCCGTCGGCCTGGTCAACGTGCTGCTGGACAGCAACTACCTGTTTATCGCCCACAAGCCGGAGACAGCGAGCCTGATGGATGTATTGCCGGCCTGGCCCTGGTACATCCCCTTCCTGGAGCTGATCGGCGCGGCGTCCTGCCTGCTGCTCTATTTGCCCTTCGCCCTGCGAGATCTGCGCGCGGTCCGCACCCGATCCAATACGGCGAGTTAGGTCACCGAGGCGATTCCCAGCATCCATGACACATCAACACGCGCACGAACTGGAAGCACCTCACGGTCTCCGTCTGGCCTTTTACCTCAATCTGGGCTTCGCATTGCTGGAGCTGGTGGGGGGATTCTGGATCAACAGTCTGGCCATCGTCTCCGATTCCTTGCACGATCTGGGCGATAGCGTCGCGCTAGGTCTCTCCTGGTATCTGGGGCGCTACGCGGAGCGGGACGGAGATGGGCGGTACTCTTACGGTTACCGCCGCTACTCACTCCTCGGGGCATTGATCAACGCGCTGATCCTGGTCGGCGGCGGCATCTTGATCCTTTTCGAAGCACTGCCCCGCCTGTTGAATCCCGAGTTGCCGAACGCCCAGGGCATGATGATCTTCGCTGTCGCCGGCATCGTCATCAATGGGTTGGCTGCGCTGAGATTGCGACACAACAGCTCGCTTAATACTAGAATGGTGGCCTGGCATCTCCTAGAGGACGTGTTGGGCTGGACGGGCGTCCTGGTCGTCAGTATCGTGCTGCTCTTCCGGGAGATCCCCATCCTCGATCCGCTGCTTTCCATCGTCATCACGCTTTACGTGTTGTATAATGTCGTCGCTAATCTGAAGAAGACCTCGATCTTATTCCTCCAGGCCGTGCCCGATGAATTCGACATCGAAGAGATTGAGGAGACGTTGGCATCCATCAAGCATGTGTGTGACGTCCATCACACCCACATCTGGTCATTGGATGGAGAACATCACGTGCTCACCACCCACCTGGTTCTCGCCGACAAGGCTTCCAAAGAGACCGCCGTGGACGTCAAGTGCGCCGCCAAAGCCGCCCTCGCTGATCTAGATCTGACCCATCTGACTATTGAGATCGAATATGGCGGTGAGAGCTGTTCGATGCATCCCTGAGAGTCAAGTCGCCAGAATCTCCGAGCATTTACACCGGTGCCCGGAGATTTTTCGTTGATTGTGCCTTTCTACTCTCAAAACATAGCTCACCTTCAGTGTAGGCGGACAGCGCCTTTTCCTATAATGGAATCAGTCACAAGTCTCTAACTGGCAAGGAAGGTATTCATGAGCGACTATCGCATCACCGAACATCCCATTTTGGACATCCCAGAAACCGAAGCCATCGAGTTCACCTGGCAAGGGCAGACGCTGACGGCGCAACGCGGCGAGATGATCGCCTCGGCGCTCTTCGCCCACGGCATCCGGACCTTCGGACATCACCACAAAGATAGCGTGCCGCAGGGCATCTTCTGCGCCAACGGGCAGTGCGCCCAGTGCATGGTCGTCGCCGACGGAAGACCCGTCAAGGCGTGCATGACGCCGGTGCGACCGGGCATGCGCGTCGAGCCGCTGGACGGTCTGCCGACGCTGCCGGATGTGCCGGAGGCGCCCGCCATGGCGGAGATCGAGACCGTCGCCGTGCCCGTGCTGATCCTGGGCGGCGGCCCGGCGGGCATGTCGGCGGCGAACCAGCTTGGCGAACTGGGCATCGGCACGCTGCTGGTGGACGACAAGCACCGCTTAGGCGGCAAGCTGGTGCTGCAGACCCACCGCTTCTTCGGCTCCACCAACGCCGTCTATGCGGGCACGCGCGGCATCGACATCGCCACGAAACTGGAAGCGCAAGTGCGCGCCCACGAAAGCGTCGACGTCTGGCTCAACAGCACGGCCCTCGCCGTCTTCAGCGACCAAAACGTAGGCATCCTGAGAGAACGTCCGCAAACCGAAACCACGCAATACGTCCTGGTGAAACCCGACGTCCTACTGGTCGCCACCGGTGCCCGCGAAAAGTCCCTCGCCTTCCCCGGCAACACCCTGCCCGGCGTCTACGGCGCAGGCGCGTTCCAGACACTGGTCAACCGCGACCTGATCCGCGCGGCCAAGCGTCTGTTCATCGTCGGCGGGGGCAACGTGGGCCTCATCGCGGGTTACCACGCGCTCCAGGCCGGCATTGAGGTGGTGGGCCTGGTCGAGGCGCTGCCCACATGCGGCGGCTACAAGGTCCACGAGGACAAACTCCGCCGTCTGGGCGTACCCATCCATACGTCACACACCATCGTTAGCGCCAACGGCGAGGATCAGGTGGACTCCGTGACCATCGCCCAGATCGACGCGGAGTTCAACCCCATCCCCGGCACCGAGCGATCCTTCGCCTGCGACACGGTGCTCATCGCCGTAGGCCTCGATCCGGTGAACGAGTTTACGGCAAAGGCGCGGGAATTTGACATGACCGTCTTTGACGCCGGAGACGCCCAGGAAATCGCCGAGGCGTCGGCTGCCATGTTCACGGGCAAGATCGCCGGACGTAAGGTTGCGCGCGCGCTGGACCACGACGTCAATATCCCGGAGGCCTGGTACCGCACCGCCGAGATCCTCAAGTCGCATCCAGGGCACGTAGTAGAGGAGCGCATCCCAGCGGAGGAAAGCGGCGTCTTCCCCGTCTTCCACTGCTCACAGGAGATTCCGTGCAATCCCTGCACCGCCATCTGCCCGCAAGACCTCATCCACATCCCGGAGGACGACATCCGCCAGCTGCCCGAGTTCCTGGGGCCACACGTCGACGCGACCTGCGTGGGCTGCGAGCAGTGCATCACCGTCTGTCCCGGCCTGGCGATCACCCTGGTCGACTACCGCAAGGACGCGGAGCAACCCACCGTCTCGATTCCCTACGAGTTCTCGGAAAAGAGCGTCGTCGAGGGCGACACGGTGACGGTGCTGGACCGCGACGGGGAAGTGGTGGGCGACGTCAAAGTAACCAACGTGCGCGCCACAAAGCGTAACAATCACACTGTCGTTGTCAAGGTCAAAGCGCCGCCGAGCATCGCCAAGCGCATCGCGGGCATCCGCGTGCAGGCACCGTGGGTGAGCGAGCCGCTGCCGGAGACTGTGGAACGCCTGGGCGACGACACCATCGTCTGCCGGTGCGAGCGCGTCACGGCGGGCGAGATCCGCGCACTGATCCGCCGGGGCTGCCGAGACGTCAACGAGATCAAGGCCGTCACCCGCGCGGGCATGGGCGCCTGCGGCGGCAAGACCTGCGCCGC
>DAOTUH010000208.1:0-2030 GCA_034437255.1 Anaerolineae bacterium
CCCCAGGCCTGAATCACGTCCGGCGTGACGTGGGGCAACGCGGCGACCTTTTGGGCCTCGGCGACCTGGGGGTTTACGCCGAACGCCTGCAGCGCCTCCAGGTTAGCGCGCTCCCGGGGCGTGAGTGCAGACGTTTGCACCGCAGTCCCTGATGATGTTGTTTGTTGTTGCTCTGTCTCTAGTTGATCATCATCAATATCACCATCATCATCACCTTGATATGGATTATGATGACTAGCTAGCGTCTCTAGCGCGGGCGGTGCAAAACTTTGCACTGGCGGTGCAGAACTTTGCACTGCGACTGCAGAGTTTTGCACTCGCGGGTCGAGGATCTGGATCCGATAGGCACGGCTGTCGCCGCGCAGACGGATCAGCCCCTGGTCGGCCAACGCATTGAGATGGTTGCGCATCTGCCGCTCCTTCAAGTGACAGACCGTGGCCAGATCGGCCAACGAGATCACCGGCACCTGCGTGTGATCATGGCGCCGATCCTGCCAGGCCAGCCCCACCAGGCGCGCGTAGGTGCGAAAGTGCGGATCCGAGACCTCGGCGCTGTACGTCACCGTTGCGGAGACGTTGACATAGCGCGGGGGTAATAAGCCGGTCTCTGCGGTCATGATAGCGACTCCTCGGCAAAGAGCGGCAGTTGCAGCAACGCCGGATGGTGATACCGCAGCGCGATCAGCGTGTCGATGAGCGCACAGAGCCGCGCGTCCAGATCCGCTGAGTGCGGCAGGATGTAAAAACCCTGCTCCTGGTGTTCTGCGGTGCCCAACGTCTGGGCCAGGTGCCGCCCCCACGCCGTGGCCTGGATGCGCAAGACGGGTTCGCCCGTCTGCGGGTCAGGATCGGTCTGAATGGTCGTTCGGTCGATTAAGTAGGTAGCCATGGGTATTCTCCTCGTCATGTGTGCCAAGCGATTTCCAGAGCGGGGGGTCAGAGTCTGTCCAGCGTGAACAGCAGTCACACCTGCGGCATCTTGTCACCACCACACTAATCTCCACCGCGCCGCCTCCACCGGAAGCCCTGAACAGCAGCCAGGTTTGAATGTGAAGCGGAGGAGCCGCCGCGAGAAGGGAAATCACCCCGGATTTCCTTACGTGCTGACGCTCAGATTGGGATACCGTATTAAGCAGCTCATCCAGTCTCCTTCTCTGATTGGGGGGATGGATACGGCGTGGGGTCATCGGTGAGTCCCAGCAGATAGTCGGTACTGGTCTGCAAGGCCACGGCCAGGCGCGCGATGGTGATCCCCCAGGTCTTAGGCCGGTTGTTACGCTCCAACCGGTAATAGAAATGCTGAGGACGCAACAGAGGTTGCACTTTGGGCAGCGCGTACTGTGGATCGACGAGCAGACTGCCCAGCACGGCCGCTTCGGCTTGAGTGTTCTGAGGTAGCGTGGCGGGAGATGCGTGAGTCATGGTGACACCTCGTCACGTGTAGTAAAGATGTTTTGGTGGTTTAGGCTCGTCCGTCAGGTTAAGAAGATAATCTGTGGTCGTATCGAGGGCCAAGGCTAACTTGGCAACGGTTATCCCCCAGACATTGGGACGCTCCCCCCGCTCCAGCCGGTAGATATGATGTGTCGTGAGCCCGGTAAGACGGGCAAGTTTGTCGGCCGACAACTCTCGCTCATGCCGCAAAGCGCGAAGTCGGTTACCTCGAAATGCGATATCCGCTATAGCCCCGGATTTCATTGTGCCTCCTGGTTATACAAGGTCAGTAGATTTGGATGTGTTCCGCAGAGGTCCGCGGTTCAAATCCGCGCGCCCCGACAAACGGAAGCGCTCGATCTGGCCGACAGATCGGGCGCGTTTTCTTTTTACGGGCCTTCAGGATTTCGCAAGGTCGAAGTGAGATATTACCCCCAGACTTCATAAGCTCACACAGAAAAATAAAAATCTGTGTAATTTGACAATCTCATATTTTACAAATGTTCTATACCAATGCTCGGAGTCCCCGTCCCCGGAACGGCTTTAGCGCGTAAATGCCTGTGTAACTGCCCCCGAGAGCACGTAGCCTGCCCGGC
>DAOTUH010000209.1:0-21379 GCA_034437255.1 Anaerolineae bacterium
GGCCGAGGTGATGGACTACGTCGGCGTGATCCGCCAGAACGAGCGCATGCGCGAGATCCTGGACGTCGCCCACGCGCACGACGCCGTCATCAGCGGACACTGTCCAGGGCTGCGCGGGCGCGATCTGGCGGCGTACCTCGTGGGCGGTCCCCAATCCGATCATGAATCCACCGATCACGATGAGCTGCTGGAGAAGTTGCGCCTGGGTATGGTCGTCGAAGCCAAGGATTCCAGCTTCAGCGAGAGCATCTCGGCGCTGGCGGAGATTGTGCAGGAACTGGGCACCGCGCCGCCCAACCTGGTGATATGCACCGACGACATCTACCCCGAGGATCTGCTGGAGCAAGGCCACCTAGATCACGGCGTGCGCCGCGCCATCGCCGCCGGTTTCGATCCCGTCGACGCGGTGCGCGCCGCGACGCTGCACGGCGCGCAGCGCATCCGCCGGCTCGACCAGGGCGCCATCGCGCCGGGCAAGCGGGCCGACCTGCTGCTGCTCGACGACCTGGACCGCTTCACCGTGAACGAGGTCTTTGTCGATGGCACGCTGGTGGCCCGAGCCGGGCGCATGCTCGTCTCCTTGCCACACAAGACATCCGACATCGAAGAGGAAAACACAGTTCATCTGCCTTCGCCGCCTGAATCCGAGGACTTCATGCTGCGCGCCCGCCCCTCACCTGCTAGGGCCGGTCTCCCGACCGAGCCCACCACCGTCTCTCTCCGCGTCCTGACCGTCGCCCACCAGAACTACGGTCGTGACATCGCAACCATGACCTTTCCCGTGCGCGACGGGATCGTGGATCTCACCGCAGCTGACGACGTCGCGCTCGTCGCCATCTTCGAGCGCCACGGGCAGGGGGGACATCACAGCCTTGTGCCGGTCCGGGGCCTCGGCCTGCAGCGCGGCGCCGTCGCCACCACCGTCTCCCACGACTCCCACAACCTACTGGTCATCGGCCAAAACGCTGAGGATATGGCGCTGGCAGCGCGCACCCTGGTGGACTGTGGCGGCGGTATCTGCGCCGTGGACGGGAGCGAAGTGCGCGCGCTCCTTCCCCTGCCCATCGCCGGGCTGATGAGCCCCGAGCCACTGGAAACCGTCGTCGCGCAGATGAAGGCGCTCAACGCGGCGCTGCGCGCCCAGGGGATCACAGTGAAACAGCCCATCAGCCCCATCATCGCCCTGGCGCTTCCCGTCATCCCAGACTACGGCATCACCGATCTGGGACTGGTCGACGTCAACGCCCAGCGTGTGCTCTCCATCTGGCCCGAATCAACGGATTAAACGGAGGGTGAATGTTGCAAAAGCAAAACGATAAAGACACCAACCAGAATCGAAAATCGCAAATCCAAAATCGAGAATCCTATGACTGATTACCATCGCCTGTTACAAGTAGCGCGCGGCGAAGAACCCGCCGACCTGGTCATCAAAAACGGGCAGCTGCTCAACGTGCTGACCCGCGACGTCTATCCCGCCACCGTGGGCATCTGCGAGGACACCATCGCCTACGTGACGACACCGGACGACGAGCGCTGCGAGGGCCACGAGGTCCTCGACGCGACAGGGATGTGGCTCGCGCCCGGCCTCATCGACAGCCATATACATATCGAGAGCAGCCACGTCACGCCCGCGCACTTCGCCGCTGTCGTGCTGCCGCGCGGCGTGACCACCGTCGCCCAGGATCCCCACGAGATGGCCAACGTGCTGGGCGTCGCCGGCATCGACTATATGCGCCGCGCGTCCCGCGACCTGCCGCTGCGCGTGCTCACCTTCGCCTCAACCTGCGTGCCCGCCGTGCCCGGACTGGAAACTGCGGGCGCTACCCTCACCGCCGACGACGTGGACGCGCTGCTGGACGCGCCCGACGTCATCGGCCTGGCCGAGGTGATGGACTACTGGGGCGTGGTGCGGCAGCGCCCGCGCATCACCGAGATCGTCAAAGTCGGGCGGGCGCGCGGCGTGATCCTCACCGGGCACGTGCGCTTCGAGGACGATCGCAACCTCAACGCCTACCTGGCTGCCGGCATCGAATCCGACCACGGCTACATGACGGCGGAGCAGATCGTGGCCCGCACGCGGCTGGGCATGATCGTCGAGGTCTGCTGTGCCGCGCACCGCGACAACGTGCCCGAGGTCGTCGCCGTCTGGAAAGAGCGCGGACGGCTCGACAACGTCGTCTTCGTCACCGACGACGTGCCGCCCGGCGACCTGATCGCCGAGGGACACCTGGATCGCGGGGTGCGCCGGGCCATCGCGCTGGGCATGGCCCCGGTCGACGCGGTGCGCGCCGCGTCGTTGGAACCGGCCCGCCGCCTGCGCCGCCCCGACCTGGGCGCCATCGCGCCCGGTCGCATCGCCGACGTGCTGATACTGCGCGACCTGGAGCGCTTCAACGTGCATCTGACGCTGGCATCGGGCGAGATCGTCGCCTGGGACGGCGCCATGCTCCAGCCCGTCACCAACGGCTTTCCCCCGCCGGCCGCGGCCGTGAACAGCGTCCACCTGCCGCACCTGACGGCGGACGACTTCGTGGTACGGGGCGAGGGAGTGCGCGTCACGGCCAAGGTGCTCACGCAGCGCGGACGGGGCGCGCTCCAGGAACGCACGCTGCCCCTGGTCGATGGCACCGTGCCGTGGCAGACCCAGGCCGATCTGGCCCTCTCCGCCGTCTTTCACCGGCACGGGCAGAACGAGAACCGCGCCTTCGTGCTGTTGGCCAACACGGGCCTGCAGCGCGGCGCGTTGGCAACCACCTACGCCCACGACTCGCACAACCTCGTCGTCATCGGACGGCATCCGGCGGATATGGCAGCTGCCGCCAACGCGCTCATCGACGCGGGCGGGGGCTACGTCGCCGTCGCCGAGGGTGAGATCAAGGCCCTGGCAGCGCTGCCCGTGGGCGGTCTGCTGGCGCAGAAACCGGTCGCGGACCTGGCTCAGGAGTTCGAGGCCTTCGTCACCGCCGCCAACAGACTGGGCGTCGAGGAGAATCCCCTCGGCCTGCTCACCTCGTTGCCGCTGCCCGTCGTGCCGCGTTTCCGCCCCACCGATATGGGTCTGGTGGACGTGGAGCGGCAGGAGTTGATTTGCGCGTTTGAGTTCGAATAAGCAAATTGCGTGGTGCGTGGTGCGTGTTACGTGTTACGTGTTGCGTGTTGCGTGATGTCTTGCTAAGGAGCAGATCTCAGGTTCGCAGCTCGCGTATGAATAGACAACAAGACTACCGGACCAACACACGGAGGGAATATGAATCGTCGACCGACAGTCACCGTTGTAGGCAGTTTCAACACCGATCTGGTCGTGCACACGCCGCGCATGCCCGTCAAGGGCGAGACGATCCTGGGCGGCCCCTATCACACCGGCCCGGGCGGCAAAGGCGCCAATCAGGCTGTGGCGGCAGCGCGCCTCGACGCCGACGTCGCCATGGTGGTCAAATTGGGCCAGGACGATCTCGGCGACAAGGCCGAGGCCAATCTGCGCAACGAGGGCATCAGCACGGATTACGTCCTGCGCACCGACGCCTCGCACACCGGCGTGGCCTTCATCATCGTCGATGAGGACGGCGAGAACATGATCGTTGTAGCGCCAGGCGTCAACACGCTGCTGACGCCGGAGGACGTGGACGCGGCGCGGGACGCCATCGTGAACGCCGACATCCTGCTGGTGGAGCTGGAATCGCCCATGGGGACCGTCGAGCGCGCCATCCGCGTGGCCCACGAGGCCGGCGTGCGCGTCCTGCTCAATCCGGCGCCTGGACAGCCGCTGGACGCAGCTATGTTAGCCATGGTGGACGTGCTGACGCCCAACGAGACCGAGGCCGAGATCATCACCGGGCGCAGCGTGCGCTCCATCGACGAGGCGGAAGCCGCCGCCCATCAGCTGCTCGACACCGGCGTCGGCGTCGCCATCATCACGCTGGGCGCGAAGGGCGCGCTCATCGTCACCGGTGACAGCGCCCGGCACGCACCCGGCCACAAGGTCGACGTGGTGGACACCACCGGCGCGGGCGACGCCTTCAACGGCGCGTTGGCCGTCGCGCTGGCGGAGGGACAGCCGCTAGCTGACGCCGTGGCTTTCGCCAACGTCGCTGCCGCGCTCCAGGTCACCAAACTCGGCACCGCGCCCGCCATGCCCTATCGAGACGACGTCGAGGCCGCGCTGGAGGCGTAGATGGAACACACCCTTGAGGTCTACCAGAACACAACGCTGATCTTCTACAGCGACGGCAACTGGCTCCACCCGCTCTTCGAGCTGGAGCGCTTTCTGGCGGAGACCGAGGTCGACCCGAGCAACCTCGTCGTCCACGACAAGATCGTCGGCCGAGCCGCTGCCCTGCTGATGATCCACCTCGGCCTGGGGCGCGTGCACGCCCAATTGTTGAGCCAACTGGGACAGGAAGTTTTGGAGCATCACAACGTCCCGTACACGTACGAGCAACGCGTGAAAAGAATCGCCTGTCAGACGGAGCAGCTTCTGGAGACCATGGTCGATCCAGCGTCAGCGTATCGTTTACTTCGAGAGCGTGCAAAGTCATAGACAGACGGTCATCACGGATGGAGGTACCAAGATGAAATTTATCAATCGATCCGTATTGGTCATCAAACCCAAACAACCTTACCTGGACTGGACAGGGCGTGTCTCTCCCGATGGCATCCGGCTCAAGCCAGAAGACGTGCAGCAGGACTGCACCACGTACCTGCTGAGCGAGCCGCTGGACCGTCAGTTTCTCGAATCCTTCCTGCAGGAGAACTACGCGCCCATGTTCGAGCATGAGCTCTATGCTTGGCAACCGGATCACAGCCTGTGGCCCGCAGAGCGTAACTACACCGTCTTCCGGGCGTGGTTTGACGTGGAAATGCACAGTCAAGTCGTCGATATGCTCAACCCAGATGAAATACCTAACAGCCCCGACATCGGCTCATGACGACCTGACAACAAGACTGTTTTCCCAAGGAGTCTCCATGTGGAATTCCACACCAACGAGGACGAAAATTTGTCAACGGATGAAACAGATTTAGTATATTTCCAACCTGTTAACCTGTCTATTTTCAGAGGAGGTCCTATGTCCACAGAATTCGGAATCTTGACCGTCGCGCCGGACTCTCTGGTCAGCGACGAAGCCGTCGAATCCATCACGGGTGATTACGTCACCGCACTGCAGACGCTGGGCGGCGCATCCTGGACCGAGGAGAACGTGGCCGATCCGGCGCCGCTCTTCCTGCTGGTCGCCACCGGCGGCACGGAAAACGTGATTATGAATCTACAGGCGAAGCGCAAATCGCACGTCCCCAACGAGCCGGTCTTCCTCATCGCCCATCCCGCCAACAACTCCCTGCCCGCCGCCCTGGAAGTGCTGGCGCGATTACAGCAGGACGGCGTCCAGGGCCGCATCTTCTACCTGAAGGGTCCAGACGACGAAGCCGGACTCCAGCAAATCGCCGAGGCCGCCCAAGACCTGGTGGTGCGCCGCGCGCTGCAAGAGGCCCGCATCGGCCTGATGGGCGATCCTTCTGACTGGCTCGTCGCCAGTATGCCCGACCCGGCGACGGTCCAGGCGACCTGGGGCCCGGAGGTCGTGCCCATCGCCCTGGACGAGATCACCCAGGCGATGGAGCGGATCTCGGATGATGAGCTGCGCCCCACCCTGGCGGCGCTCAAGGCCAAGGCTGCCGAGATCCGCGAGCCGAGCGAGGCAGAGATGCGTGACGTGGTGCGCGTCCACGCGGCGCTCCGGCGCCTGGTGAACGCCTACGAGTTGGACGCGCTGACCGTGCGCTGCTTCGACCTGGTGCTCAACCTGCAGACCACGGGCTGCTTCGGCCTGGCGGAGCTGACCGACGAAGGCGTCATCGCCGGCTGCGAAGGCGACCTGGTCAGCACTGTGGGGCTGCTCTGGGCCTATAAGCTGCTGGGTGAGATCCCGTGGATGGCGAACCCGGCCCAGCTGGACGCGGACGCCAACGCACTCTGGCTGGCGCACTGCACCGTGCCGCGCCGCATGATCGAAAGCTACCGCCTGCGCTCCCACTTCGAATCGGGCCTGGGCGTGGGCATCCAGGGCAGGCTGCCCACCGGCCCCATCACGCTGCTGCGCATCGGCGGCACAAAGATGCAGCAGCTCTGGCTGGCGGAGGGCGAGATCGTGGCGACCGGCGAGGCCGAGAACCTCTGCCGCACCCAGGCCCAGGTCGAGCTGACGCGCGGCCACGTCACCGACCTGCTGCACGCGCCGCTGGGCAATCACCTGGTGCTGGCGCCCGGTCACCACGCCGACCGGCTCCGCGCGTGGTGGAAGATGCTGATAGAAGAACGTCTGGCTACCTATCACTTTTTCGATTGAAGTCTTTGTTTTCACCGTCATTTCGAGCGAAGTGCCGCTTTTTGGCACGGAGTCGAGAAATCTCCCCCGCTCGGAGACAAATATACAGCGAAATGGAGAGATTCCCCGGCCACTGGGCCTCTGGGCCAGGGTCTCCATCCCTCGACTACGCTCGGGACAGGCTCGCTTTGGTCGCTACGCTTCCATCGCCCTTCGACTGCGCTCAGGATAAACTCAGTCGAAATGACGTGTTGAGTGAGTTGGAGTTTGTTAAGCTGCAAGCCTTGTGAAAGTGATAGGTAGCTAGAAAGAACGTTAAAACGTTGGAACGTTCGAACGTTTCAACGTCAGAAGAGAAAGGAAGGCAACTGTGGACATCTCACAAACCTGCGACCTTTTGATCAAGAACGCCATCGTCTTATTGCCCGACATGACGCTGCAGCCAGACACCGCCATCGCCGTGGACGCGGACCGCATCGTGGACATCGACGAATCCAGCATCCTGGAACAGCACTACGCGGCGGAGACGACGCTGGACGGCAGCGGCAAGGTCGCCCTGCCCGGCCTCGTCGACGGCCACACACACGTCTGCCAGCAGCTGCTCCGGGGGCGCATCACTGACGAGCCGCCCATGATCTGGGTACGCTTCCTGGTGCCCTTCGAGAGCCAGCTCCAACCGGACGACGTCTACTGGAGCGCCATGCTCAGCAGCGTGGAGATGATCAAGGCCGGCATCACGACTTTTGCCGACGCGGGCGGGCGTCATATAGGCGAGGCGGCCCGCGCGGTCGAAGACATTGGGCTGCGCGCCTGCATCGCCCGCTCCACCATGGACGCCGCCGAGTTTGTACCTGCTAGCATGAAGGACACCACGACCGAGGCTATCCGCAAGACTGAGATGCTCTTCGATGCGTGGCATGGCGCGGGCAACGACCGCATCCACATCTGGTTTGCGCTGCGCCAGGTGATGACGTCCACGCCCGAACTGGTGGAAGGCATCGCCGCCAGCGCCCGCGAGCGCGATACCGGCCTGCACATCCATCTGGCCGAGCACCTGAAAGAGGTCGAGCACTGTGTGGTCAACTACGGCCTGCGCCCGGCGGAGTGGCTGGATTCGCTGGACTTCTTAGGCCCTGACGTGCTGGCTGCCCACAGCGTCGTCCTCTCCGACCGCGAGGTGCAGCTGGTCACCGAACGCGGCACCGTGCCCGTCCACTGCCCGCGCTCCAACCTCAACTCCCACGGCTTCCCCAAGACGCCGCTCTTCCTCTCGCTAGGTTCGCCCATCGGTCTGGGCAGCGACGGCGCCTCGGGTGGCAAGATCGATCTCTTTGCTGAACTGCGGCTGCTCAAAAGCGCGATTCAAGCAAGCCGCGGCCTGCCCATCAACGACGCCACCGTCCTGCCCGTGGAGGACGCCCTGCGCATGGCGACATCTTGCGGCGCGCGGGCGCTAATGCTGGACAAACAGATCGGCACGCTGGAGGTGGGCAAGAAGGCCGACGTCATCCTGGTGGATCACACCGCGCCGCACCTGCGGCCAACGCACCACCTGCTGCGGACGCTGGTCATGTCTGCCACGCCCCAGGACGTGCGCGACGTCATCGTCGATGGCGAGGTGCTTATGCGCGACCGCACGTTGACGCAGGTTGACGAAGAGGAGATCATCCGCAAAGCCGCCGAGCACATGGGCGCCATCGCCGAACGCGCGGGATTCTGATGACCCAAGCTGACCGGCCGCTCGACGAGCAGCGTTCGGCAACGCTCCAGGGGCGCTATCGCGTTGATACGTTGGCGCGCCCCCCACTCCATGCCCGCATCGCGGCGCAGTACCACGCTCTGCCCACGCTCGCGCAGTATCTGCTCCAGCTGCTGCTCTTCGTCGGCCTGAGCCTCGTACTCGGCTCGCTGCTGGTCCTATGGATCGGCGAGAATCCGCTGGAGGTCTACACCCTCGTCCTGCACGAGACCTTTCTCGACGTCCACGGCTTCATGATCGCCGTACAGCGCGCCACGCCCCTGATTCTCACCGCAGCGGCAGCGACACTGGCTTTCCGCGCGGGGGCCATCAACATGGGGCTCGCCGGTCAGTTTGCCGTTGGGGCTGCCGTCGCAGCCATAGCCGGATACGGCCTCTCAAGTCTGCCCAAGCTGCTCCACATCCCCATCATCCTGCTGCTCTGCGGTATAGGCGGCGCGGCGGCGGCCTTCATCCCCGCCATCTTCAAGAAACTATCCGGCGTCAACGAGGTCATCACGGGCATGATCGCCAACCTGCTGATCCCACCACTAATCAGCGCCATCGTCGGCCTCAGCCCGGCGCTACGGGCGGCGCGGGGCGGCGCGGCCCGCGAGGGTATCCGTGAGTCAGCGCGACTTTCGCAGTTCGTGGAGCTCTCCGGCGGTCGGATCGGCGTCGGCACGCAGGCCAGCACCGGCATCTTCGTCGCCATCGGCATCACAGCGGCGCTGGCCCTGTGGATGCGCTACTCGACTATGGGCTACGAGTTCCGCGTGACCAAGATCAACCCCAAGTTCGCCGAATTCGGCGGGATCAAAGCCGACCGCGTCTTCTTCCTGGGCATGCTGCTCAGCGGCGCCGTTGCCGCCATGGCGGGCGCCGTGGAGATCCTGGGGATCTGGCGGGGGTACCGGATGGGCACGATGAACGTGGGCAACAAAGGGCTGGTCATCGCCCTCATCGGGCAGCAGAGTTTCGTCGGCTCGCTCCTGGCCGGCTTCTTCTTCGGCGGATTGGAGGCCGGCGCGATGAAAGTCGCCTGGTACACGACGATCCCGCGCCCGCTCATTAACATCCTCGTGGAGCTGACCATCATCTTCGTCGCCCTGCCCAGCATGCGCGCGTTCATCTCCGGCGATCCGTCGTCGGACGTAGACCGGCTAGGCGGTCGCTTCGTCCCACGCCGCTAAATCAACGGATTAAACGGATCGAACAGATTTTTCATTTGTCATTTCCCATTTTTCATTGCGCAAGGAGGACCCCATGAACAAGCCATACCTCATCACCCACACGACCATCGTCACCATGAACGACGACCGTGAGATTCTGTATGACGCGGCGCTTGCCATCGAAGGCGACCGCATCGCGGCGCTGGGCGCCACCGAGGACCTGCGCGCGCAGTATCCCAAGGCCGAGGTGCTCGACGGCGCAGGCAAGGTCGTGCTGCCGGGCCTCATCAACGCGCACACGCACATCAGCATGAGCCTGCAGAAGGGCGTCACGCTCTCCGTGCCAGAGGGCCTCTACCGCGTCATGTGGCCCGTCGAAACCTCGCTCACGCCGGAAGATTGCTACGTCGGCGCGCTCATCGGCGGCGCGGAAGCGCTCAAGGGCGGCACCACCACCGTCGTCGATCACTACTTCCATATCGAGCAGGTAGCGCAGGCGACGACGGAACTGGGGCTGCGCGGCGTGCTGGGTCACACCATCATGAGCCGCCTCGGGCCGATCACGGGCGAGCGCGAGTTGGAAGCGGGCATCGACTTCGTCCGCCGCTGGAAGGGCGAGCACCCGCTGGTCACGCCGTGGCTGGCCCCGCACGCCAGCGACACCGTGGCCCGCGACTGGCTGCTCCGCCTGCGCGACGTCGCGAGCGAAGAAAACGTCGGCCTGCACCTGCACCTGGCCCAAAGCCCCCGCGAGCGCGCCTATATCAAGGCGCACGTCGGCATGGGCTGCGTCGAATACCTGGCCGACCTGGACTTTCTCGGGCCGGACGTGCTGGCGGCGCATTGCATCCACATCGACGACGCCGAGATCGATCTGCTGGCGGAGACGGGCGCGCATCCCATCTACTGCCCCATGGGCCACGCGCTGGGCGGCCATCCGGCCCGCGCCTGGGAGATGCTCCAGCGCGGCGCGGACGTGCTCATCGGCACGGACTGCGTCACGGGCAACAACGAGATGAACCTGGTCAGCGAGCTGCGCATCGCCGGCGCGTCGCAGAAGCAGCTGACCGGCGACGCGGAAGCTATGCCCGCGTCGAAGATCCTGGAGATCGTCACCCGCGACGCCGCCGAGGCCCTGGGCATGGGCGACCGGCTGGGCACCCTGGCGCCCGGCTATCTGGCCGATCTGGTCATGTTAGATTTCGACGGGCTGCACGCCGTGCCCACCTACGCGCTGTTAGATAACATCGTCTACACCTGCCACGGGCGCGACGTCCACACCGTCCTCGTCAACGGCGCGATCGTCGTCCGGGATCACGTGCTGCAGACTCGCGACGAGCATGAGCTGGTCGCGTTGGCCGAGGAATACGGCCCGGCGCTCATCCGCCGCGCGGTGGAGAGCGATGAGGCGTTGGCGTGGCTTTGGGAAGAGCGTGAGCAGTAGATGCGCGTGACTCAGAATAACACGTTGTTTCGATTGCATATTACCGCCTCACGCGAAACAAATACGAAATACAAATAGGCAACACACCGGAGGCGTCACCATGAACCCTTTGGACCACTTCGCCAGAATCTACAACGAAGAAGCCGCCAACTACGAGGCGCTCGTCTCCCGCGAGGACTACGAGCACCGGCTGCTGCCTGCGCTGGTCGACATCCGCAACCCTGAGGGCCTGGACGTGATTGATCTCGGCACCGGCACGGGCCGCCTGGCGGTGATGTTAGCGCCGCTGGCCACATCCATGATCGCTCTCGACCTCTCGCCGCACATGCTGGCGGTGGCGCGCGACCGGCTGCGGCGATCCGGCGTGCGCAACTGGGTCACCGGCGTGGCGGATCATCGGGCGCTTCCCGTAGGGGATGCCGTCGCGGATCTCGCCATCGCCGGTTGGAGCATGGTCTACACTGTCGTTTGGTTTGAGCAGACCTGGCGCCGCGAGCTCGGCCAGGCCCTGCAAGAGATGCGGCGCGTGCTGCGTCCCGGCGGCACAATGGCCATCATTGAGACCCTGGGCACCGGCGAAACGTCCCCCAATCCACCGGGCGACCTGCTGGCCTACTTTGACTATCTGGAGAACGAGGCCGGCTTCCAATCCACCTGGGTCCGCACCGACTACAAGTTCAGATCACTGGAAGAGGCCCAAAAGCTGACCGGCTTCTTCTTCGGCGACGCCATGATCGAGCACCTCATCAGCGAGAACCCCGTCATCTTGCCGGAGTGCACGGGCCTCTGGTGGAAACACCTCTAAAGCATCCCGTGCGGGGACCCCAACCCCAACGAGGCTGTCCCCACCTGCCGGTCCCCGGTCATAAGCCACGCCCTCATGGCAGCCTCTTCACTACGTAGCGCCTTATCATTCTCACTTCGAGGGAATTGCCAGATCCCCGTTAGAGGCCGAAAACACGTCGCGAGCGTGGATTTGGCAATCCACTTCAAGCAAGAGTAGACGTGTAGCGAGAATAATAAAGCCCTGCTCATCACGCTCCTATACTTGATTTTTCAAGAAATCCATCTACAATAACATTATACCATCCACATTCAACCTGATCAGGAGAAGATTATGGAAGAGGTTCAGTCCCTCGTAGAACGAATAACCGAAAACATCGAACAGGTCATCATCGGCAAACGGCTGACCGTCATGCAGGTTGTCATCGGGCTGCTGAGCCAGGGTCACCTGCTTATCGAGGACGTGCCCGGCGTCGGCAAGACAATGCTGGCGCGCGCCTTGGCCCGCTCCGTCGGCGGCACCTTTGGGCGCATCCAGTTCACGCCAGATATGCTGCCCAGCGACGTGACCGGCGTCTCCATCTTCAACAGAGCTACCGAGACCTTCACCTACCAGCCTGGGCCGGTGATGTCGAACATTCTCTTGGTCGATGAGATCAACCGCGCGACGCCCAAGACCCAATCGGCCCTGTTGGAGGCCATGGAAGAACGGCAGGTCACCGTCGATGGCGTCAGCCACGCGCTCCCCGAGCCGTTCATGGTGCTGGCAACCCAGAATCCCATCGAGTACGAGGGCACCTTCCCGCTGCCTGAAGCGCAGATCGACCGTTTCCTGATGCAGATCGAACTGGGGTATCCCAACAGCGATGACGAGATCGAGGTGCTGGACCGCCAGCAGTATCGCCACCCCATCTTGGATCTGAAGCCGATCGCCAACATCGAGGAACTGCGCGGCGCGCAAGAGGCGATTCGGGACGTTTTCGTCTCGCTACCGGTGAAAGAATACATCGTCCAGCTGACCCGGCGCACGCGCGATCATCCAGACGTCTACCTGGGCGCCAGTCCCCGGGGCAGCCTGGCACTCTACCGCACCGGGCAGGCGCGCGCGGCGTCCTACGGGCGCGCCTACGTGCTCCCCGACGACGTCAAAGCGCTGGCCGTGCCGACGCTGGCGCACCGCATCATCCTGGCGCCGGGCGCGCGCCTCCGTGAACAGCGCGCCGAGGCCATCGTGAGCGAGATGCTGGACAACACTCCCGTGCCGGAACGGGCGGCGGCCCGTTCCGGCACCTAGCGACAGATAGCCCTCATGGAATCGCCCAAAAACCGCTGGCAATTGAACACCAAACTGCTTCCGGCCATCTTTGGCGTGGTGCTGATCCTGCAAGTTATCTCACCCTACCGGGGGTGGGAGGTACTGCTGGTAGGACTGGGCGGCGCCTGGGGCCTGAGCACCCTGTGGGTGTGGTATCTTGCTCGTAACCTGCGCATCAAGCGAGAGATGCGCTTCGGCTGGGCGCAGGTCGGCGACCGCATGGTCGAACGTTTCACGCTGATCAACGAGAGCCGGTTCCCGGCGCCCTGGGTTGAGATCCGCGATCACTCCACGCTGCCGGACTACGACGCCAGTCGCGGCACGGGTATCAGCAACCGCAACTTCATCCGGTGGCACAAGGAGGCGACGTGCACCCGTCGCGGCCTCTTCTACCTGGGGCCGCTGGAACTGCGGGCCGGCGATCCCTTCGGCATCTACAGCGTGACCATTCCCTACCCCCACAAAATGCCGCTGCTGGTGCTCCCACCCATCGTGCTGCTGCCCACCATCGACATCGCGCCGGGCGGCCGGACAGGCAGCGGCCCGCTGCGCTCCAATCCCCTTGACCGGACGGTGAGCGCGTCCAGCGTGCGAGAGTACACGCCGGGCGACAGCAAGCGCTGGATCCACTGGAAAACGACGGCGCGCCGCGACGAGCTCTTCGTGCGTACCTTCGATGGCACCCCCTCCGGCGATTGGTGGATTCTGCTGGATATGAACCGCGACGTCCAGGTGGGAGAGGGCGAGAACTCGACGCAAGAGCTGGGCGTGATTCTGGCCGCGTCCCTGGCCGACCGGGGCATCCGGGCGCAACGCTCCGTCGGCCTGATGGCGCACGGCGAGGAGCTCCAGTGGTTGCCTCCACGGAGCGGCGAAGGTCAGCGCTGGGAGATCCTGCGGTCGCTGGCGCTGGTGACGCTGGGCAGCCGCCCCATCTCCGAGCTGCTGCACCGCGTGCAAGGCACGCTGGGCCAGCGCACGTCCGTTATCGTCATCACACCTTCCACCGATCCCGCCTGGGTTGAGGATCTGGTACAGTTGAAGCGACGCGGTGCAGTCCCCACGGTGATTCTGCTCGATCCGGCAACCTTCGGCGGCCGGCGGAAGACGCAGGAGATGGAAACGCTGTTCACGCAGATGGGCATCGCGCACCAGACCATCACGCGTGACTTACTCGATCAACCTGAAGCTCGACCCGGCAAAAAGGGCAACTGGGAGTGGCGCGTCTTGGGTACCGGCAAAGCCATCCCTGTGCGCAGAACGGCCAAAGCAAGGTGGCAACAAGTCCTATGAGCGAGCGAGATCCCCTCCTGGTTCGGATTTTCAAGCTGCTCCTCACCCACATCGGGCCGCAGCAGCTGGTGATCCTGACTTTCCTACTGGCGGCGCTTCTGAGCACCTCCATCGGCGTCGCAGAGGTCGTGCGCGGCATCGAGGCACAACCCGTGTGGTTCGTCGGCGCCGTCGGCTCGCTGGTCGGCTGGGTTTTGGCGAGCAGTGCGCTGACCGGATGGGCATCCGCCGGGCTGGGAACGCTGTTGGGCGCTCTTTTCGTGCTGATACGCATGGGCCGCCTGGGTGGCGCGCTGGGAAAAACTTTCTACAGAGCAGTGAGCCTGGTCTTTCAGAGCGGGCGCTACCTGGTACAAGGTCTTCGCTATCTGGGCGCCACCCTACTGGACCGCCTGGGCATTGACTTACTCCAACTCTCGACACCTCTGGTTCCCCAAGCGGGCCCCTTCTTGAACGCGCTCGATACTTTGCTCACCGATGTGACCGTACTTTACAACCGGTTGGCTATCTGGATCGCGGCACTAATCCAGGATCAGGCGCTCTATGACCCCGTCGCATCCTCCGTGGCCTGGGGCCTGCTCATCTGGCTGACGGCGTCCTGGGCCGGTTGGATCATCCACCGTAAGCACAAGCCCCTGTTGGCCATCACGCCGTTGGGCGTCCTGCTTGCCTCTCTCCTATCCTACAGCGGCGCTGACACGACCTCCCTGCTCTTCCTGATGGGCTTTAGCCTGGTGCTGCTCGCCCTCGTCCACCAACACGGGCGTGAGCGAAGTTGGGAGCTCGGTGGCATTGATTTCTCGGAGGATATCGGCTCGGAGATCATCATGATGGCCATTGGGCTTACCCTGGTGCTGACCTTCGCGGCCGCCGTTCTACCCACCATTTCCATAGCGGACATGGTCGATTGGGCCGAAAGACGGGTGGAGGCGTGGCGCGAACGGCGCGAACGCCCGGACAGGGTTGCCGAATCGCTGGGCGTCGAGCCGCAGCCTCAGCCTGTGCCTAAGCGTGACACCTTCGAGCAGGCAGCAACTGGCGGTCTACCTCGCCGGCACCTCATCGGGAGCGGCCCGGAGCTCTCCGAGCACCTCGCGCTGGTCATCCGGACAGGCGAGTTGCAGCCTATGCCCGCCGAAGCGCTCTTCGAAGCGCCCCCCAACCACTACTGGCGCAGCCTCACCTACGACAGATATACTGGGCGCGGTTGGGCCACCAGTCGCACCGAGACGCTTTCCTACGAGACAGAGGAGACCGTACAGGAAACTACGCTCCCCGCCCATCGCGTGTTGAATCAGCGCGTGAAGATTCTGGATGAGAAGGATCGCCTCCTCTACGCGGCAGGCTCCCTCGTCACCGTCCACCAACCCTTCAAAGTGGCCTGGCGCAAAGGCCCGGGCGAGGACATATTCGGCGTGACAGCTATGTCCAACACCTACCGTGTGCGGACGCTGGTCAGCACGGCAACAGTCGAAGCACTTCAAGCCGCCGGCACCGCTTACCCCGATTGGATCATGGACCGGTACTTGGCGCTACCCGACGGCATTCCTAATCGGGTGCTAAATCTGGCACAGGACCTCACAGCGACCGAACCGACGCCCTACGCGCGCGCCAGGGCCATTGAGCAATATCTGCGCAACACGTATCCGTACACGTTAGACGTGCCGCAGCCGCCATTGAATCAAGATATTACCGACTATTTCCTCTTCAATCTCCAGAAAGGCTACTGCGACTACTACGCCACCGCCATGGTGGTGATGGCGCGCGCGGCGGGCATCCCTGCCCGCATGGCCGTCGGCTACGTCACGGGCACGTACGATGCGCTGAACGCGCAGTACATCGTCACCGAGGCCGAAGCGCACGCCTGGGTGGAGGTCTATTTCCCCGGCTACGGCTGGATCAAGTTCGAGCCGACGGGCGGACGTCCAGAATTGTACCGGCAGGCCGAGCAGGAAGAGCCGGAATGGGAGCCACCCGCGAATCTGCCCACGCTCCCGGAGCCTCGTGCAGACCAATCTCCGCTCCTTTGGTACGGAATACTGGCCGTCCTGGGCAGCGTCGTCGCGTTCGGCCTGGGGCTTCTGACCTGGGCCGCGCTGGATCTGCTCTGGCTGAGACTACAGGCACCGTCCAAGGTCGTGCTGCGCCTTTACCGGCGGCTGCGCCGACACGGGCGGCGCCTGGACGCGCCCGGTCGATCCGGCGACACGCCCCACGAGTTCAAGGCGGCCCTGGTCGATCACGTCACGGCGGCGGCCCAGGACGGACGTTTCCTCGGCTGGACGCGAGGCGCCGTCAAGGAGATTGAGCAGCTCATCGAGCTATACATCCGGCACAATTACACCGTCGAATTTATCGACAAGGAATACCGTGGGCTGGCGCTGCAGACCTGGTGGCGCCTGCGCTGGCGCCTGTGGTTCCTCCAGCTCTCGCACAGCGTGCGGTCTCGCTGGGCGTCGTCCAACCTCCTCCGGCCCGCCCTGCGACGGCTACGATCAGCCTATCAGCGGTGGTAGGCAGATGCTCAGACGTTGAACTGACCTCCGCTCGCTTCGACTTCCAGTAAACGCCGCACCTCGCTCGAAGCAACGTGAAGTGACGTTAAGTCACGCAGGGGAGCTTTAATTCAAATGTGGGATGGCAAGTTCAGACAATTAATATTCTGAATTTGTCGGCGGACTCCCTGTTGAAGTGAATTGCCAAATCCACGCTTGCGAAGTGTTTTTTGGCCCCTAACGGGGATCTGGCGATCCCCTCGAAGCGAGAATGATAAGACCCTACCCCAATAGCCCTCAACTTGAAATTCCCCCAATCTGGGGTATAGTAAGTAATTGGTAAAAATCAAGTGGATTGTATCAGATGAAAAGCAAATTAAGCGCCAAGGCCGATGTCCACGTGGGGAGAGATGCAGCTCGGCAGTGGTTTCTGGACCTTGAAACTCATCCAGAACGCTACGAGTTTGCGACCCACGCCGGTTTCACCTTTGTGAAAGGCAACTTCGGCGAAGTCGGTGCCCAGTTTCAGACTGAGGAACGCTTCCTTGGCCTGAGAACCACGTTGCATTTTGAGCTCACCAACGTTGAATCCTGCCGATTCCACTTCAAACTGCTCCGCCCTTCCTTCCCCATCTGGGGCATCTTTTCTCTTGAACGTATCTCAGACGATCAGACGGCCGTACACTTAGACATCGGTAGCACGCGTCCCCTGGGACGGCTCGTGCTTAACTCGCCGTTGATCAGCACGGCTATACGGCGACAGATCCAGCGTGAGGTTGACCATATCAAAGCGTCGATGGAGTCCCTGAACTCCGCCTAGCATCTTATGGGCACAGAACTTGGTCAACCCGGCGCATCAACACCTGAGATCAGAGAGTCATCTATAAGTTTGGCTCAATAAGGGCCAAAGAGGAGTAACAGTTTCAATGCAAAATAAAAAACAGCCTGATATCCTGGTGCTCGTGTTAGACACCTTGCGAGCGGATCGGCTTTCAAGTTACGGTTACCATCGGGAAACCAGCCCGCACCTGGACGCCTTCGCCGAGGGCGGGGTATTATTCGAACGTGCCATTTCCCCAGCCCAGTGGACTGTCCCCGCGCACGCTTCGCTCTTCACCGGGGAATATCCCACCACGCACACGACCACCCAGATTTACGATAAGCATCCCGACACCCAAAAAACGCTGGCCGAGCTGCTCCACGATCACGGGTACGCCACGGTGGGATTCTGCAACAACCCGCTGCTCGGCGTGATCGATAACGGCCTGGATCGGGGCTTCGAGGCTTTCTATAACTACGGCGGCACGCTCCCCGAACGTCCTCCCATCGGAGAATCGCGCCCGACGCTGCTCCGCAAAGCCGTCCAGCGCGTCTCCCGACAGTTACGCAAACTTATCGCGCCGGTTCAAGACATCTTCGCCCGGAGCGACCTGCTGCTGAGAATCGCGCTACATCCCTGGATCATCCCGCTCTGGCAACCCCACATCAACTTCAAAGGCAACAGCACGCAGTCTCTGCACGACGTCGTCGGCTACTTGCAGACGCGCCGACGCAAAGGCGCGGAGCGCCCGCTCTTAGCCTTCGTCAACTTGATGGAAACCCATCTGCCCTTCCGGCCGCCGTTGCGGTTCACGCGCAAATTCGCGCCCTACTTCCGCAAAGATCACGAGGCTCGCAGCTTTATGCGCGACTACAATCACGAGCACTACCGCTGGATGGTGCCGCTGCGCGAGCCCTTAACCGAGCTCCAGGATCGCGTCATCAACGACATGTACGACACGGAAATCGTCTACGAAGACCATCTCCTGCACTCGCTCTACGAGTACCTAAACCGGCCTGAGGTCCGCGACAACACCCTGGTCATCATCACGTCCGACCACGGCGAGGGTATGAACAACCACGACTTCGTCGGACACTCGCTGGTGGCCTACGAAGACCTGGTGCACGTACCGCTGATCGTACGCTATCCACGCCAGTTCCCGGAAGGCGAGCGGATCACGACCCCGGTCTCCACACGTCGGATCTTCCACACCGCGCTGCAGGCCGCTGGCATCACCGGCGCACACCATGGCAACGGTCACGGTAAACAGGTGCCCATCGACGTGGAGGGCCTGAGCCTTGAACGTGCGCTCAATGACTCTGATAAGGAACACGGCCGCGTGCTGACCGAAGCTTATGTGCCGGACACGCTGATCCGGTTGATGAAAAACGAGGACACCGACGCTATCGAGAAGTACCGCTGCCATCAAATGCGCCGCGCTGTCTACCGCAACCACTACAAGCTGATCAAGGTAGGCGACATGCCCGACGAGCTCTTCGATCTGGCCCAGGACCCGAAAGAGCGGAACAACTTGCTCAACCAATATCCTGAGCTGGTGGAAGAGCTGGATACGCTGTTGGAGACTTTCGTCATCGGCTCGAAAGAACGTCGTCCCAATGACGCGAGCGAACAGATCGACCTCGAAGAGGACAGCGAACTCACCGAGCGTCTGCGGGGCCTGGGCTACCTGCAGTAACCACAAAGCCGACGAGCGACAGAAGCCTCGCTCGTCGGCTTTGTGGGGCTCCGCACAAGCGGCAAGCCCATCGCCGCGAATCGTCCCCCAATCCTTTGCCTGACACGACCCTCTTTCTTTATTCCAGGAGAGCGACATGCCGGACCCGACAGAGTATACGCTCCGCCGTCGGACGTGGGCCTTTCGAGTCTGCGTGCCCGTGCTTTGGCTGGCTGCCGGCTTTCACCGCATCAGGATAGAAGGAAAAGAGCATCTTCCTACACAAGGGGCCGGCTTGCTGCTGGTCAAACACCGGGCCACCCGCGACAGCCTGCTCTTGAGCTGGCTCCTCTATCGGCAAACAGGGCGCACGGCCAACTACCTGATGAAATATAGAGCGGCCGGCCTGCCGCCGCAGTTGCTGGAAGCCGTGGGTGGCATCCCCGTCATCCGGTCCAAGGACATTCTGCGCCGCCAGACGCGGTCCCAACGCCGCGCCCATCTCCAGGCAGCACGCGAGATGCACCGGCGCGCCATGGCCTACGTGGCCTGGCTCTACAAGCAGGACGAGCTGGTCGTCGCGTACCCGGAGGGTATGTTCTACCCAAATCGCCTTGGTCCGCTCCAGACGGGCACCATCCGCCAGGTCTACGATCTGACACGCCAGACCGACCTCCACATCCCCATCCTTCCCATCGGCACAGCCTACAAACACCAACAGGGCCGACGTCCGCGCGCCACCTTCCGCGTCAGCGCTCCATACGAGGTTTCGCGTTTTCCCTCCTTCGCCACCCTCGTCGATGCGTTGAGGGAACAGCTGCGGACGCTCAGCGGGCTCGATTGAGGCAGATGCAACCGAACGTGCTTTATCCCGTACTAATAGATATGGGACTTCTTTGCCCGTGAAACGCCATCATCGAGGAACGTTCGGAGAAAAAGCGCTTGGAGAGTTACGCCACATCCGTTATATACGCCGATCAACTGTTCGCCTCTGTGGATGCCGATCTGCACATGCAGCGCATCGCGGGCGGCAACGAGACCGAGGTTTACTGTACCGACGATGAAAAATACGTCGTCAAGGTCAAGAGCGAGGGGGGCGACTCTCTGAAAGAGGCACTGAAAGAAGCACAAAGCTTGCGCGCTTCGGCCTACGCCTTCACAGAAGCCATCGGTCCAGAGCACGCCATTCCCAACTACTTTTTCATTGCCCGCAACACGCAAGGCGAGGTACAACCCGTAGTCGTCCAGCCTTACGTCTGTAACGCATGTCCCTTGTTCGCGCTCGACTACGCGGCGCTGAGCCAGGCACAGCGCGAGGAACTCGCCGGTCAGCTGCGGCAGCTTATCCATCGAGCGCTGGCGTTCTACCGCGAGACCGGGGAGATGCCCGATCTCTACGGTCGCGTCAGCCACAGCAACGCTGAGCGTCGCCGCCTCAACACGCCGCTCATGCTTCCCCGTCGGATGTGGAGCTTCCTGGTGCAGCGTACCTTGTTGCGCTCTCACAACCTTCTGCTAACCCAAAGCCCCGAACAGCGGTTGATCCTGGTAGATTACGATCCCATCAAGAAGAGCGAGCTGTACAAGTTCATCTACTACACCGTGCGGCGCCTGCTGTTTCTGCGCGACCTCGCTCTGATCACGCTGATGGAGAAGACGGGACGTGTCCTCGGCGCTCACCCGCCGGATCTGCAGTAACACGGTCAGGCTCGTAGTCAGCGACGTAATGCCAACGGAATCGCGTGGTGAAGACGAAACCCGGCTTCCTCCCGTGCGTCTTACTCCGGGCGACATGCCGCCTGCGCCTCACCCTCTTCGCGGAACAGCTTCGCCGTCCGCGCGTCAATGTTGCAGAAGCGAATCACCTCCAGGCCGCTCTCCGGGTTCTCGTCCAGGTACGCTAACGCCGCATCCCAGATCACCTCGGCGGCTAACGGCTTAGGAAATCCGAAGATCCCGGAGGAGATAGCCGGCAGCGAGATGGATGCCAACTCGTACTCGTCGGCGAGAGCCAACGCACTCTGGACCGCGTCTCGCAACCGGGAAGGTTCATCACCCCGATCGTGCCAGACCGGTCCCACCGCGTGAATAACGTAGCGCGCTGACAAGCGCCCTGCCCCGGTGATGGCCGCCCTGCCAACCGAAAGCGAACCGTGCTTTCGCACCCAGGTATCGCTCTGCTTCTGTATCACCTGACCGCCGCGCCGGACAATGGCGCCCGCAACCCCACCGCCGTGTGCCAAACGCGCGTTGGCCGCGTTGACAATGGCGTCCACCTGCTCCTCGGTGATGTCGCCTTGTACGACCTCGATTCGTCGCCCTTG
>DAOTUH010000210.1:0-14685 GCA_034437255.1 Anaerolineae bacterium
CGTGCTGGCCGCAAAACGGGCCGGGATCCGCGTCGGTTTCTACGGAAAAGAGGCAGATCCCCATATCCCGGCCGATCTGTTCATCACCGACTATCACTACTTGCTCCAGCAATTGAAAGCCGAGAACGGCGCAGCCGTGCATCGGACGTCGTCATCGGCTTCGTGTGGACGCTAGTAAAGGAACGTTATGATACGTAATCTCATCTGGGACGCCGACGGCACGCTTTTCAATACCTATCCTGCCATCACCGAGGCCATGCGCCGGACGCTGGCGGAGATGAATGCGCCGGTGCCGGTCGAACGTATCCACCGGTTGGTCAACGTCTCTTTTAGTCACTGCACCGAAACGTTGGGAGAAGAACATGGCCTCGCGCCGGACGACATTTTGCAGCGGTTTCGCGAGATTCTGTCGACGCTGCCGTTGACGCTGCAGCCGCCGTTTCCCGGCGCGGTGGAACTCTGCGAGTACATCCTCTCCCTTGACGGTAAGAACTGCATCGTGACACACCGGGGACGGGCGTCGCTCCTGCGCTTGTTGGAGGTGCACGGGATGACCGATCTCTTCGCCGGCATGGCGACCGGCGACGACGGGTTCCCGCGCAAGCCCGACCCCGCCGCCTTCAACGCCGTCATTGAGCGCCAGCAGCTCGACCGCGCGGTGACGTTGGCCATCGGCGACCGCGAGATCGACACACTGGGCGCCCAGGCGGCGGGCCTGCGGGCGTGCTTCTTCGGTGAGAATCCCTACGACGTGACGCCGGATGTGGCGGTGCGCGATTACGGCGTGCTGCTCACGTGGTTGCGTGAGAACTGGGATCTGCCACCTGACGATGTGTCTAATGTCTGAGCGTTTCTGGCGACATCTTGATGTGCTGGTTGCGGAGGCAGAGGTCGTAATCGACCGCCCAGCAGGCAGCGCGCACCCGCGCTATCCCAATTTTATCTATCCGCTGGATTACGGTTATGTGCGGGGCACCACGGCCGTCGACGCCGGCGCCGGCGTCGACGTCTGGGTGGGGAGTTTGGGGCATCGCCGGGTTATGGACGTCGTCTGCAGCGTCGATCTGACCAAGCGGGACGCGGAGCTTAAACTGCTCCTGGGCTGCATCCCTTCGGAGATGAAAATGGCGCTCGCCGTGCCCAACGACGCGGGACAGGCTGGCTACCTGGTTCTACGTCCTACTTCGAGGCGCGCTGCCACCGGAGGTGATTGAGCCCTTGCACGGTGAGCGGCACCAGCAGGCTCAGGAAGAGAGAGACCGGCATTGCGCCTGTCAGTCTGTTCACCAGCAGCAGGCCCAACGTGCTCCCCAGCGAAAGCGCAACGTCCTTGAGGGAATTTTGCGTGTCGGCAAAGAGATGACTCATGATTGGGTCCAGGTATCGCCAGTGATTGGGGAGGATCATGGAGCTGACGATGAGGAAAAACCGCATCCAGAAGAGTGCATGTAACACTATGAAAATGCTGCCCACGCCCAGGATGAAGCCATCCAGGGGCATTAGAATCGTCGAAGGTGCATTAACGAGTGTGTTGATCTGTCGGTAACCCACCCAATAGACCGCGCTGAGATAGCCCAGGTACGTCACTGCCTGGATGCCGAGGGGCAATCGCCATTCACTCACGCTGGCCCAGAAGAGCAGGGCGCCGAAAGTGCCCATCCCCAGCAGCCCCCAGCTGCTGATCACATCAAGATCCCCACCAAGTAGTGCGCCGGCGCCGAGCGTCACGTAGAGGGTAAAAAGCATCTGTTCGTTGACGCGGGGCAGAAGAAAGGGATGGAGTAGACCAAAGTAGAAGGCGAAGAGTCCGGCAGCGACGGCAGTGGGCATGAGGAGGGCGTCTGTCGTGCCGCTGGAAATCTCGTTGATGCCTTCAAGGCGAAAGAGGCCGATGGTTAGGAAGGCGATCAGGGTAAGGGCCAGCATCACGACGCGCTCAGGATTGAGCCAATGCGGCAGATAAGAGAGGTAGGTCGTCGTCCCATGTTCGTGTCGGGCGATCTCCCACAGGCTCAGGATTTCAATGAGCAGGCCAAGACAGAGCATGATGAACGTGTCGAGTCTCATCTTATGCTTCCAGGCCTCCGAGGCTGCCTAGTTTGTCGATGTCGACCAGCCCCAGGTAGAGTACCTGAGGTTTGAGAATCAGGATGGCCCAACAGACGAGGAAGACAGTGCCGGCATCATTCTCAAAGAAACCCACGTAGTCCTTGACGCGCTCGAACTCCCGCTCCAGGACAACTCTATCGCTGCCAATCTGCGGGTAGGGCAGATAGCGGATGGCGACCTGAGTGCCCGGCGTGAGCCGCTCCCAGGCGCTTTCTGGATAGAACTTCATCTCCAGGACGTTGGAGCGCGTTTCGCCCTGTGCATCGGTGAACTCAATGAAGATCCAATCATGCTCTGGGGATTGAAAATTAACGGTGCCTTGCGTGACCTGTCCTGCTTCCTCCAAACGCCAGACGTAGCGGCGATGGGTGGCGACGTTCTCGACGGTCATAAGCGCGCCGATGACGACCAGGATGATGGCGAACAACGATAGGATCAATAGCGCAACGTCTACGATGGGCCAGAGTTTTCTAGCAAATTGTGGGATATCCATGATGGGGTCTTTGGCCACAGCGTGGCACTGTGAGATCAAGAAGATTGCGTCGGGACCAGAGGAAGCGTGAAGCTAAACGTGCTGCCCTCACCGACCTCACTTTCTACCCATATATGTCCCCCGTGAGCTTCGATGGCCATTTTACAGAACGCCAAGCCCAGGCCTGTGCCACGACGTATCGGATTCTGAGACTTCACTTGTGTGAACTTGTCAAAGATCGTCGCATGGTATTCGGATGGGATACCGATCCCCGTATCCGTCACGCTGATGGTGATTTGGTCCCCCGTCCGTTGGGCTCGAAGTTGGATGACGCCGTCCCGAGGCGTGTGCTTGATGGCGTTGGAGAGCAGATTCGCGACCACGCGGCTGATAAGATCGGGGTCACATTGGATCATGCCCACACTCTTCTCTACTTTAATCTGCAAATGCTGTTTTTCCATTTCCGTGATGACACGGACGGACTTGGCTTCTTTGGTGAGTAGATCTTCAACTTCGACCGCTTGGAGGTTAGGCTCCAGCTTGCCCGCTTCCATTCTGCTGATATCTAGCAGCTCATCGACCAGGCGCAGCAACGTTTCTCCGCTGTGACGCGCGTCTTGCAACAACGTCTGTAGCTCCGGCGAAAGTCTATCTTGATCCATTCTGAGAATGTCCAGAACCCCCATCAACGCTGTCATCGGATTCCGCAGATCGTGTACGACCATGTCCGTCAGCGATTGGCGAAGGTGCTCGGATTCACGAAGTCGCTGATTTGTCATGCGGAGCCGTTGGGTCAGCGTGCCAGCCAGCTGAGACGTGATAATCGTGGGGATCGCTAACGTGATCCAGTTGACCACAAAGAGCCAGCCTCGGCCTTCTGGCGAAAAATCGCTGCGCCAGATTTGGACCATGGGCAGGGCACCTATGTATTCCAGATAGAGAATGATAGCGTATGCGATGACGCTCAACGTCGCCACGACAGTGGCCCCCACGTGTCCCAGCAGGAAAGCCGTGCCCAGGACCACCAGCAAGTAGAGCGCAGGCACCGGGGTCAGGGGGCCACCGGTAAAATGCACGGTCAAACTGATCAGCAGCATGTAAGCAATCATCACAACCCAGGCTGTGAGACGTGGCGACACGCCCTCGCGCAGCGCGGTCTGCCCGCCCAACGCAATCGCCAGGGCGGCGACCACGACCCCCGTAAGCGGAATAGCGGGAATCTGCAACGCGATGAACTCGTTGCCGGAAGCCAGGATCAATGCGCCGAGACAGAGAATCAGCAATGTTGCAAAGATGAACGTGCTCTGCAGATCCTGAACCAGACCGGCGTCTTCCCGATCACTTGCGAGTGTACGATCTGATAATGACATCGTTTTCACTCCTCGTAATACCTGGTAGTTGCATCGAAAAATCACAGTAGTGCCAAATGGCGCCAAGAACGCAAAGGAAATTCATAAGATGGTAAATTTTACGGAGTGGCGTCGGACAGCGTAAAACGGCACTCCACGGGTTCCGTGCCTGACTATGAACTTTTTGTTACACGAAACAGGCTTGGATATTTTACCTAAACTTGATGATTAAAAAACGAGATATATGCCGCTGCCTAGTTCGACAATGTTAACTTCCGCTGCTGCACGGCGGTTACCATGGTCAGTAGACCATAGGTCTACGAAAACCACGTGCTACGGCTGCAAAGTCGCCCTTCGGCGCCTGAAAGGTAATCCGCGTAGGCGGATTTCGCAACTGTAGCCGCGAATTCATTCGCCAGGATTTGAAGTTGACTCTTTTGGCTAACTCTTCGCTTTCTGTCGCTCAATAGCTGCCCTTATCAACCCGCAGAAAAGCGGGTGTGGACGCTGGAGGCGCGTGCGGAACTCCGGGTGAAACTGCGTCCCGACCATCCACGGATGATTCCTAAGCTCCACGATCTCCACCAGGCGCCGGTTGGGCGAGAGCCCACTGAAGACCAGGCCGCCCTCGCTCAGCACGTCCCGATAGGCATTATTGAACTCAAAGCGGTGACGGTGCCGTTCGTCGACTTGCTCAACCCCGTACGCTTCCCGTACTTTGGTCCCAGGCTGCAGCACGCAAGGATACTCACCCAGCCGCATCGTCCCGCCCATGTCGGAAATCGCGTGCTGATCTGGCATCAACGCGATGATGGGGTGTTTGGTCTTCGGTGCGAACTCGGCGCTGTTAGCCTCGTCGTCATCCAGGACGTGCCGGGCCAGCTCGATGCACTGCACCTGCATCCCCAGGCAGAGGCCCAGATAGGGGATCTGCTCCTCGCGCGCGGCGCGCGCCGCCAACACCTTGCCTTCGATACCGCGATAGCCGAAGCCACCGGGCACCACAATACCGTCCGCTGCTAACAACGGTTGTACGTCTCCCGTGCGTTCCAGCGTCTCGCTGTGTACCCAATCGATCTCCACGTCGTGCTCATAATGGAGCGCGGCGTGGGTCAGCGCCTCGCGGACGCTGGTGTAGGCATCCTGCAGCTCCACGTATTTTCCCACCAGCGCGATACACACCGGTGGTCTAGTCTTAGGTTTGATCAGCAGCTCGACCGCTTCGCGCCAACTGCTGAGATCCGGTTCGGTGACCTGCTCCTGTAGCCCCAGACGTTCCACGACGAAATCGCCCACGCCCGTTTCCTCCAGCAGCAGCGGCACCTCATAGATGCTCTGCGCCGTCATCAGGGGAATGACGGCCTCGGTCTCCACGTCGCAGAAGAGTGAGACCTTATCGCGAATCTCATCGTCGATCTCTCGGTCGGCTCGCAAGCCGATGATATCCGGCTGAATGCCCAGCCCCCGCAGCTCGCGGACGCTGTGCTGTGTCGGCTTCGTCTTGAGCTCGCCCGTAGCGCTGAGGTAAGGCAACAGCGTGATGTGGATGTAGAGCACGTTCTCGCGGCCCACGTCCTTGCGCATCTGGCGGATGGCTTCCAGGAACGGTTGGCCCTCAATGTCGCCTACCGTCCCGCCGATCTCGACCAGCGCGACGTTGGCGTTCAGCCGCTGCGCCGCGCCGATGATACGCCGCTTGATCTCATTGGTCACGTGAGGCACCACCTGGATCGTGCCGCCGAGATAATCGCCGCGCCGCTCCTTGTTGATGACGTCGCGGTAAACCTGTCCCGAGGTCACGTTATTCAGCTGGCTCAGATTCTCGTCGATGAAACGCTCATAATGGCCCAGGTCGAGATCTGTCTCGGCGCCGTCCGCCGTCACGTAGACCTCACCGTGCTGGTAGGGCGCCATGGTGCCGGGATCGACGTTGAGATAGGGATCGAGCTTCTGGATGGAGACGTGCAGGCCGCGCGCTTTGAGCAGCCGTCCGAGCGAGGCCGCCATAATCCCCTTGCCCAGGGAACTGACCACGCCGCCGATCACAAAGATGTACTTGATAGGCATTTGACTTTCCTCCTCGGGAATACTATTCTACTCCAGACCGTTGGGAAGTAAAACCCAGCTTTGTCATTTGCTCATTTGTCATTTTTAGTATACTGTTTTTGAGGTGTTTGCTATGCCTTATGATCTCGTCTTTTTACACGCGCCCAGCGTCTACGACTTTCGTCAGCGAGCGACGCTCTGGGGACCGATCTCCGATCTCGTTCCCTCGACGCCCGTCTTCGACATGTACCCGGTGGGCTTCGCCACCATGCTGGCGCACCTGCAAGAGCAGGGCTTCGACGTGCGCATCAACAACCTGGCGGCGCGCATGGTCCGCTCCCGCCGCTTCGATCCGGAGCGCGCCATCGCCAACCTCGACGCCCGCGCCTTCGGCATCGACCTGCACTGGCTGCCCCACGCCCACGGCGCGCTGGAGGTGGCCCGCCTGGTCAAAAAACACCATCCCGAGACGCCGGTCATCTTCGGGGGCTACTCCGCGTCCTACTTTCACGACGAGCTCGTGCGTATGCCTATGGCGGATTATGTGGTACGTGGGGATTCGGCGGAGGTGCCGCTGGCGCAGCTGCTCACGCGTCTCCAGGCAGGGGATGACCCGACCGACGTCCCCAATCTCACGTGGCTTGGGCCAGCAGGGGAGGTGCGCGTCAACCCGCTGACCCACGTGCCCACCGACCTCGATCACTTGACGCTGGACTACAGCTCCATCGTTCGCTCTGTCGTGCGCGACCGCGATCTGCTCAACTACGTGCCCTTCAGCCATTGGATGGCGTATCCCATTATGGCCTCGCTCACTGTCAAAGGCTGCACGCAGAACTGCACCATCTGCGGCGGCTCGGCCTACGCCTCACGGCAGATGTTCGCGCGGCAGAAGCCCGCGTATCGGTCGCCGGAGCGACTGGCGGCGGACGTGCGCCGTATGGGCAAGTTGAGCCGCGGGCCGATCTTCCTGCTGGGCGACCTGCGCCAGGCCGGCATGGACTACGCGCGGCGCTTCTTCCGCGCCATCCAAGGCTTCGAGGGCGCCGTCATCGTCGAGTTCTTCTGGCCCGTCGACCGCGCCTACATGGACGAGCTGGCCTCGGCGCTGCCCGACTTCATCGTCGAGTTCTCGCCGGAGTCCCACGATCCCGCCGTGCGCCGCGCGTCGGGCAAGGGCTACACCAACGAGGGTATCGAACGCACCATCGCGGCAGCGCTGGACGCCGGGGCGCGCCGTTTCGACCTCTTCTTCATGATGGGCCTCTCACAGCAGACGCCCGACTCGGCGTTAGCCACCGTCGACTACTGCCGCGAGCTGCTCGCGCGCTTCGACGACGGTCGCTTGATCCCCTTCACCTCGCCGCTGGCGCCCTTCCTAGATCCCGGGAGCCTGGCCTACGAGCAGCCGGAACGCTTCGGTTACGTGCGGCACGCGTTCACGCTGGAAGATCACCGCCGCCTCCTGCTCCGGCCGACGTGGAAGCACATCCTCTCCTATGAGACTCGCTGGATGGACCGCGACGCTCTCGCCGACGTCACCTACGAGGCCGGCTTCCGGCTCAACCGCCTCAAGCGCGACGTGGGCCTGGTCAGCGCGGCCAAAGCAGCGGAGACCGAGGCGCGCATAGGGCAGGCCCGCGCGCTTATGGCCGAGATCGAGGCACTGATGGCGCGCTACGAAGGCGCGGCCCTGGAGCGCGAGCTGCTGGCGCGTAAGTCGCGCATTGACACGGCAAACACCTCCACCGTTTGCGACAAATCCGAGCTCGACGTGCCCGTCGGCCCGATGCCCTTTAAGGTTATCAACCTGGCGCGGATCGGTCTGGGCCTGGATCAATGAGATCCGCAAGAAGTCTGGAGCCAGAGACGGCGCGGTTGCTTTTTGCCTTGGTTTTGCTAAACTTAGATGGGATCGTCCGATAACGTCTGGACTTTGGACAATCTAACCTTGGCACGGAATCTGCCACTGCGGGTTGTGGTTTGAAGAAAGAAATCTACTACCGGTGGCGCGAGAATCGCCCAAAGTTAGAGAAAATCAGCGTTTGTCCAAAGTTCAGTAACGTCATCAGATCAATCTGAAAGCGCGACACAGCCATCTCTCCTTGGAGTGGTTACAGAGATTCGACGTTCATAATGATCTATCATGGGTCTTTTGGACTTTGCCGGATAGTGGAGTAGTGGAATGAATAGCCCTAAAACTAGCGCAGCCCGCTGGGCTAGTGGGGCTTACCAGACCTTTGCTGCGTTGTGACAGGAAGCGCGTGGCAAACGTTGCCTTTGCATCCGGCGAAATCTCAAAGAGTCCCCATCATTTTGAAGGAATGTATGCGCTGGTATCAGAATCCATACGTATTGTGGTTGATTTTCTCGGCCGTCGTCTCGGCACTTCTAGCGTTGTTTGCCTGGACGCGACGCGCTCAACCCGGTGTGCGGGCCTTTTCCCTCCTTGTGACGGCTACCGGGTTTTGGGCCTTTGCCTATGCCTTGGAATTTGTTGCTGACCCATTGTGGCTCAAGCTTGTCTTTGCCAGGCTTCAGTACCTGGGCATCGCAGCCATTCCTTCGTTAAGTTTTCTCTTTGCGGTCACCTACTTACACCTCCATGATGATTGGCTGACGGCGCGCATCCGTTGGGCCCTGGTTGCCGTCCCCCTGATCTGGAATGTCTTAGTCTGGACGAATGAATATCATCATCTCAACTGGACATCGATCCAGGTGACCACGCTTGGAGGCATCACGATCCTCGATTTTGACTATGGCCTGGTCTTCTGGGTAGCGGCCGGTTATTCCTATCTTCTGCTGGCCATCGCGGCGACATTGTTATTTCGTGAGGTGCGGCGTGGTCGTTCTTTACGTCGTAAACAGGGTTTCACCTTATTCATGGGTATTCTGTTGCCCTGGATAGGGAATTGGCTTTACCTTGTCGGTCTGACCCCTCTGCCCCAACTCGACTTGACGCCCTTCGCTTACGCACTATCTAACATCATATTGGCCTGGGGCCTCTTCCAGCAGCAAATCCTGGATGTGATCCCCATTGCCCGGGACGTGGTGGTTGAGGGCATGGAGGACGCCGTGTTCGTACTTGATGAGGAAATGCACATCGTCGACTACAATCCTGCGGCGCACAGATTGCTCTTCAAGGATAGGAAAAAGACAGTACTGGGGCGTCCGGTGACGGAAGTCTTCGCGGAACGTGAGGAACTACTGTCATATATTTGGACGGAGCCAAATGTTGTTAATCGCATCGCGTGGGAGAACGAAGGCGATACCGATTTCTTCGACCTGCGCGTTTCACATTTGTTCAATGACCAAGGTGCCTCCGTTGGACGGGTCGTGGTCCTACGAGACGTCACGGCACAGGGTTTGGTTGAAGAAGCACTGCGAGAATCTGAGGCTCACTTGCGGGCCCAAAATGCGAAGTTGCGCAAGCTGACTCAGGCGGTTGAACATAGTGGTAGCTCCATAGTCATCACTGATTTAGGGGGGCGGATCGAATACGTCAATCCCAAGTTTGAGAAAGTCACCGGTTACACTGCCAAAGAAGTGCTCGGAAAATCTATGCATATTCTGAAGTCCGGGGAGCATTCAAAGGCCTACTATGCGGATCTGTGGAACACAATCACCGAGGGGGAAGTGTGGCGTGGGCAATTTCATAATCGTCGGAAAGATGGCACGCTCTATTGGGAACGGCTTACGATCTCTCCTGTCTATAACAGCATTGGCCGGAAGACAAATTTTATCGGGATAGGAGAGGATATCACCGACCAGAAAGAGGCTGAAGCCGCGCTACATTCCTTTACCGAACGCTTGCAGATCCTCCATGAACTGGACGGCTACCTGCTCACCATGCGCTCACCGGAGAAAATGGCCAGTGCAGCCTGCGCGCGTCTCAAACGCCTGATTCCCTGTGAACGTATTTACGTGCTGGAGCGTGAGTCCGACGGCGAGGTCACCCTCGTCGCCGCCGAGTCGACGCATGGATTGCCGCTACCCGAGCATGCTGGGTATTGTGAAACGGTCATGGGATTTGCGGGTCTGCAGGCCGGCCATCCGGTGGGTTGCCCGGACATGCGTGCGTTATCCGACGTATCGTCCTGTCAACAGCATCTCTATGAGGAGGGAATTCGGTCGTACGTCGTCGTCCCGTTGATCACCCGGAACGAGCTCGTCGGGACGTTGCATCTGGAAGCGATTCAGCCCCAGGCTTTTACTGAGGAGCACGTCACCATGGCCAGCGAGGCGGCTGCGTTGCTGGCCGTGGCGGTTCGTCAGGTGCGGCTCTACACCTTGGCCCAACAGGAGATCGCGGAGCGACGCCAGGCGGAGACCCAGTTGCGCGAGTATACTGAAGAGCTGGAAGCCAGCAATGCCGAGCTGGATGCCTTCGCGCATACCGTCGCCCATGACCTCAAGAGCCCTCTGGGCACGCTCGTGGGCTTCAGTGAGTTTCTTATGGACACCCATAGAGACTTGCCAGATAAAGAGCTCAAGGAGAATCTGGCGTATATGGCGCAGAGCGGGTGGCGCATGACCAGCATCGTTGAGGAGTTGTTGCTGTTGGCCAGTGTGCGCCGGCAGCAAGAGGTCGAGCTCGCGCCCCTGGAGACCGCCACGCTTATCGACGACGCATGGCAACGTCTGGCAAGTATGGTTAACGAACATGACGCGATTCTGAAGCGGCCCGATATGTGGCCGGTGGCCTGGAGTTATGATCCCTGGGTGGAGGAAGTCTGGGTCAACTATCTCAGCAATGCCATCAAGTATGGAGGCGAGCCACCCGTCATCCAGGTGGGGGCGGATGTTCTAGATAACGGTTACGTCCGTTTTTGGGTACAGGACAATGGTAGCGGCTTGACCCAAGTGGAGCAGGCCACGTTGTTTACGGAGTTCACCCGGCTGGATGAGCTCAAGACCAAGGGGCACGGCCTTGGTCTTTCCATTGTGCGACGGATTGTAGAACGTCTCGGTGGCGAGGTGGGGGTCAAGAGCGTCGTCGGCGTAGGAAGTCGCTTCTACTTTACATTGCCGGGGAGCGAACAGGCTGTGGATGTGGATTAATAGGGCTGGAAACTGAATCCTCACGCCCACCGCAACCACGTAATTCGAGGTGGATATCACGATGGATAAGATGAGGCGACGTAGTATGCTGCTGGGGGCGTTACTGTGGTTGGTACTGATCCCGGCTCAAGGGCTGCTGGGTACTCCACCGAGGGACGGTCCCCCAGAGGCGGCAGAGCGTGTTCTTGACCTGGATTTCCCTCGTCTGGGGATGTGGTGGCCCGATCCGTGGGAGCAGTCGCTCTCCGACATCGCACGCTACGACTGGGTGATCCTGGGGCCGTGGGCAGCGGAATTTATCCCGGACGTGCGCGCGCTCAACCCCGATATCCTGTTGCTCAGCTCGACCAACGCCTGCGAGTTGAGCTACAACGCCGCCCCCGACGCCAAGCCGCGGGAGAACGAGGCCGTGCTGGAGATTCCGCCCGAGTGGTTTCTCACGCAAGTGGGCTCCACGCTGACCGGGCCGGTGAACGCGACGACGACCACGTTCCACGTCGCCGCCGTCACCGCGACGGATGGCGCTGAGGTCTACGATCTCTTCGTGCCCGGCGATACGGTCCTCATTGAGGACGAAAGCGTGTACGTGGAATCTGTGGACGCCAACGCCAGGACGCTGACGGTGCAACGTGGCTACGTGCGCCCGGCGGCAGCGCACGATGCTGACACGCGCCTCGCGGCCCACGTCACCTTTTGGCCTAACTCCTGGATGCTCAACGTCAGCACGCTCTGCCCCACGGCGACCGTCAGCACGACGGTGGGCGCGGAGATCTGGGCCGACTACAATGCTCGCGTCGCTGCTGGCCTGGTGGACGCGGCGGATTGGGACGGCATTCTGCTGGACCGCAGCGACGCCGACGAGAGCTGGGTCATCGGTAACTCCACGGCCCGCACCCTCGATCCGGACCAATCCAACACGCTGCTGACGGACTACGGGGCCTTCGACGCCGCGTGGAACGCCGGCATTCGCCGCTACGAGCAGGCGCTGCGCGACGCCGTCGGCCGGGAGACCATCATCTTCGCCAACTGGGGCATGGCGAACTACGACTTGCTCAACGGCAACAACTTTGAGGGCTTTCCGCTGGACGATGGACGCTCCTACGGGATGCCCTGGCAGCAGACGGTCTTCGGCCCGGCGCCGCAGGGCAGTTATATGGAGTGGCTGGCCCAGGCCCAAGATCCCAATCTGACCATGATTGAGACTTACGAGGATGATGGTAGCCCCGATCCCGACGGTGACGGCGTGTACGACAATCCGGCCGACGATCCCGACTTTGTTCCCAACTACCGGAAGATGCGTTTTGGCCTGACCACAGCGCTGCTGGGCGACGGTTTCTTCAGTTACGAGATCAACACCAACGGGCACGGCTCGCTGGGCCTGCTCTGGTTCGACGAGTACGACAACGCCGGGGCCGGACGCGGCTATCTAGATCAGCCGTGCGGCGATGCTTTCCGCCCGCTGCCTCCACTGACGACGCCGAACCTGCTCGGGGACGGGACCTTCGAGACCGGGGTGGGGGCCTGGACGCTCTGGGCCGACGACGGCTACGCAGCCACGGTGGCGCAGGACACGACCACGGCGGCGGAAGGTGCCGCGTCGGCCCGGGTGGAGGTGACGCGGAGCCAGGGCACCGACTGGCGGGTGGATTTCTCGAAAGCGCCGGTTGAAGTCATCTCCGGCACCGAATACACGCTCTCCTTCTGGGCCAAGGCCGACGCGCCGCGCACTGTGGGTGCATGGGTTCAGGAAACGTCGGAGCCGTGGACGGGGTATCTTTGGTTCGAGGACGTCGGGGTGACCACGACGTGGACAGAATACACCTTCCGTGGCCTCTCCGCCGGAGATGACACGGAGGCTTCTCTCCATTTCGGCCTGGGCGTGACGACCGGCACCGTCTGGCTGGACGACGTACGGCTGCAACAAGGCTCGCGCGAGGTCTGGCGGCGCGATTACAACGGCGGCGTGGCGCTGGTCAACGCGACCTCGACGGCGCAGACTGTCGAGCTGGGTGGACGCTACCGCAAAATCCAGGGCGCGCAGGCGCCGGAGATCAACAATGGCAGCGTCGTCACCCAAATCACCCTCCCGCCGTTGGATGGCCTCATTGTCCTGCGGATCTGGGAGTCCCTCTATCTCCCGGTCGTGTTGCGCGATCTCTGAAATAGGAAGTGGAGATTGTCATGAAACCTCAGCCTTCTGAATCTGTGGCCGGTGTCCCCACCGTGCCACCAAAGGCGCTGCCCCCGCCCGAAAGCTGTGGCCGGTGTCCCCACCGTGCCATCAAAGGCGCTGCCCCCGCCCGAAAGCTGTGGCCGGTGTTCCCACCGTGCCACCAAAGGCGCTGCCCCCGCCCGAAAGCTGTGGCCGGTGTCCCCACCGTGCCACCAAAGTGGCGCCGCCCCCACCCGAAAGCCGTGGCCGGTGTCCCCACCGTGCCGCGTAGGTGATGCCTTGACTCGCGTCATCGTTTGCCCGCCGGGCGAAGCGTATCTCGGCGCGCACGACTTGGCGGCGCACAACCTCACGGCCCCGGCAGACCGGGCGCGGGCCCAGGCTCAACACGCAGCGCTGCGGCAGACGCTCGCCGATGCCGGTGCAGACGTCTGGACGATCCAGGAGCTGCCCTCTCATCCCAACAGCGTCTTTACCCAGGACGTGGCGCTGGCGACGCCCGCTGGTTTCATCCGCCTGCGCATGGGTTTGTCCAGCCGCCGGGGCGAGCCGGCCTGGATGGCGCAGTATTTGTCGGCGCGCGGCGAAGCGGAGCTCGGACACATCGTCGCGCCGGGCACCGTCGAGGGCGGCGACGTGATCCTGGCGGGCGACGTCGCCTTTGTGGGGCGTTCGTCGCGCACCAACGACGCGGGCCTCGCTCAGCTCGCGGCGCTGCTGGAACCGCAGGGGTATGTGCTCCGTGTGGCGGACGTGCCACCGCCGTCGCTGCACATCGGCGGCATGCTGAGCCTTGTCGGCCCGCGCCGGGTGCTGGCCTGCGCCGGTGTCTTCCCGCCGGCCTTCTTCGCCGGCTTCGAGGTCCTCACTGTCCCCAAGACCGGCTTCATCAGTGGCAACGTCATCGGGCTGGGTGCGGGCCAGGTCATTGCCGAAGCGCGGAACGCGGACACCATTGCGGCCCTGGAGCGCGCGGGGGTCACCGTGCACCCACTGGATCTCTCCGAGTTCGTCAAAGGGACCGGCGGGCCAAGTTGCCTGATCCTGCCGTTAATAGAGAGATGACGGTCTTGGGATTTCGAAGTGAATGAGTTGGCGAAAATGCTCCTGCACCGTAGAATATGTATAGACGAAAGCAAGGTAAATGAAGTCGGGGGTGATGCGGGTGGCAAACATGATGGGAAACTGCTATTGTGTCTGAGCCATTCTGGAACTGCTTCGTTTACTTCTCTCGGGTAATCTTTGTCTGGGCGGCGGGTTTCCGTTATAATAATAGGTAGAGGTTGTTTTCGCATCACGAGAATCGCCGAGATAACGAGGTCAAGGCTATGCCCGAGATCACCAATCCCCACGACCGGTTTTTCCGGGAGACGCTGGCGCGACCAGGCGCGGCGCGGGCGTTTATGGAGCACTACCTGCCGGCCAAGGTGCGAGCGGTGCTGGACGTGAGCGAGCCGCAGCTGGAGCAGGATTCGTTT
>DAOTUH010000211.1:0-2895 GCA_034437255.1 Anaerolineae bacterium
ACGCGCGCTCTCACGGCACTAAATCGCCGGCTACGAACAGCTTGGGGACAGGCCAAAAACAGAGTGTTGCGCGGGGGCGGCTGGAACAACAATTGGAACAACGTCCGCGTGGCGAACCGCAACAACAACCCGAACAACAGTAACAACAACATCGGGTTTCGGTGTGTTGGCGTTGCGCCAGGACCGTGAGCTTGGCGAGACCTGTCAGGTTTGGCAAACCTGACAGGTCTGGTCTGAGGAAAAGGATCATCTATGTCCAATCCAACACCTCTCAAATACGGCAAATTCTATCACATCTACAATCGAGGTAACAACGGTGAAAACATCTTCATCGAACACCGCAACTACCGTTATTTCCTGCGACTTTACACCCGGCACGTGCATCCGGTGGTGGATACGTACGCCTATTGTCTGCTGCGGAATCATTTTCACCTGTTGATCCGGGTGAAGACCAAACAAGACCTGTCGAAGTCTCCGAGTCAATACTTCTCCAACTGGTTCAACGCCTACGCCAAGGGGATCAACAAGGCGTATGGACGAACAGGCTCGCTTTTTGAGCGACCTTTCCGCCGTATTGAGGTGAACAGCGTACCGTATTTCAGATGCTTGGTGACGTATATCCATCGCAATCCAGAGATTCACGGCTTCGTGGATGATTTCCGCGAGTGGCCTTATGCTTCGTATGACACGTTACGCAGATCAGAGCCGACGAAACTTGGGCGCGAGACTGTGCTGGCATGGTTCGAAAGTCCCAAGGCTTTTATGGATGCGCAGCAGATGACCGTGGAACTGCCTGCGCCATTGATGTTGGAGGACGTGTAGACTACCGAACGGAGACCCTATGACCAACACCACCCATATCACCACCTCGGGCGGGCTGATCAGCGCCGCCTTTATCGAGCAGATCCGCGAGGCCGACGCGCGGCTGCGCGGACTGGCGCCGGAGACCTTCAAGTCTAGCCTGAAGTCCCCGACCGACGTGGAGGCGCGCATCGCCGACGCCTGGGAGCGGGGATATGCCATAGTCACGCTGCTCACGTTATTTGCTACCCGACATCTGATGGTATTACTTCACGAATGGACCCACAGCAGCGTGGCCTGGGCCCTTGGTCACAAGAGCGCACCCTTTGCCATTCACTATGGCGACTGGACGTTGCTGCAGGTGGACGAGGCTGTGGAGTACGCGGCGTTGTATGCTGCCGGTCAGGGCCGTGCCGCCGCGCTGATCGCGGTCAGTGCACTCGTGACAAACCTCGTTCTCTTTGTGTTGTGCCTGCGACTCCTGTCACTGGACAGCATTCGACAGCGCAAGTGGCTCTACCAGTTCATCTTCTGGTTCGCGGTGATGAACATTGGGGAGCTCTTCAGCTACCTGCCGGTGCGTACCTTCGTCGGCAACCGGGGGGACGTGGGGCATTTTGTCCACGGGTTGCATATCTCTCCCTGGATCGCCTTTCTGCCCGGGGTTTTGATTACAGGCGGTGGGCTATGGTATCTGCTGAGGAATCAAATCATAGATTTCTACCACGTTATGGCGCTCTCCACTGATGCGTCCCGGATCATGTATCGGGGGCTTACGCTGTTTGTGATCTTCTTCTGGTATAGCGCGAGTGCTTTTCACGACTACGGCCCGAGTAGTATGAGGAGCCTGGCCTCTCTGATCGCGGCATTGTTGGGGATCGCCTTGTTTTTCGCTCGTGATCGGTGAATGTCCCTGCCCGCCGACCATTTCGTGGGAATCGACATCTGCGTTCAAGTTTCAGTACCGTGCACTTTTCTAGATTTCTTATGACACAGAGATTTCTCAATACGGCAAACTCGTAAACGCCTACGATCAGGAGTGACTATGAATAGGGAAAGAAGCTGGCGTACAGTTGAAAAACTCATTACCATCGTCGGTTTGCTCGCTACCGTTTTCAGTTGTGTTATCGCGATACTTACCTTGAGATATCCTCAGGAAATAACAAGAATTGTGTACTTGGTCGCGGATCAGACGCCGCAACTTCAGCCCCAGCCTATCATTACGGTGCTCGTCGAGCCCACGCCCGTCTCTCCCACACCGGCGCCTTCTCCCACCACAGGACCAAGCCCTACCCCGGTGCCCACAGAGACGCCCGTCCCTACGATCAGTAGTCAAGATGCGATGGCGACGTTTGAGGCAGAGGGGCAATATGCCACCGCCACGTCGGTTTGTGCTACTGCGCAGGCAAAAGATGCGCTGCGACTGGCAGTGAGCCCGGCGCCGGGCGTGCCTATCTACATCCCGTTCCCAACCCGGGATTCGTCGATCTACACTGAGTTCCCGCTCGCTGAAGGTGTAGAGTATATCCTTTTCGCAGAAGGGACGTTTTTTGGCGGAAGTAGCAATGCCAATGTCGATCAATACGGCGACGCTCAATATAAATGGACTGAGAACTCCTGTTGCGCGTTCCACCCAAATCTAGAAATTGATGGGGAGACGAGGATCGCGGACGTCCAGGATCTTGAGAATCACACGTACGGCTACTATTATCGGGGGACCGGACACCCGGTCGAATTTCGCTTGCCCGACATTTACAAGGGGATGTTCGGCAGGTGGGGCGGCGTTGACGGCGGTGTGACGGTGAGGATTTACGTGTATGATTGGGGCATGCCGTGTCCCTAATCGTACGATCGGACTGCATGGCCTGATGTACGCTTGTTAGGTATCGATGGGGTGCATGTTCCTCCGTACAATATGCACTAACGGAGCGCCGAGGTATGCATACCTCGGCGCTCCGTTCACGTACGTGCTTACATCACCGCGCGCGCCATACCGCCGTCCACCAGCATCGTCACGCCCGTGACGTACGCCGCCGCCGGGGAGAGCAGGAACGCGGCGACCTGTCCGAACTCCGCCGGATCGGCCATGCGGCC
>DAOTUH010000212.1:0-7450 GCA_034437255.1 Anaerolineae bacterium
AAGCGGTTTCTGTGCGCAAACGCCCCCGATTTTGGTCAGGGGCGTTTTTTTGTTTAGTGCTCCAACGAGATTTCGTTGGAGCAGAAGATCCACTTCCCAGGTCAGCCAAAATTGACTCACCTGAAAAAAAAGTTATGCCTCACGCCAAGACGCCGCCAAGCAAAGGTCGGACAGACGCCAAGATTCCTAAGTTACTTATTACTTTGACAAGGGCACCTTTGCGGAATGGCACAGAGAAGCCGTGAGCGCAGTCCGTGTTTGTCCGTGTCCCAGATAAAAGCCTTGTTGTAGTGTCAGATTGGAGTGGCTATTGCTCTGGACTGGTAATCACCCCGCCGCACGCTTCGAAGTTGGTCATGTGCTCGGACTCGGTTTTGGCGAAGACGTGACTGCCGTCGCCTTTGCTGCAGTCCACCATGAAGAAATAGTATTCTGTTTCAGCAGGATACGCGGTAGCCTCAATGGCTGCCAGGCCCGGGTTGGCGATGGGCGCGGGCGGCAGGCCCTGGTGGCGATAGGTGTTATACGGCGAGTCGATCTCCAGATCGTCAAAGTAAAGTTGACTCTTCCACCAATCGCCCTCGTCGGGGCGGTAGCCCAGCGCATACTGCACCGTCGGGCAGGCAGAGAGCGGCCAGCCGTCGCGCAGGCGGTTGTGATAGACGCCGGCGATGACGGGCCGCTCGGCAGGTACAACGGCCTCGCGCTCGACGATGGAGGCCAGCGTGACGCCCTGGTGCAGCGTCAGACCGTGCGCTTGGAAAGCCTGCTGGATCTCCGGCGTCACCTGGCGGTCGAAGTTGGCCAGCATGCGATCCACGAGATCATTGGGCGTGGCTTCTGTCGGCAGCCGGTAGGTATCTGGGAAGAGATACCCTTCCAGCGTCCCCGTGATGGGGATGTTGGTCAGGAAAGGATACTGTGTGACCAGATCTGTTTCGCGCCACCCGGTCTGCGTTAGCCGCAGAAAAGCGTCGGGCGAGATGGTGGTCTGCTCGGCGACCAGCGCCGCCAGCTCTTCCATGCGTTTTCCCTCCGGCAGGGTGACCTGTTGCTCAGGAGCCTGGGCCGCCTGTAATGCGCGGGCGATTTCCGGGATCGTCATGGTCTTGCGAAGCGTGTACGTCCCGGCCTGAATGCCCGCGTCCAGGTCTTTGTACTGCACGTACCGGCGGAACAATTGCGCGTCGCTGATCAAGCCCTGACCTGCCAGCTGGTTGGCGATGACCTCCACGCTCTGTCCCGGCTCAATCACAAAGGAGACCGGCGTCTCGTCCGTGCCGGCGGGTTGCGAAAGCGCCTCCTCCTGGCTCTCGATATAGGTACTCAGAAAAAGCGACTCGGCAGAACAAGCCAATGCCAGCAAAACCAGTATATTCGTAACCAGTAATAACCGATAAATTGGTTTCATAACCTTTTCTCTATACTCTGATGACTCGTGACTTCTGACTCATGATTGGCTACTCTCCAAGCACGGAGATTTCGTCAACGGATTGAACGGATTTTATAGGAGGGCGATTCTATTAATCCTGGCTATTTTCGAAGGAGTCATGATGTGCGATCCAGAAAATTCTGCAAAATCACCGCCGCCGCCACCGCATCGATCCATTCTTTGGTCTGGCGGACGGTCTTGCCCTGCTGATGGATAATCTTTTCCGCATCCTCGGTGCTGAGCCGCTCGTCCCAGAGGTGCAGAGGGCACTCGACGACTTTGGCCAGCTCGGCGCTGTAATCCCGCACCCACGCAGCCTGGGGGCCTTCGGTGGCGTCCATATTAAGCGGCAGGCCGACGACCAGCGTCTCCACGTCGTGTTTCTCGATCAGCTCGGCGACGTGGGCGAAATCCGCCGCGCGCGACGTGCGCTTCATCACTTCCAATGGGCGGGCGATCAAGCCGGTCGCGTCGCTGATGGCGATACCGATGCGACGGTCGCCTAAATCCAGGGCCAGGTAACGCATGTCACTTCTCGGGCCAAGTATTTTTCGTCACGTGCATGCCGATTCGCAAGGACAGTCGGGGGAGGAAAGGGAACCAGCTAGGCGTCACGGTCACCTTGGGAGGCTGGGCCAGGGGAAGCGCGTCGCTCAGATACGCCTTGGCTTCCTCAATACGCATGCCCTGGATCTCCGCTTTGACCGTGTTGGGATCAATCCTGGCGGTTGCATATCCGTACCCCGTGACGTAGAAGGTGAAAAGGCCAGGCCCCACGTCTTCCTCTGCCGATTCGCCGATCTCAAAGCGGGTGTCGGTGAGCCGGTAGCCCTCGGGGAGTTGTTGAACCAGGCGCCGGTACGCGACTTTCTGAATATCGTTGGCGTTGACGGCCTGACCGGTCACCAGGAGCCGCAACGTTACGCCCAGCGTGTCGGAGCGCTCACCCACGAGATGGGTGTACGCTTCTTTGGGCGCCGCCTGGATCACCAGCGTCTGGCGGGGCAGGAACTCGCCTGGCTCCAGATAATCCTCGCTCTGCAGGCCGTTGAAGGCCTCGGCCAGAACGCGCTGCGCGGCAAGGCCCCAGGCACGCTCTCTATCTTCCTCCGACACGGCGGCGACTTCCAGGCTCTGCGCGCCGGTGATGGGATCGGGATTGGTGACTTTCAGCGCAAATCCCACGGTTCCCTCGACGAAGTTGATCTGATAGGCGCCAACGTTGCCACTGGGTCCTTCCTCGCGCGCTTGCACGGGCGCCGGTGCTTGCCCAAAGGCCGGCACGGTGATCTCCTGTGTCGTCTCGAAGCGCACGGGATAGGAGCCGGCGGAGGTGCGGACCACGGTTCCCTTAGGCACGGTGTAATCCTGGCCCAGCTGGTTGGTGAAGACGACGGTGCCCTGGGCGCGTCCTTCGAAGGAAATGCCCAGGCCCGTGGTGCCCACCTCGGCGTAGGCCTCGAACTCGTCGCCCACGCGCCGGGAGGGGATGAGATTTCTCTGTAGATTCACCTGCTCCAGCGCCGGATCCACGGAGATGGGCACGATGGCTTGGAACGTGGCGCCTTCTGGCGTCAGCGTGATCTCGGCGTCAGGGATGGTCAAAAACGCGACGATGCTTACCGCAACTAGCGCGGCGAGCAAGGCGGCGACCTGGAGCGGAATCACCCAGACGGGACGCGCCTTGGGCACGGGCAGTGGCGGTGGCTCCGGTTTTTCGACCCACAGGGGACGGCGTGGGCGCTCCGGGTAGGGCTTGAGCTTCATGGGCGGGAACGCGTCGTGTTGTGCGACGTAAGCTTCGGCCGCGTCCTGGCTCTTAAAGACGGGGAAGCCCATCTCCCGGGGGAGCGCACGATATTCAAAATCCTCGATGACCCACGCGATATCGATCTGCTCGTCCTGGGCTGCAGCCCCGATCACTTCGTAATCCAGGGCGGAGTCCCACCCGTGGTCAACGCCCCAGGGCAGGATCAGGAGGGCGCGCTGCGCGGAAGACCGGCGCAGAGCTTCGCGGACCGTATAGCGTGTGTCGGTCGATGTGATGTGTATGATATCCACACGCGCCAGTATGCCATAATTCGCCGATTTGCCAAGCGAACGTCCAACACGCAATACGCATTCCTCGGAGATGATATATAATCGTACCTTGGATCACCTACACAGCCACCAACGGAGGGACCTATGCCAGAAAAGTACGCGATTCACGTCCAGGGCTTGGACAAGGACTACGGCGACGTCCACGCCGTTAAGTCCGTCGATTTTACCATAGACCAGGGCGAGATCTTCAGCCTACTCGGCCCCAACGGTGCAGGGAAAACGACCACGATTGCCATGCTCTCCTGTCTGCTGGAGCCGACGGCGGGGGATGCGCGGGTGATGGGGCATTCGATCACCAAGGCGCCGATGCGTGTCAAGGAGACGTTGGGCGTGGTGCCGCAGGAGATCGCGCTCTACGAGGATCTCTCGGCCCGGGGCAATCTGATCTTCTGGGGCAAGATGTACAATCTGCGCGGCGAGGCGCTTGAGCAGCGGGTCGCCGAGGTGCTGGAGCTGACGGGCCTAACGGAGCGGCAGAAGGGCCACGTCAAAGCGTTCTCCGGCGGCATGAAGCGGCGGCTGAATATCGGCGTGGCGCTGCTGCACAAGCCCCAGATCATCTACATGGACGAGCCGACCGTGGGCATCGACCCGCAGAGCCGCCGGCGCATCCTGGACGGCGTCAAGGCGCTGAACGCCGAGGGTATGACGGTGCTCTACACGACGCACTACATGGAGGAGGCCCAGGAGCTCTCCGATCACGTCGCCATCATGGATCACGGCGAGATCATCGCCTACGGCACGCACGAGGAGCTCATCGACATCGTCGGCGAGTTGGATCGTGTGACGTTGACTATCGATGCAACTGAATCGAAGGACGTGCTGGAGCGGTGGCGGGCCACCGACGGTGTGGACTCGGTCTCTGCGGAAGACGGGACGATTCATCTGCTGGTCGACGACAGCAACCTGGTGCTGCCACGGCTCTTTGGCGCCGCCAACGACGCGGGCGTTCGTATTACGTCTGTGGACATCATGGAGCCGAATCTGGAGACGGTCTTCTTGCATCTCACAGGGCGCGCTCTACGCGACTAATGGTTCGTCAAGCGGGATATGATGAACGGCTTGGATGAGCTGTGATGAAGACTAAGAAACAATCTGGTGATAAAAGCTCGCCGGGCCATGCTTGCAAAGTCCACCTCCGTAGCCGCATCCAGGCGGCGCGGGTCGTAGCTCCTGGACATGCCTGTCCCGACCGACTTCGCCATGCGACGGAGTCGCGCGGGGCCTGCAGTTTTCTTAGACCAACGGCCCTCCGCCCGTGGCAACTGCCGGGCCTCCCCTACTCCCTACTCCCACTTGAGGAAGCCTTGGGACGTTCAGCAATTGACACTTGTATAGAACACTAGGGTTTATCAGAGTCAGAGGAGGCGTATGAAAACACTAGATATCGCCTGGAAAGACATCAAACATTCATTTCGCAGCGCGTTCTCGTTGGCATTCATGTTCGGCGTACCGCTGCTGGTCACGGGCCTCTTTGTTCTCATGTTCGGCGGCCTGGGCAGTGGCGATGAGGGCTTTACGCTGCCGCAGACCAAGGTGCAGGTAGCCAATCTGGATACGGGATCAGCCGGCTTCAACATGGGCGAGATGCTCATCGATATGTTGCAGAGCGAGCAGTTGGGCGAGGTGCTGGCGGTGACGTTGGCGCCTGATCCCGCCAGCGCGCGTCAGGCCGTGGACGAGCAGCGGGCGGGCGTCGCCATTGTCATCCCCGCGAATCTCACCGACGCGCTGGTGGATCAGAGCGGCGACGCAGAGGCCCAGGTGGAGCTCTACCAGGACCCCACGCTGGAACTTGGCCCCGGCATCGTGAAGATGATCCTGCAACAGTTCATGGACGGCTTCTCCGGCAGCCGCATCGTCTCCACCGTGATAATGGCGCAGTTTGAGGACGCCTCGCTCTCGGTGCCCTCGGGCCAGATCCAGGCGAGCGTGAACGCATACATCGCCTGGGCGCAACAACAGGGCGAATCCGCCAGCGCGGGCAGCTACATCGCCATGGAGCCGCCCGCTGAGAAAGCAGGTGAGGCATCCGAGTCGCCGCTTGGGGCGATGTTGGGCATCATCCAGATGGGCATGATGGTCTTCTACGCCTACTTCACGGCGACGGCCTCGGCGCAGACGATTCTGGACGAGGCGGAGGCGGGGACGCTGCCCCGGCTCTTCACCACGCCGACGACCGTGGGCACGGTGTTGCGCGGGAAGTTCCTCGCCAACGCTCTCACCATTCTGGTTCAGGTGATCGTCCTGGTGATCTTTGGCACGCTGGCCTTTGGCATCGATTACGGTGACGCCGGCGGCATCGCGCTGGCAACGGCGGCGACCGTGGCCTCGTCCACGGCCTTCGGCATCTTCGTCATCTCGTGGATGCGAGACACGCGGCAGACCGGCCTGGTCTACGGAGGCGTCGTCGTGGTCACCGGCATGTTGGGCATCGTCGATTCCTTCACCGGCGGCGGGCTGACGGGACGCGCTATCGATTTCCTGCCCTTGCTCACGCCCCAGGGCTGGGTGTACAAACTGTGGCGCACGGTGATGACCCACGCTGCCGTCTCTCGCATGCTGTTGTACGCGGGCGGGTTGCTCGTCTGGAGCATGGTCTTCTTCATCATTGGGCGTGCGCGTTTCCAACGCCGCTTTGCGTGAACCGGGGTTTTCTATGACTTCCACGCTGTTGTTCAGTCCATATTCCAGACGAGGGGACAGATTATGCGCGTTTTAGATTTGGCACTCAAGGATCTTTATCAGCTCGTGAAGGACTGGAAGACCTTTCTCTTCCTGCTCGCCATGCCCCTGGTCTTCACGTTGCTCTTTGGCACGGTCTTCAGCGGCGGCGACGGCGATCCGCGCTTGCCCGTTGTGGTGTTGGACCAAGATCAGGGTGGGGCGCTGGGCGCCCGTCTGGTCACGTTGATGGCGGCGTCGGACGTGATCCGCCCGGTTGTGGCAGAGGCGACGGACGCGACAGCGCTGGCGGAACAGGTGCAGGACGAGGACGTGGCGGCCGCCGTCATCGTGCCGGAGGGCTACAGCGAGAGCGTCTGGGAGGGGGCTCCGCTTCCGGTGCGGCTCATCGCCGATCCGAACTCCGAGGCTGCGCAGACGGTGCAGACCCACGTCCAGGGCGTGGTGAGCCGGCTGCTGACAGCGGTGCAGGCTGCCCAGCTGACGGTGGATGCGCTGGCGGAGGCGGCGCCGGAACGCTACGCCGATCCGGTCGCGCGGGAGGCTGCGCTTCAGGATGCGCTGACGGATGCGGTCGCGGCGTGGGAAGATCCGCCGTTCACCGTCAAGGCCACCGGTACGGGCCAGCGCGAGGAGGGTGCCGCAGAGGCCAACGCCTTTGCACACTCGTCAGCTGGGATGATGGCGCAGTTTGCCATCGCCGGGCTTATCGGCGCCGCCGAAATCCTGGTAGCCGAGCGCAAGACGCGCACCTTACAGCGTATGCTTACGACAACCATGAGCCGGCTGCAGGTTCTCGCCGGGCACTTCCTTGCCATGTTCGTGATGATTCTGGGACAGTTGATGCTTCTTGTGATCGTTGGGCAGCTGTTCTTCGGCGTGCCCTACGCTAACGCCCCGCTGGCGACGCTTCTGGTGGTCAGCGCCTTCGCCTTTTTCACCGGCGGCCTGGGTCTGCTTATCGGGGGTCTATCAAAGAACGAGGAGCAAGTGATTATCTTCTCGCTTCTGCCGATGTTCGTGCTCTCCGGGCTGGGCGGCGCGTGGGTCCCGCTGGAGTTCACCAGCGAGACGGTGCAGCTCATCGGACGGTTCACGCCGACGGCCTGGGCCATTGAGGGGCTGAAGAACATCACGGTCCGCGGCTTGGGTCTGCCCTCTGTTATCTTACCGGCGGTAGTTGTGCTCGGATTTGGGGTGCTCTGTCTGGTCGTGGCGATCTGGCAGTTTCGC
>DAOTUH010000213.1:0-17081 GCA_034437255.1 Anaerolineae bacterium
CAGTGGGGGGACGAGGGCAAGGGACGCATTGTTGACTATCTGGCGCAGGACGCCGATATGGTCATCCGCTTTCAGGGCGGCGACAACGCGGGACATACGGTGATCAACGAGTACGGGAAGTTTGCCCTGCACATCGTCCCCTCGGGCATCTTCAACCCGGAGACGACGTGTCTGGTGGGCCCGGGCACGGTGGTGAATTTCAACATTCTTCTGGAGGAGGTCGCCAGTCTAGAAGAGGCCGGCATTGACACGAGCAACCTCGTGGTGGACCGGCGTGCGCACCTGATCCTGCCCTTTCACCGGCAGTTGGATGGCGCCGAGGAGCGCTCGCGCAAGAAGGACTGGGAGGTAGGGACGACGAAGCGCGGCATCGGCCCGACCTACAGCGACAAGGCGGCGCGCCAGGGCATCCGCGTGGGCGAGATTCTCGATCCAGACCGCCTGCGGCAGCGGCTGGAGATGCTGGTGCCGCGCAAGAACCGCGAGCTGGCCTACTTCGATCTGCCGGAGGTGACGGTGGACGAGCTGATGGAGCTCTGCGAGGAATGGCGCACGAAAGCGGGCCACCGCATCGTCGACGCCATGCCACTGGTGCGCGACGCCATCCGCGCGGGTAAGCAGATCCTGCTGGAGGGCCAGCTGGGCATCATGCGTGGGCTCGACTGGGGCATCTACCCCTTCACCACGTCGTCCAATCCGACGGCCGGCGGCGCCTGCGTGGGCGCTGGGATTCCGCCGCGCGCCATGGACGAGGTGCTGGGGATCACGAAGACGTACGCGACGTCGGTGGGCGGCGGGCCGTTCCCCACCGAATTGCACGACGAGATGGGCCAGAAGCTGCGTGATGTGGGCCATGAGTACGGCGCGACGACGGGACGCCCACGACGCTGCGGCTGGTTCGACGGCGTCGCCATCGGCTACGCCAGCTGGCTCAACGGCTTCACGGGCATCGCCGTCACCAAGCTCGATATCCTGGATGCATTCGAGGAGATCAAGCTTTGCACCGGCTACCGCCTGGGCGACGAGGTGCTGGATCACGTGCCCGACACGGCGACGCAGGAGCAGGTCGAGCCGCTCTATGAGACGTGGCCCGGCTGGCTTGAGGACACCACCGGCGTCCGCGCCTGGGACGATCTGCCGGAGAACGCCCAGCGCTATCTCCGCCGCATCGAGGAGCTGGCAGACGCGCCTATCCGCTACGTCTCCGTCGGCCCGGAGCGCGAGCAGCTGATTGTAGTCTAGCATTCACCTTCCAGGATGCTTGGAGCATCCCGGAAGGTAGGCTTGAGAGTGAGACGTCGAAGGAGAATGCATGAGCATCTTGACTAAAGAAGACGTCATCAGGATTTTGAGAGAAAACTATCCTTATATGATATCGGAATACGGCGTGAAGCGTATCGGCTTATTTGGCTCATACGCGAGAAATCGGCCCACGGAGACCAGGGACGTCGATCTTGTCGTAGAATTTGATCGCCCCATAGGGTTTCGCTTCGTCGAGTTTACTGAGCATCTTGAACGCCTTTTGGAAACGCAAGTTAATGTCCTCACACCAGCCGGCATTCAAGGGATCCGAATAGAGCACATTGCCAAGAGCATCGAGGAAAACACGGTCTATGTCTGAAGAGACTTTCTCACACGAAACCTATCTTTCCCCCTTCACGTGGCGCTACGGCAGCGAGGGCATGCGCCGCATCTGGTCCAAGATGCACGCCCGCCGGTTGAGCCGGCGCGTCTGGGTGGCGCTGGCGGCGGCGCAGCACGAGGCGGGGCTGGTCACCGCCGAGCAGCTGGCCGATCTGCGTGCCCATCAGGACGATATCGACCTGGCCCGCGCCGCCGAGATCGAGGCCGAGATCCGGCACGACCTGATGGCCGAGGTCAAGACTTACGCCGAGCAGTGCTCCGTAGGCGGCGGGATCATTCACCTCGGGGCGACGAGCATGGACGTCAAGGACAACGTCGATGTGCTCTGCCAGCGCGAGGCGCTGGATCTGGTGCTGGAGGGGCTGCGCGCGCTGCTGGCGACGTTGGCCGATCTCATCGAAGCTCGCGCCGACCAACCGTGTATGGGTTTCACGCACCTGCAGCCCGCCGAGCCGACGACGGTCGGCTACCGGGTGGCGCAGTACGCGCAGGATCTGTCGGCCGATTTCGAGGCGCTGCAGCGCGTGCGCGATGAGCTGCGCGGCAAGGGGATCAAGGGCGCGGTGGGCACGTCGGCCTCGTACACGGATCTGCTGGCGGGCACCGGCATGACGCCGACCGAGATGGAAGCGCGGGTGCTGGAGGCGCTGGATCTGGAAGCGTTCCCGGTCACCACGCAGACGTACCCGCGCCGGCAGGACTGGCACGTGCTCACGGCGCTGGCTGGACTAGCGGGATCGCTCTACCTCTTCGCCTTCGATCTGCGACTGTTGCAGTCACCGCCGCTGGGCGAGTGGAGCGAGCCCTTTGGCGAGAAACAGGTGGGCTCCTCGGCCATGCCCTTCAAGCGCAACCCCATCAGCGCGGAGAATATCGACTCGCTGGCGCGCTACGTGGCGGCGCTGCCGCGCGTGGCCTGGGACAACGCCGCGCATTCGCTGCTGGAGCGCACGCTGGACGATTCGGGTAATCGCCGCGAGGTTATCCCCTCGGCGTTTCTGGCGGTGGACGAGCTACTCCGCGTGGCGAACCGCGTCGTGGGCGATCTGCGGATCAACGATGCGGCGATAGCGCGCAATCTGGCGACGTACGGCACCTTCGCGGCGACGGAGCGGCTGCTGATGGCGCTGGTGCGCGCGGGCGCGGACCGCCAGGCGATGCATGAGGTGATCCGCGAGCAGACCATGGCTGCCTGGGAGGCGCTGCGGGCCGGCGAGGAGAATCCGCTGGTACAGGGCCTGCGCTCGGACGTGAGGATTCGGCGCTATCTGAGCCCAGATCGCGTGGAGCAATGCCTGAACGCGGAGACGTATGTGGGCGATGCACCGCAGCGGGCGCGGGGTCTGGCGGCGACGGTGAGAGACGTGATTGCGTGAGCGCTACGGACGCATACGTACAATGACAAATTCAAAATGACAAATGACAAATTCAAAATGACAAATGACAAAGCGGCGACTTGACGAGACGACTATCTGACTACCGTGGAGACTGATGATGGCAAACTACTGGAATCTGGATGAACTGAGAGCAGAGGAGGACAGCGATCTGCGACGCCGGTTGGTGGAGACGGATGCGGCGATTCATGCGCTGATCACGGAGGACGAGGTCGGCGACGAATTGATCGTGCATCTGGTGAACTGGCTGCGGCTCCGCGCGGCGCTGGCGAGTGCCAACGGTTTTACGCTGGGGATCTCCGGGGGGATCGATAGCGCGACGACAGCAGCGTTGGTGGAGCGAGCCACGCCTGGGCAGAACCGCTATTTCTTCCTGCCATGCCAGAGCGTGGAGGAGGACAAGGCGTTCGCGCAGCAGGTGGCGGCGGCGCTGGGCCTGACGCTGGAGACGGTCGATGTGCTGCCGCTGTACGAGACGGCGTGTGCGGCGCTGGGAACCGAGCCGGAAGCCGATCTCACACCGCTGCATCTGATGAATCTCAAGGCGATGTTGCGGATGACGCTGCTTTCGACGGTGGCGAACGAGCACGGGTTGCTGGTGGCGGGCACGGGGAACCGTAGCGAGGGCGAGCATGCCGGTTTCATGACGAAGCGAGGCGATGGCGCAGCGGACCTCGCGGTGCTGGGCTGGCTCTTCAAGCGACAGGTGCGCGCGCTGGCACGCGCGCTGGGTGTGCCGGACGCCGTCGTCGAGCGCCCACCGACGCCGGGCCTGCGCGTGTTGCCCGACGGCACGCCGCTCACCGACGAGGACGAGATGGGCATGACGTACGCGGAGATCGAGCGGACGACGCGGCTCTTCGTGGAGTTCGGCGCGGACCTGAAGGCGCTGACGCGCGCGGTGCAGGCGCGCTATCCCATCGGTGCGGATCGCGTGTTGGAGGTCTGCAAGAAACTGGGGCTGCGCAGCTGGCGCAACCGGCACAAGCTGGATCCTATGCCCATCGCGGGTTATCCACAGGAAATTCAGCCCAAGTACGACGAGTATCCACAGGGTTTCCCCAGCGTCGATGCGCTGGAGGCGTGGACGTGGTGATAACTCTGGTGAAGATGCACCGCACTTTCGGTTCTCCGCTTGCTATCGGGCTTCCGAAACGGTCTCTATTTTCGTATCCGTTTAGTATTTTAAGAGGTGCGACGCACTTAGGGATACACATGCTTAGGGATGCACATGCTACTGAATCCTCGTGAACGTCGCAAGAAGCCTCTGGATATCATAGACTTGAGTTCAAAAGTGCGTTGCACCTGTCGTATGCTCACAAAACTAAACGATTACCTATTTTCTTGCTGGGATGGGACGTCCTTTCGGAAGTGCGTCGCACCTCAAGATGGTCGTTGATGAGACAGACACTGGTTTTTGGGCTTTCGGCGAATCCGGTGCACCAGGCGCACGTGCTCCTCGTCTGCGAAGCGGTACAAGCGCTTGAGGCGCAGGGCTTCGATATCGCGCGGGCGATTGTGGTGCCGGTCTACCGGCGGAATCCCGTGGGCTCGGGCAAGACGGGGCTGGCGGAGACGTACGAGCACCGCGTGCGGCTCTGCGAGCTGGCTGTCGAGGAGATTGAGCAATGTCTGACCGGGACGGAGACGAACGTCGAGGTTAGCCGGATTGCGAAGCGGCTTTCCGAGGCCAGCGGGAAGCCGAACTACACAGCGGAGACGCTGGCGGCGCTGCGCGAAGAGGTGCCCGCGGATACCGAGTTGATGTTTCTAATGAGCAGCGACCTGGTCGCCGGGGACGAGCCGGAGTTCGCCCGGTGGCACCGCGTCGACAAGCTCACGGCACAGGCGATGCTCGTCGTCTGTCCACGACCGGGCTACGCGCCGAACTGGGACTTTCTGGCGGAACTCAAGCAGCGCGGCGCACGGGTGATCTATCTAGACGAGGTGCAGACGCTGGAGATCTCCGCCACGGAGATCCGGGAGCGGTTGGCCGCCGGTGAGGATCCGCAGACGCTGCACGCAGAAGGGCTGTTGCCGTCCACCGTGGCAACGTATCTTCAGAAGCACAACTTCCTCGCTTACGTCACCTGACGTTCGTCGTCAGCGACGCAGGGCAACGGAGTCGCATCTCGACGGCACTCGGCTTCTACGTGCCTTACTACGAACGGGTTTCACTCGCTCAGCGAGTTGGGCAGCGGGCCGTCGGTGTCGTGAAGGCTGGCGAAAGCGTGTGTCTGCGCATCCTCGCGGTAGTGCGCGCCCCGTGATTGCCGATTGTGCCACGCGGCGTTGGTGACGATCCACGCGACCTGAGCCATGTTACGCAGGCCGATGAAGTTGTCGTCCAGGCGCGTGGCGCGATAGAAGGTGTCAACTTCGCCCCAGAGGTGATCCAACTCGTTCAGGGCGCGGCTCAAGCGATGTGTATTCCGCGCCAGGCCCACGTAGAGCCACATAATGTTCTGGATGGCGCGGGCGTCGCGGGTGAGGAGCACGGGATCGGCGACGGCGTGCTTGCTGGGTGGCTCCCACGGCGGGATCGTCTCGACTGCGACGGACCGGAGGTCGGAGCGCTCCGCGATATGGCGCCCGGCCCGGTCACCCCAGACCAGGCCCTCAAGCAATGACGTGCTGGCTAGGCGGTTGGCGCCGTGAACGCCGGTACAGCTCACCTCGCCGACGGCGTACAGCCCCCGCAGCGTCGTGCACCCCCAGACGTCCACGTGAACGCCGCCACAAAAGTAGTGCGCGGCCGGCACCACGGGAATGGGCTCCTGCGTGATATCGATGCCTGCTTCCATACAGCGCTGATAGATGGTGGGGAAGCGCTCAGGGATCTGCGCCCTGTCCATGTTGGAGGCCAGATCCAGCAAGACGTGGGGATAGCGATGCTCCAACATCTCGTGGTGGATGGCACGGGCGACGACGTCGCGGGGGGCCAGATCGCCCCACTTGGGCGCGACCTCGTCCATGAAGTGGCGCCCGTCCGGCGTGTACAGCCGCCCACCCTCGCCGCGCACCGCCTCCGAGATGAGGAAGTTATCGGCGCCGGGCACAGCCAACGTCGTCGGGTGGAACTGGACGAACTCGGCGTTGATGACGCGCGCGCCCGCCCGGTACGCCATGGCGAGGCCGCCGCCGCGGGCGCCCTTGGGATTGCTGGAGTGGCGGTAGATCTGGCCGATGCCGCCGGTCGCCAGCACCGTCGCCGGCGCCAGGAAACGGTGAACCTCGCCCGTGGCGCGATCCAGCACGTACGCGCCGTGGCACGTGATGGGCGCGTAGACGGCATGGACGTCCTTGCTGTGGTGCGAGGACGTGATGAGATCGACCGCCGTCATGCCGGTGTGCAAGGTAACGTTGGGCAGCGCCTGCAGCCGGCGGATTAGGGCCACCTCGATGGCCCGGCCCGTCGCGTCGCCAACGTGCAGGATGCGCGAGACGGTGTGCCCGCCCTCGCGAGTGTAGGAGAGCGTGCCGTCGTCGGTGCAGTCGAAGGGCACACCCAGCTCTTCGATCAGGAGCTGTTCGACCAGCGCCGGGCCTTCTTCCGCGAGCAAGCGGGCCGCCTCCGGGAGACTCAAGCCCGCTCCGGCGCTGAGGATGTCCTTTATCAGGAGCTCGGCGCTGTCGTGGGGTCCTCGGGCAACGATACCGCCCTGGGCGTAACGCGTGTTCGATTCCTCCGGGTCCTGCGCGCGGGTGATGACGGTAACGTGTCGCGCTCGATCCCGGGCGAGACGCAACGCGGCGGTGGTCCCGGCGATGCCAGAGCCGATGACGAGGACGTCGGTTTCGGTGGGCATGGTGTTGTCCTTTCCGATGCGTGAATCCTACAGCGCCAGCATCCGCTCGAGGGCTACTTTCGCCCACTTCGCGGTCTCTGCATCGACGGTGACCTCGTTGCGCAGCTCGCCGCGCGGCAATCCGTCCAGCACCGCCGCAAGATTTTCCGGCGTGATCTGGCCCATGGTGGCACAATACGGCGGCACGTTGGCCAGCGAGATAAGGGTCTGATCAGGGTGCTCCTGCTGCAGGCGGCGGACGAGGCGCGTCTCGGTGCCGATGGCCCAGGTCGTCCCGGGAGGCGCGGCTTCCACCTCGCGGATGATGTGCGCCGTGGAGCCGGCGTCGTCGGCTAGCGCCACGACCTCGGCCTTGGATTCGGGATGCACGATGACGCGCACGTCGGGATAGCGCGCCCGGACAGCCTGCACGTCCTCGGTACGGAAGCGCTGGTGGACGTTGCAAGCGCCGGGCCAGAGCACGACCTTGGCCGCCTGGAGATCCTCACTGCGCGGCGGGTGCCGCTGATCCCAGACCAGCATCTCCGTCTCTGGGATGTCCATGCGCGCGGCCGTGTTGCGCCCCAGATGCTGGTCGGGGAAGAAGAAGACGCGGGGCCGCCGCGCCAGCGCCCATCGGACGACATCTGGCGCATTGCCCGAGGTGCAGATGATGCCGCCGTGTTTCCCGCAGAAGGCCTTGAGCGCCGCCGAGGAATTGACATACGTGATGGGCGTGAACTCGTGTTCGGCGTCGCCAAAAGCATCGCCCAGCGTCTGCCAGGCGGCGCGCACCGCGTCCACCGTCGCCGTGTCCGCCAGGTAGCAACCCGCGCCCGGGTCGGGGATAAGCACGTGCTGCCCGGGCTGCGCCAGGATGGCGGCGACTTCCGCCATAAAGTGGACGCCGCAGAAGACGATGACCTCGGCGTCGGTCTCCGTGGCCTGGCGAGAGAGCTGCAGCGAGTCACCGCGATAATCGGCAAACTCAATAACCTCGTCGCGCTGGTAGTGGTGGCCCAGGATGACGAGGTGGTCGCCCAGGGCGGCCTTCACCTCCTGAATGCGCCCGGCGGGATCGGAGACGGCAGTCTGCTCCGGTGCGGTGACCTTCATGCTCAGGTCGAGGGCCTGGACGGAGTGCGTCAGCGCGCCGACGGAGATGAAATCGACGCCGGTGGCCGCGATATCGGCGACGGTTTCCAGCGTCACGTTGCCGGAGGCCTCCAGGGGCACGCGCCCGGCGGTGAGCGCCACGGCCTGGCGCATGGTCGGCAGGGTCATATTGTCCAGCATGATGCGATCTATAGGCGGCGTGATCTCCAGCGCTTCCCGCAGCTCGTCCAGCGTGCGCACTTCCACCTCGATGGGCAGGTCAGGACGAGCAGCGCGGGCGCGCTCCACGGCGGGCGTGAGGCCGCCGGCCCCGTCGATGTGGTTGTCTTTGATCAGCATCATATCGAAGAGGGCCATGCGGTGGTTGACGCCGCCGCCCATGCGCACCGCGTACTTATCGAGCAGGCGGTGGCCGGGCACGGTCTTGCGCGTGTCCAGAACAGTGGCATCCGTCGCGGCGACGGCGTCCACGTAATCGCGCGTCAGCGTGGCAATGCCCGACATGCGCTGCAAGAAGTTGAGTGCCAGACGTTCGGCAGCCAGCAGCGACGGCGCGGGGCCACTGACCTCGGCGACAATCTCGCCGGCGACCACTTCTTGCCCATCCTGGACGCGGGGCCGGAAGCGAATGCTCTCCTCCACGTGTAGAAAGACCAACTCGGCGACCGGCAGTCCGGCGATGACGCCCGGTACTTTCGCCGTGATGCAGCCGGTCAGCGTGGTGTCGTGAGCCAGCGTCGCGTCGCTGGTCGCGTCGCCGGGTCCGATGTCCTCGGCGAGGGCCAGTTCGATCAGGAATTCAGCAGCAGATAGCAGCTTGTCCTTATACGTTTCATCCATGTTGGCGGCTCCTTCGTTCCATACGTTGCTTTCTCTCAATGGATCGGTGCGTGGGTGCTGGAGACTATCTCACAGACCTGGGGTTTCGGCCACGGCGGCCCACTCCTCAAGCAGGTTGTTCATTTCGTTCTCTACCTTGCGATATTCTGCGCCCAGCTCGGTGACGCGGTTGACGTCCTGCTGCTCCCCGGCCACTTTGAGCGCCGTGGTCAAGGCCTTGAACCGCTCCTCCAGCTGGGCGATGGTCGCTTCGAGTGTGTCCAACCGCTCCTGCTGGTGGGCCAGGGCACGCTGACGCTCCCGCTCCTTGCGGCGTTCCTCGTCCTCGCGCTGGCGGCGGTGACTCTGAGCTTGTTTGGCCGCGGGCGACTGTTCGCGCCGCGCCTGGTGCCAATCTTCGTAGGCCTCGTAACTCTTGAAGGGATGCAGGAGGCCCGCGTCCAGTGCCCAAACGTGCGTTGCCGTCTCACGGATCAGGTAGCGGTCGTGGCTGACCATCAGAATCGTCCCGGCGAAGTTGATAAGGATCTCCTGAAAGAGTTCTTGCGACGGGAGGTCTAAGTGATTCGTGGGCTCGTCCAGCAGCAAGAAGTTGGCCTTCTGCAGCGCGAGAATGGCAAGGGCCACGCGGGCGCGCTCGCCGCCGGAGAGGACGCCAATCTTCTTGAAGACGGTCTCGCCCCGGAAGCCATAACGCGCCAGGAAGGAGCGCGTCTCGTGCACCGAGACCATGCCGGCGTCGAGGATGGTCTTCAGAATCGTCTTGGACTCGTCGAGATGCGCCTGGATCTGGGCGAAGTAGCCGATATGGACGGCGCCGCCGCGTCGCACCCGTCCCATGAGCGGTTCAATGTCGCGCAGGATGGTACGGAGCAGCGTCGTCTTGCCGGAGCCGTTGGGGCCGACCAGGGCCACCCGCTGCCCACGGCGGATCTCGGCCTCGTCCACGTGGATGAGCGGAATGCCGTCGTCGGGATAGCCAGCGGCGACGTCGTAGAGGCCCAGCACCAGCTCGCCGCTGCGCTGCGTGGTCTGGAGATCGATGTTGAGTTCGACGTGCTCCTTGGGACGCTCCAGGCGTTCCAGGCGCTCCAAGCGCTTGAGCCGACCCTTGGCCTCCGCACTGCGCTGTCCCGCCATGTAGCGGCGGATGTAACCCTCGGTCTTCTCAATGTAGGCTTGCTGGGCCTCGTACTCCGCCAGGCGTCGAGCGCGGCGTTCTTCCCGCAGCTCGGTGTAGGCGCTGTAGTTGCCGGGATAGGTCTCCAGCGTGCCGAAGTCCAGTTCCCAGACCCGGTCGGCGATGGCGTCAAGAAAGGCACGGTCGTGAGCCACGACGATGATGGCCCCGTCCCACGTCTTGAGCTGCTCTTCGAGCCACTCGATGCCCTCGATATCGAGGTGGTTGGTGGGCTCGTCCAGCAGCAACAGATCGGGCTTTTCAAGCAAGAGCCGGGCCAGCAGCGCGCGCGTCTTCTCGCCACCGCTGAGGTGGGCGATGGGTTTGTGGAACTCCGCTTCGGCGAAGCCCAGGCCGCCGAGTACCTGAGAAATGCGTGCCTCGTAGGTGAAACCGCCGGCGTCCTCGAAGGCGTGGAGCAAGGTACCGTAGCGCGCCATGGCCTCGGCGCGGGTCGCTTCATCGCTAGAGGCCATCTGTGCCTCAAGGCGCCGCAACTCGGCGGCTTGATCCAACAGCGCTGAAAAGACGGACTCCATCGCTTCCCACAGTGTCTTGTCACTCTGAAAGTCGGGATGCTGGGGCAGATAACCGAGGCGCGTGCGGCGAGCTTGATGGACGGCCCCCTCGTCGGGTTCCAGATCTCCGGCCATGATTTCCAGAAGCGTGCTCTTGCCGCAGCCATTGGGGCCGATCAACGCGACGCATTCCTGACGGTGTAGTTCACACGTGAGGCCGGTGAATACTGCGTCGGCCCCGTAGTATTTTGCCAAGTTGGAAACGGATAGTAAAGCCATAGCCATGCTATTATACCAGAAGTCTCTGGTAGCACGGTCGGGAGACCGGCCCCAGCTCAACGAGGGGATACGAAACACGCAATACGCAATAGCCCCCACGTCCACCCGAAATAAATCCGTACCGGTCACCATGTTGTGTTCGATCTGTTAAACGGTATAATTAGGTTGGAATTGCATAGCCAACCCCTACAGTGATGGCGTACAGCGGCTAGGACGTGCAATAACTCGTCCTTCTACATGGTTTGGTCGTCTCAACGGATGGATTTTGTTCTGGAGAACATATATAGCCTCAGGGAGGTGCATGATGCAGTTATCACCTGGATTGCGGCACATTCTGGCTGAGACCAAGCTGTTCACGGACGCAAAGGATTACGTGATTCTACGTTTACCCACCACGGAAGCAGCGACAGCAGCAGAGTTGATCAAGACTCTCGAACATCCTTTTGCAGGCATGGCATGGGACAAAGATGACATTACGCTGGTGTTGCTTCAGGGAGATTGGGAGGGACGGAGCGTCGTGGTAGAGGACTTCGAAGAATCTCCCAATTATCGGCTGATCACGTTCGATCTACCCCTGGATTTGGAAGTCGTAGGTTACCTGGCTAGCCTGTCTAAAGCCATTGCGGAGGCCGGCGTGAGCATTTTCCACGTCTCATCCTTCTCACGCGATCACTCCTTTGTGCCGGCTGAGGACTTTGATCGTGCGTGGAATGCGTTGCGGGAGTTGATTCGTACATGCCAGATGGAGGAGACTGCGGAGACACGTGAGTAGAAAGCGGAGATTTCTGTGAGTAGTGTTCAGTTCTTGATTGGAAAACAGCTCGGGAACTATAAGGTCACCGAGCACATCGGGCACGGCGGGATGGCCGAAGTTTATCTGGGACATCAGACCAAGCTTGGACGCCAGGTGGCGGTCAAGGTCCTCCATCCGTTTTTGGCGAGTGATCAAGGCTTCGTGTCACGTTTTCAACGCGAAGCACGTATTGTCGCCACGATGCGTCACCCCAATATCGTGCAGGTCTACGACTTCGACTATCATGAGGATCTGGACATTTACTATATGGTGATGGAGTTCATCCAGGGGCCTACACTCAAGGATCGTCTCCAAGACGGACCATTAGACATAAAGAAGTCGGGAACCATCGCCGCCGCTATTGCAGAGGCCCTGGATTATGCGCATCGCCGGGAGATGGTGCACCGCGACATCAAGCCGGGAAACATTATGTTCACGGAAGAAGATGATCCGGTGTTGGCCGACTTCGGCATTGCGCGGATGCTCAGTCTTACAGGATTGACGGCCAGCGGCGCAATGGTGGGGACGCCAGCCTACATGGCACCCGAAATTGGTTCGGGCGAGTCGGGGGCGGCTGCCTCAGATATCTATTCGTTGGGTGTCGTGCTCTACGAGATGGTCACGGGCCGGTTGCCCTTTGAAGCAGATATTCCCATGAGTCTCGTGATGAAACACATCAATGATCCTGTGCCGTCGCCCAAAGAGCACGTCTCGGGACTTTCTGACGAGTTTGAAGCGGTGATATTGAAAACCCTGACCAAGGAGCCCGAGCAACGTTATGCTACGGCGGGTGGCATGGCTCAGGCGCTAAGGCACGCCCTGGATTTAGATACTGCCCAGTTTGTCGACAGGAAATCACCGCGCGAGAGTCCGTCTCCTGAAAAACCCGCGGATAACCAGCCGTTGCTGCGTGCATGGTCGGAGTCCGAGGCTTCGGTGGCCGAGGAAGCTGCCTCTGAGGCTAAAGACGAGGAGAAACGGCGAACGCCTGGGTTGCGGAGGGTCCTTCTCCTGCTTACTTTTGTCTTAGTATTGGGGTTCGGCGGATGGGCTGCTTCTCAAGATCATCTGCCACCGACTCTCTCTCAGTTCGTGGCGCAGGTATCGGGTGGTGAGATCGAGGTCACGGATGAACCCACTTCACCGCCGACCGCAGCTGCGACGACGGTCGTGAGCGGGGCTTCGACGATAACGCCTGTACCGACCGCGACGCCCACCTCGGACCAAATGTCGTTGGTCCCCACGACCACGCAGCGCGCCGAGGTGCTGCGTCTTTATACCAGCCCTTCCGAGCATGCAATGTTACCGGGAACGAGTGTGCTGGCGTATATCACCTTGCGCAACGGGGGCAGCGTCTCCTGGCCAGAAGGAACACGGTTGGCTTTTGTGCGAGGCGACCAAATGGCGATCTCCAGAACCTTTAAGCTGGAACCTATTGCTGCGGGTGAGCAGGTACAGGTGTTGCTGCCGTTACGGGCGCCCATGGAAGTTGGAACGTACCAGACCGTCTGGGAAGTGCGACTACCTGACGGGCGCTCTATCAGCAGCCAGATCCAGCTGGATATTATCGTACAGGAAGACTTACCCACGGCGACATCGACGCCGACGTTATCGCCTGAAGTGTCGGACACGCCGACAGCCGTTGTTCCACTGACGTTGCTGGCGCCCGAACTGCAAGATTGGCAGGCAGATGATGAACAGGGTGTCTGGACCGGGACATTGCGTTTTTCTGTCGAAGGGGGGCTTGGTGACTACCGTCTATATCTGGATACGATTCGGCAAGACACGGAAATCCTTGACAACCAGCTGACATTCCGATGGCAGAAATGCGAAGATTTCCCCCTGGAGATCATCGCCACGTCCGGAGAAGAGATCGCCGTTTGGGAGGGAGAGATTCCTTACCCGGTGCCTGAAGATTGCAACATTGAACCATAGAAGTTGTTAAAAAGCTTTTTTGGATTTCGCAAGGTGACCAAAGAGCGATTTTAATTTTCTCCACAGATTACGCAGATTTTCACAGATTTTCATCGATTTTCTATATGAATCTATGAAGTCTGTGGTTAATATCTCGCTTCGACCCGGCGAAATCCTGAAGACCCGTTAAAAATAACTTCCCGTATGGGTGACCACGTGGACTTTGAACGGACAGCCGAAATAGGGCATTTTTGAAGGTATCTATTTAGTCTTCTGAGGTGCGACCTGGACGCTCACAAACCTAAACGGTTGCTCAGGCATATTAGATTGCCTACAGTCGTGTTTGTTACCTGCATCAACCCGGCTCCGGTTGCCTTGTTCGCGTCTAGGTATGTTCTGAAACATTGAGAGAAAACTGATGGTATGAATCTCCGATCGAAGATCAGCCAATACAGTTCTCAACATGAGCGCGGCCTTAAAATTTTTGTGGGCGTGATAGCCTACGTTATCATCGGTCAACTGACCCATTTTATCTGTAATCCCATGTTATCCCGGGCGAGTCTGGCACTGAACATGGTCGTGCCGGTAGTGCTGGGATATTGGGGTGGGTCTCTCACCGGTATGATCGTAGGCGCATTAGGAACGCTCCTCAACTTCCTTGTCAAACTGCCCTTTTATGGCATTGATGGTTTCGAGTTCTTGGCCATTTTGCCCCATGCCCTTATGGGAGGCGTGGCAGGATGGAAAGGGCTGCGGGGCATCCGCGTTGGCACCGCTCTGACCATCCTCGTTGGTCATGCGCTCAACCTGCTGGTGTATCTCCTTTCAGGCCTCGTGAGCATCAACACCTTGCAGGATTTTGAGTTTTGGCTGGGACTCTCGGCCGAGATTATGGTGAATCTTGTCTTTATCGTCCTGGCAATTACGCTGTTGGAGCGCCTAAAAGGACACAATGTGGGATTTTCGTGGCAATATTTGGGTTGGCTGCGGTTTGTGTTGCTGATTATTCTTAATCTTTCGCTTATTATTTTCCTGTTAATTGGATATCAACGCAATATTCTGTTTGCCGATTATCTCCTGATACTCTCGATCGTGCTCGTCGCGCTAACGGTAGGGTTCCTAGAGGCATGGATTTGCGCACTGTTTGTCAGCCTATGGGTGGGCGGAGTTGTGGTGAGAGAAGGCCTGCCTGTGGGGACTCGGGAGATTCTGTTGATCCTGGTGTTAAATGCAGTCGCGTTAGTGATCGGTGATGTGGTGAGTAATCTACGTCGTCATCGTCGTTTAAACCACTTACGCCTCAACGAGCTGCAGGAAGCCTATGCTGCGCTATCGCAGACGGATCACCTTAAAGATCAAATGATCCAGAACATCTCCCATGAGTTGCGCACACCCCTTTCCATGATTTTGGGGTATACGGAGCTCTTGGCCACAGGAACTTGGGGACGGCTCACGGTTGAACAGCAAGAGGCTGCTCGGGTCGTGCGCCGTAATGCGCATCGGCTATCTCAAATTGTAGAGAAAATAACTGTGCTGGAAAGAGTGGATCAGGGACAGGCGACGCGCCATCCTACATCCCTCGTTTCCCTGACCGAGAATCTGATCAATAGCTGGCAGAAGAAAGCGTTGCCAGGCATGTACCGCCTCGAATTGAATGTTCTGGGCAAAGTCCCTCCCGTCAACGGAGATGCCTCCTATCTCAAACTCGCTATTGAAGCGCTGTTGGATAACGCGATAAAGTTCAGTCCAGACGGCGGGGCCATCGTCTCCAAAATCTGGACAGATGACAATAAAGTTTATTTTGCCGTGGAAGATCACGGCATTGGCATTTCAAAGAAGGATCAAGCGTCTCTCTTTAAGCCTTTCTATCAGGTAGATGGAACCACGACCCGCCGATTTGAAGGCCTGGGGACGGGATTGGCTTTGGTGAAAGAGGTTGCGTGCATTCATGGCGGAGATGTATGGGTGGAGAGCGAAGAGGGACATGGCAGTATCTTTGGTTTCTGGGTGCCTGCGGGAAAAACCGCTTCACCGTGGAAAGCGGGGGATCTGGGAGATGAAGCGACGCGGTAGATATCTCCCAAGCTTATTTGTTAACCCTGCTCAAGTTAGCTAAGATTCGATACTCACGCAGTTAGAAGGAGTTATCCATGGGTATACGCTCGATGTTGAACCTGATCAAAGCGCGAGGCGTGAAGGATCCTCAGGTGTTAAGTGCCATGCAAAATGTGCCCCGACATCGTTTTGTTCCCAAGGAGGCGCAAAATAGGGCCTATGGTGATTATCCATTAGCTATCGGACACGGTCAGACGATCTCACAGCCCTACATCGTGGCGCTGATGACGGAGGCGTTAGGAGTGGAACCTGGAGACAAAGTTCTGGAAGTGGGTACCGGTTCCGGGTATCAAGCCGCTATTTTGGCAGAAATGGACACGGAGGTCTATACCGTCGAGGTGGTGGCTGAGTTGCAAGCCCAGGCAAAAGAGACCTTAGCGGAGCTTGGATACGAAAACGTGCACTACCGGGTCGGCGATGGTCGAGAAGGTTGGCCTGAGCACGCCCCGTATGATGGTATCATCGTCACGGCAGCCCCGCCGCAGATCCCTAATCCCCTGGTGGAACAGCTGGCAGATGGGGGACGTTTGGTTATTCCGGTGGGGCCGAAGGGTCGCTATCAGACGCTATGGAAGATCATCCGCGTTGGTGAAAAGATCCGCAAGATCGATATGGGCGGCGTGGCCTTTGTGCCGTTGGTGCATCCCGACACTGAGTAGGACGTTACGCTTCTAGCGGGGACAGGGCGTTTCCTGTCCCCGCTTTTTCTATGCCTTGTTCTTGAAAAGCGTGAGCAGCTGCTTACCCCGAATCTGTCTGAACGTGGCCCCCTGGCTGACCGTCGCCAGCGCAGCTGTCGAATCCACGATGCGGGTACCGGCCACAGCATCGACGCTGTAATCAAAGAAGACCCGAGAGAGCGGTGTCGTGCCCCCTAATACGACGACGTAGGCCTCCGGGCGACAAAACACAATCAGATCATCGAAGGTGTGATTCAAAAGTGAGGTGCCCGTCAGCGCGACGACGTTGGCCTGCGGGATCAGGTCGGGTGCCTGGGCGGCCGGAATATCGCCCTTTCGTGGGTCCATCTCCAACACCCACGTCTCCTCGGCGGTCTCGCGGATGCGTGGGATGAAGGGAAAGTGGCCCACGATAGCGACCTTCTTGCCCGCACCGCGCTCGACGATGAGGCCGGCGGCGTTGACGTTGACGCAGTCTTCGATATCGACATCCAGCAGCGCGTTGATGGTGGCGATGCCCACGCTGACTTCCAGCACCGATGGCGCCCGCGCCATCGCAGCCAGGGCCATCACGCTGCGCTCGTGCAGCGCGCCCGCCGCGCGTACGGGCGGTCCGCCACCGTGGTGATGGTCGTCATCGCCGCCGTGCAACGTCGAGGAAATACCGGTACGCGTCTGCCCCGCCAATTCTACGGTCACCGCAGTCCAGAACGCGCCGATGCAGACATCGACGAGACGGGCTTGGGCCGCGTTGGTGGCTACCTGATCTATCAATTTATCCGTGATCGTCATCGCGTGTTGGCCTCCTGTGGGTTCTGTT
>DAOTUH010000214.1:0-20581 GCA_034437255.1 Anaerolineae bacterium
CAGCGAGCCCTCCGGCGTGCCGCACACGACCAGCGGCTGCTCGGCGCCGCCCGGTATCTGCGTCCAGCCGGGAGAGTGGTACGGAAAGGTCGGGGAGGAGAAAGGGGAATGGCGGGATCATTTTGTGGGGGGGTATCCCATCGACCTGCGGGAGTTCGGTGAAGCGTACTGGTACTACACGTCGTACAAGGTCACGCCGACGGGCCAAGGTGGCGACTGGTGCCCGGGGCACACGTACGTGGAAGGCACCGGTACGGTGGTGCCCATCCCAGTCATCGAGGCCCAAAGCATCATCGTGGATCCGTGTCGATTGTATGGGACCTGTGGTGATCTCAATCCGCAGGTGCCGTGATCTCCTTTTGAAGATGATGCAGCACCCCGGCCTGGCTCGCCGGGGTGCTGCAATTTAACTGCACCACAAGAGAGGATCTGTATGGAGTTTGTAACATTGGAAAAACCTAACGGCGAGATCATTGCACGTCCCCGCGTGTTGCGCCACTGGTGGGAACGGCTGCGTGGTTTCATGTTCCGGTGCAAGTTGGAGCCGGGCGAGGCGCTGCTCTTCGTCAATCCGCGAGAGACGATTGCCGATGCAGCGATCCATACGCTTTTTGTAGGGATGCCGTTAGGCGTAGTTTGGCTGGATGGTGAGAGGCGTGTCGTGGATACAGTGGTCGCAAAGCCGTGGCGGCCGCACTACGCACCTTCGCAACCAGCGAAGTATTTCCTGGAAGGTTCACCTGGCCTTCTAGAACAAGTAGGCATTGGAGATTGTGTGATGTGGTCATAGGGTCTCTTAAACCCTTGGTTGCAGGTTCGAGTCCTGCGCGGGTCACCTTGTTAGTAAAGGTAGGGGCAAGGATGGCAGAGAACACGTTAGTCTCATGGGCCTGTGCCCCCGAATGGGTGACACTAGCCGAAGCCACGGCGCTTTCTGGACATGACGAGGCCACTCTACGCTGGCTGATCAGCGACGGTTCCGTCGAGGGACAAGAAGAGGATGGCCTATGGACCGTCAAAACCGCCGATCTCCGCGCATTCCAAAAAGCGCTGTTGGACGTGAAGTGGCTCAGCGAGACCGAGGAGCACGCGGTCTAACGACGCTCGCTGCACCCTGATCATTGACGCCCCGCCGCAAGGTTGGGGCGTTTTTGTGTTGCACGCCATGCGGCTCGAAAAATTGCCCAAGGTTTGGAATGATCTCCATGTCAGAAGGTTCCAAGTTGTATTCAGTCGCAAGCCATACCTTTTAGTCGCTTGGATTCAACTATCAAGTGCATTCAGACAGCTTAACCATCCACGGTCTCGCCAAATTCGCACTTCTACCACTTTGTCTAATATGCATATCCAGATAGCTGCTCATCTCAGCTTATTATCAGATGATGGGCTCGACGATCAGACGCTGTATAGACGTGAATTTACAGACAGGATTAGCCTGACAAAGCTGACGAGTAGGCGCAATTCTCTATTGAATTGCACACATATTGAGCAAATACCTGATACTCATCATCTTCAATACCCTGGTGGAACCATTTCTTATTCCACTACCAGAGGTAGTGGTTTACTTGATTAATTAAAGGTCAAAAGCGCTTGGCTCGATATTATCCCTGACCGAACTTGCTCTTGCAACAAGAGCAAGTAGTCCAGACCGGTACGTGTCTTGGATCCCCATACTGTCTGATTGATCTAATCGAGATTCTGTTTATTCCAGTTCCAGCATTCAAGTCCCAAAGGATAAGTGTCTCGATCCTCTGCCATCTGTCTGATGTCCCACTGGAACTGCATATATCTGTCGTAGGAGTCCCACCGAGTCCATCCACTTGACTTCCTATGCAGTAGATGGCGAAGTGTGATTTTGGTAATAGTCGCATGAAAGCAGTGCGAATGGTGCCCAGGCACCAACTCCCAAGCCCATATGGATTTACAGTGCAGGTTGATAATTAACTGAGCTATACCCAACCGTAGTTCAGGTCCTTTGTCCCATCGGATCGGGCAATTGGCTTTTAGGGTTTCTAATCTTTGCTTATGCCAACGATCGAACTGATCTTGCGACGATGCGATTTCTACGGGCAAGTTTAGGAGAGGGTAAACGATCTCATCTCTCACTACGCGGAAAAGGGCTTTCAACTCGGTCTTTTTCTCTCTTTCAGTCAATGACCCGCGTCCATGGAGTGTCCTAGAGATTAACTTATTGAATATGTATCGAGTGCGCTTATCGATGTTGGCTTCATTGTCGTAAGTTTGGTTACTGAATCGACCTTTTTGCGCAGCGTCCTTGCGAAACCTTCTTCGCTCAAAATCAACATCGATCGGCTTTACACTTGATACAGTCATCACTACCTCCATTCGTTAACAGATGCTATACTTCGTATGGTGAAGACAAGGATGTAGTGCACACCAGGAGCTGGACCCTTTTGTGCTGTTTCTTAGTTAAGGAGCGAGTGTCTGAGCCTGCTCGGATCGCCACTGTGCTTCAAATTCCGCGGGGGTGAGATAGCCCAGCGAGGAGTAAATGCGCTGGTGTGCATAGCAATCATCCGGGAATTGCCCCAATTGGCAGTGTGCATCATGATAGTCTTGATACTCCGCCATGTCAACTTCACCCCAGGGCAATCGCATGTAATTTCAAGGCCCAGTTCACGAGGACTGCAAGTCCTCTACCGAAGCCTAGCGGCTGACCGTCCGCCTACGCGGACGGAAAAACGCGTCAACGTAGGTCGACGCTCGGCGCGCCAGCGCCTTGGAGAGCGACTTCAGTCGGGTATTTTGGCTTGGCAAAGCGGTTTTTGATAATTGTTTGATGCAACCTTGGCTACCGAATGGATGACGGGTTTTTGATGCGATTGCCCTGACTTCAACCTCTTTGATGGTCTGGATGAGCCGCTCAACGTAACCGTTCTGCCTGGTAGCCCCGACCTCAACCATACTGATCCGCACCTGGACCTTCTGGAACAGCTGAGTATAAGCTTTGGCCGCGTTGCCCACCCTGATCAGAGTGGTAAATCTCTGGGGCTTGATGTTTGGCCAACGCCCCCTGCAAAGCGCACAGCTTCAATGTCTGATCCAGACTGCGCCCCAACTATCGGCCCTCGATGCCTTGGGCGAACACGTCCATAATCACGAATAGGTGGATGAACTCAGCGTGGCGCCGGATGTAGGTGATATCTGAGACTCAATCCTAGTCAGCCGTGCCACGACCAAGTCTTGGACCAGGTTTGGATCGCGGGGATAGCCATTGGCACTGTTCGTATTACGGTGTGTTTTACGTTTGACCGACAGAGGCACGTCCAACTCCTACATCAGATGCTGGGCCGGTTTGTGCTTGATTTTCCCAGTCCTGACGCTATAACTGCGCCATTACCCGCCGATGGGCCGTACTCAGGATACTCTGTCACCACTGCTTGGATGGCTGCTTCAGCCACGACTTCATCTCGCTCTTGGCCTTAATAATAGTATACGTGCTACGGACCAGACCGAGTATATCACAAGCCACAGTCAGGGGATAGACGTAAGCCAACATTTCCACCACCTCCCATTGTTCTACAGTCGAGAGGTCAAGATGGTCGAGGCTTTCTTGCGGCGGCCACTTCCATCGTCAATTGCCCCACCATCCGCTCTAATTCAGCGAGCCCGGCCTGGGCTTCCCCCCTGGTGTGGTCTGTCTCGAAGACCCCCGACGCGCGTTCCAGGTTCATCAGCTTCCACCGGGTGACCATTTGAGAGCGTAATCCATGCTCCCGGCCAATCTCAGCTCAACTTTTGGCTCCAGTTAGGTCTTCCAATACAATCCTCAACTTGAGAGCCAGCTTGAATGTACGTCGCTTGGTCACATTTTTCCCTTTTTGGACTAACCTACTTCACCTTAGCCGGCTGTTCAAATTTAGGGGTTTATTGCACACAAGATTACTCACTTGACTCACACCTCATAGATCCTTACCTGGCATAACATGGCTAGCTGCGCATTGAGGACACATAGTCTTTAGCCCACTTGGGTAAAGATCGTAATCTTTGAGGATCTTTTTATGTGTCTTTGCGAGTTTCTGAATGCGTTTCGCATTGGGCCTACCCACACTTCTATTTGTCAAAGCGATGAGGCGATTAGTTATTGTTGGAATAGGATCATATGGATAAACAGTTGCTACTGCACCCCTTTGAGCCAATTCCTCAATTCCAAAGGTGATTTCTTCATCAGTTTCACCGATTCCCATGATTAAATTGGAGCTAACTCTTCCGCGACCAAATATCTTCACAGCATTGCTGATAGATTTCAGCGTTACTTTCAGGTCCTTTTTAGGAATAAGAGTTTCTGCTAGATCAAAGTTGGCAATTTCTAGATTTATGCGCAACTCATTAGCACCGGCTTCTCTTAGTTTAATGAGAGTATCATATGATGGTTGCAGAGGAGATACACCTATTGGAACTTGGGAGCCGATCTTTGTCCTAATCTGTTTGGTTAGTTCGACCATCTCCAAAGCTACTTCTTCGCTAGAATGACCAGTTGGTATTCCAGACGTAATTCCGATGCCATCTAGTTCATTGAGGTTAAACCTGTCAAGAAATCCTGATATCTTCTCAATATTATCTTTGCTGCGGCAAGTAGTTATGGAGAGTGGGCAAAATTCGCAGCCGATGGAACAGTATTGATAGAGATTGAAAAAGAGTTGCTTTGGACAATGGAATAATGCTTTTTCCAACTCTAGCCCACTAGCTATCAAACGTCCTGATTCACTTCCCACAATGTCATATTTCTCATTGAGACTATTGGAAATGCGCAACTGAAACGGAGCTGGGCCAGACACGGCAACCATTCGAACTCTAGTGATGTCACTCAGGCGCAGAAATATCCAAGAGTCAGAGTACAGGTTCTCTTTATCAATCGTCTGTGAGAGTATACCGTTTTTCCATTCGGACATCGCCAAAGTTTCTCTACTGACATGCACGTAACAACCCGCAAGAAGTTCGGCTTTTAGATGCAAAACATCATTGAAAGTTTCAGGTGCGCTGTTACTCATTCCTGGAATTACTCCTTCTGTGCTACATCTGCTATAGGCACCCATTACATAATTCTGTGATGATTATGATTGGTGAGTATGCTATACATCGCCATGAGGTCTGCTGCCCGATACCAGGTTTTAACAAGTCAAATATCCACCTACGTCGATGCAGTTCGTACTCCACGCAAGCGGGCATCGACCTCTAGGACGTGGAAAGCAACTTCAGCCCACAGTAATATCACATAGCTAGAAAAGATAAAACTGCAAGAATGCTGTTTCCTATCCATCTTTGGCTCTACGCAAATTTGGGGGAAGATAACAACGTTTGACCCTTTCTAGCCACCTACCTAGTCCCAAAACAGGGCGTCAGTCCGATTAGGTGGCAGAATCTGGCGCGAACTGGACCATATTTCTCCTACTACTCCACAAATGTGTGTAGATCCTTATTTGTTTTGGCAACGTTGACTCTACTGAAAAAAGGTACGGTTCATCAACCGCACTCCCTATATATTGCGGTTATGATATTTCAAAATGGCATGTATAGTGAGTGAAATCGTCAAATTTCGCACCGTTCGACCTTTTTTCAGTAGAGTCAACGTTAGGTAGTATTCCTCTTTTGTGTTGGCGACTTCAAATGCACACAAAAGCCCAATATGTTGTAGTAAGTCCGGTTGCTACCACAACATATGGTGGTACATAATGTAATTCACGTCTACCAACACATTGAAGGGAGACTACCCAACGTTAGGTTGTCACTAAATATACTTTGTCGCTATTAATACTGGTCAGTCACCTCGCTCAAGGGTTCATTGCAGCCTTTTACCCGCCGATTGCGCTACGCAGAGCAGATATGAAGAAATACGACATGATCACCTTCCCGCTTGGGAAGATCTTTTGGTGATTCGACCAGATGTTGACATGAATGTCAACCTAAATCATTGTAATAGATCTATCTGGGATTCTACTTTCCGAGATATGATTTCCATCCATTGTGAGTCCCACTTTGGAGGCAAAAGCTTGGCAGGATACATTTCAAAGACCCTATTCCGTATCTTAGGCATTTCTTCAGCTATATGAGGATAGACAGATTTCTTATAATCCTCCAATAGTGGTTCCAAGGCTACCCCGTGTTTATCCACGATCGTATAAAGTGCATACTGCACATCCGTCCAATACGGTAGTTCTCTGTTCCTCCAAGAATATATGTAATCTTGAAGATACCGGTTTCGTTCTACTACTGGGTCATGCAGAAATTGGACAACAGAATGATTCAAGGCTCTTTGATATAAGTAATATCGTACACATTTAATACATTCACCACACCATGAATCCCAGTAGCAAGCAGACATATTCTCTAGAAGTTCTGGGTGTCGAAATAGTAGGAAAGCAAACTTATTAAAATCAGTTATCGGTGATGTTGGAGAGAAAATGTGAAGTGGTGATTCAACATACTTCGAAACGAAATTATCTAGAACAACACTCATGGCTTCTGATTGGGTATCCCAACGCCAGATCAGTTTCCCCTCATGCGACACTTGGGCAGTCCAAACCTCATTTTCGTGAGCGGGGCACAGATAGTGAATGTTGAACTGGCTGGCTATTATTAATGCTGGGGGAAAGAGTAGTAGCTCTCGACCATGAGGTATAGAATTCTCAAGAGGTGGAATAGCAAAAGAATCAGAGTACAGAGTTGCAATAGTGATAAAATCCGGAAAAGCAACCTTGATGTGTTTGACTGGGAGGCCTAACTGGTTTGACAGTTTGCTAACGGCCATCTCCTCGATTTCCTTGACATCAACATTGATATCGAAGTGTAATGGAATAACATCATAGCCGTTTTTCATTAGTAGGATTAGAGCCAGCGTAGAATCTGTTCCACCAGACCAAAGGGTGCATGCCCGCCTTTCTGTAGGTTGAGTGCGACTAGAGGATCTAGCGGGAATAGTATCTGCTGTTATAATGGGAGCTTCAACTAGAGCGATGTCATTTCTATAACACCGTATGTCGTAGAGGCTTGTAATAACTGGGGTGAGATCCTCTAACATACCTTCGATGATTGGAAACTGAAGCCTAATCTCTCGAGATAGACAGAGCTGCCCTAGAAAAACACTTATCCACAAACCCGAAGTAGTGATCACAGACAAATCCGCTGCAATTTCAAAGGGAAAATCAACTGAGATAACCCCTCGAAACTCCTTGTCTATCTGGTATTCTACCTCCAGCTGCTTATCGTGAATTGATAGGCCTACATTGAGCACGTCTGCTCTCTTCATGCGTCAATCCTTTGGAGATCAATCAATCTGCCATAACAGTTGTGAGCATATGACCAAGTGAACCTCTAGCGATGCATTCAGGTTCTATGGATGAGTAGGACAAGTCTTTAGAACCTGTTGACACGCTTTGCTGAGTATTCAGGTGGTTAATCTGGCTTTTCAAAAACCTGCTAGTTCGGTTTTCGAGGACAAGTTTGTGGATCCAGCTTGGTCAAGTCATCCATCATCTACTTCGTCATCATCGCAGTGAATACTGTGCGAACTAAACCACTACCGGCTGGAAGCCGGTAGGTTTCCAGTGCGACTGAAAGTCGCCTATTCCGGCTAAAGCCGGTGCGTTCGGCTGAAGCCGGCTAAAGCCTACTGTGCGCCATCGGCCACAGTGAATTCGACTTCGGAGGTATCGGCATGACGTTCAAGATACGCTTCCAGCATCTCGTCAGTCACCGTGCCCGAGGTCGCACAGAAATAGCCACGGGCCCACAGGTGCTGGCCCCAATAACGCTTCTGCAAACTGGGATACTCTTGCTGCAACTGGCGCGACGACTTGCCCTTGATGTATTGCATCAACTTCGACACCGCCAACTGCGAGGGCGCCGATACAAACAGATGCACATGGTCACGACTCACGTGCCCCCGGATTATTCGCACATCATGTTGGGCACATATCTTGCGGATCAGATCCCGCGTGCGCAACGCCAAGTCTCCTTGCAACACCGGATAGCGGTACTTGGTCACCCACACCACATGGTACTTGATATCATAGACCGTATGCGGCCCTTTGCGATACTCTGGCATGCCTCACCTCCGCCTCTACTCTACCCGAGCAAAGCCGCTAAAGCAATTCGCCTAAAGGCGAAGGTTTTTACCCTTTGTCTGGATTAATAAAAGTATCCAGAAAAACCTCTATCTTCGCATGAATCTCAAATGAGAGATAACTTAATTTGTTTGATCAATATTATTTCCTAGCGTAGCTTTTGTACAAATAGGTGCCAAAGTGACGAAAACGGCCCGAAAAATGAACTTCGCTCTTATGTAGCAACTTGCACAATCCCCCGAGGACTTGTTACAATATAGGTAGCACGTGCTCGTAAGTTGAAGGAGGCAACGTAGTGGGACTGACACATGCATCCTTTTTGCCTGATGCGGCGGAATGCGCTGCTGCCTGGCGTGAAGTGCGGTGGCCCGAAGGTGTGTACTGTGTAGCCTGTGGCTCGCAGCAGGTAGAGTGTCGGACGTCTTCATACCGCGGTCACCTGCGCCGGTATCACTGTTTGGCTTGCGATAAATGGTTCAGTGATGTGACAGACACGGCGTTGGCGCATTCCAAAGTGGATCTGCCCCGCTGGTTTTACCTGCTGCGGGAGTTGGACAAAGGCCGCCCCGTCAGCCAGATCCAGCCTGAGATGGAGGTGACTTACAAAACTGCGCTGCGGATGGCCCACATAGTGCGCGAAGCCTTGTATGAGCACCGCGACCAGTGGCGCTCGCTGTTGCAAGGTGAGGTTGAGGCTGATGATATCCACGTCAAAGGCGGTCAACAAGGTCACCAGGTGACCCACCGGGAACCACGGGAACGAGGCCTGAAGGAACGCGGACGCGGTACCTATGAGGGGGATCGCCCCCTGCTGTGCACGTCGGTAGCGCGGGATGGCCCGGGCACGATTCTGGAATTGCGCCGCGATGCAGGCAAACACGCGCTGTTTGACTCTGCTTGGCGGCATATCGAGCCGGGCTCGCGCATTGATACGGATACGTGGAGTGGCTATACCTTGTTGGATGCGGCCTATGAACATCACAGCGTTAAGCATAGCGAGCAATATGTAACCGCCGAAGGCGTACATTGCAATACCGCCGAAGCGGAGTGGTCGATCTTCAAGCCGTGGTGGCGACAGTTTCGCGGCGTGGCCAAACGCCATCTGTATCAGTATCTGATCCAGTACGAATTCAAGCGCACGCAGCGTGACCGTTCCGCTCCGGAGCGCTGGGAAATGCTGATGGGCTTTCTCTATGCCTTTTTGACACGGTGGCTCGGTTTCCCACCTGACGGCTACTCGTCACTGCCCGTTCATTAGGTCTTCCCCTATGTGTGCAGTTTTCTACAGAAGAGCGATGATCTCGCTTTTATTAACAAGATTGCACAAGTTCATCAACCAGCTCTAGAATGCTCGTAGTGAGCCACGAAGCGCAGCGAAGTGGCGTTGAAACGCCACTCCACTCCGTTTCGTGCCTGACTACGAGCCTTATTTACTTGGTGACAGAAATATTTTTCATCTCTTGCAACGTTCCTAACAAGAGCGAATGATCTTTATGGGATCAAGACGCAAGTTCAGGTACTGACTCACATGTCCGCTTACGTGGAACGGCATGAGCAAGGTTGCTTGTTAAGGTTCAGTGATCACACGCTGTTTGTCGGTTGCTCAATTCGTGTAATCCATCAGTGGACTCACCGGTTGGTGTTGCCCTTGTTCAAGAATTATATTTTTTTCGCTGATTTAGTCTTTTTACTACCATTTGCACAAAACTTACGCTAGACACATTAGCGAATCACAATGAAACAGATTTTTTGTCATCAAAGAACAAATTGATTGAATAGCTACTTGCCAAGCATATCGATCTCAGCGAAGTTCACTTGAATATACACGGGCTCTTCAGCATTTGAATTAGCATTAAACGTAGGTATCTCTCTTACTAAACCAACCACCTGCTCCAATTCGTAACCCGTTATGTCATACTTGGCTTCGGTAGTTATAATCTTGATTCTACGATTAGACCTCTCACCAATCCACGTACGGAGTACCGAATATAAGCCAGTGAAGAAACCTGCACTCCCCAGCGCTATTATTATGGAGGAGACATCAATGGATCTATTCCTCGAGTTGGATGGTGATGCAACCTGGACATCAACATCTTTGTCCAACTCTGAACGTATCAGCTGAACTAGATCTAACTTATCTGTTTCTGATAGAGGTTGGCATGAAGGTACGCCAACCTCTAGACGTAGAATTCTTTGTTCTGACATCCGATATCTCCTTTTGTTAAACGGCTTTGCTACTCGATTGCCTTGAAGTCGTAGTCTTCCTAGGTAGGGCACAAATGGCCATAGGTAGATTTTATTGAGATACCATACCATTCAAAACGACACTAGAACTCCGTGAAACTAATCGCATCAAGGTTTAGTAGAAGCGGTACTGCGAGTTATTTAGTGGCAGAGCGAGAGTGTTATTTTGGCAAGGTATACATGTTGGTCCAATTGGCATTTCATACTTACTGGCTATCGAAACAGCCTCTTCAAACACATCCCATAACATATCGTGATCGAAACCACGATAATTCTCCATCATCGCGCCTTCCAAAGGGCGAAATGGAGATAGAATCGGCATAATCCCCATTGAAGAAAGCAGCTCTACTCCCTTTAGTGTGTTTTCAGGGGATTCGATACCTACCAGAAGCACCGATCTCGTATTGATCCGACCGAACAATTTCACTGCCAACTGAAGAGCACTCAAATATCGGTCGCGCCCAATGACGGCATGTTTGCCGGGGATATATTTGGGCCAGAGCGACTCCTCAAATATTTCAAGATTCATTCCAAGCTCATCCACACCGCTATCACGAAGCATAATCAAATAATCATCACTTAGTGGCGGACATATCATAGTGTAAATGCTCACGTCAAATGCCATTTTGATGCGTTCAGCAAGGTAGGCAGCTTTGACGGCCCCCATATCTTCAGTGTTTGGAGTTCCACCACCCAAAAGAATGTGCTTAGCTGGAAGAACCGGGTCCATAAGCGCTGCTTGTACTGTTTCGAGAATTTGTTCGTGATTCTTCTGCGGCAGATCTCTTGACTTGTTAAATCCAATCGAACAATATCTGCATCGCAGACTCTGATTCCAGAAGCGGCAATAAGGGCCAGTTATCCCTATACAGAGTCTGTCTCCGGAACAATACTGTCCTATCATCCGCATGCTAGTCCCGTCAGAGGTTGAAAGTCCATAATAGGCTGGCACAGGCTGCAACTGAATATCCCTTAAGATAATCTTCTGGTCTTCTTTTAGCACAAGACCGAGATTTTGATCATAGTCTAGAACAACAGGAGAGTCTTTCGCAGGTCCACCAGTCGGACAATTGACAAACAGATCTCCTGGAAGAACAACGTCAATGCCACCAGAAACACCTGATCTAGCTTTTATGGCGGGCTTGTGCGCTGCAACCTGTTTTTCTGCAATATCTGTTACGCGCAGCCCGTATGACAGTATTTTGAATTTTGCAATTGCTGAATCCCGAAGAAATGCCGGTATTTTCATGTGGGGTGATCTAGATTCTCCCGATACAGTTATTGGGGTCATAACTACCGATAGCCCTGCTCACCACAGTCGGATAGAGCACCTAAGCCTAAGTCATGCTTGAGCCTTGTCAATCTACATATAGACACAAGCCGTGGGTATAATGCCTCTAGATTATCCTGTTGCCACTTCAACTCAAATCTTTGTGTCCACATATCGGCTTCTTCCTTGGACAACATATCGAACCTTCTTGCGAGAATGTCGAATTCGCGATCAACACTCTTGGGGGAACTTGTCACACCAGCTTGAGCAATTAGGGCATACCCGTCTAGGTAGTACACAAGCGCCTCGTCTAATTTACCTGCCTCAAAACTGATGTCTCCAAGCGTATTGTTTACTCGACCAAAGAATAGCGGAAACTGATACCCTTGATCCTGATATGTCTCCATTTCAGCCCTATATTTGGACACCATACCGTAGTTTTTCTGGGTATAAGCAATTTTGGACATATGCTCCAAAGCGTTAAATACAAAGAAAATATCCACAACTTTTTTTGCAAGAGTATAACATTGCAATATTAATGATTCACCGCTTTCAACACCCTCCTCCTCCATCAAAGCATGAAATAGCGTGTGAAGGGCAGCGGGCTTTTCTGGTAGGTAATGGAGCGCATCGCACAATTCAATACATTTCCTGGCATATGATCGAGACTTTTCCAAATCTCCCTTGAGCAAATATAACCATGCAATCTCTTGATACACCGATGCAGTCCAGACTTTAGGTTTCTTTAATGCTGCCAGCCGATCTATTAAGTCTAGAAAGATGCTCTCGGAGTCTTCGAACCGCCGTTCATCGCGTAATATTTTGGCCTTCTGAATGAGCGTCTGAATCTCCATTCCCTCATCGTTGATCTGATGTGCCAAAGTCATACCATATTCCGCATATTCTAATGCCTCACTCGCTCGACCAAGACGGCGATGGCATTCTGCTTGGCTTCTAACAACCGCCGTGATGGTACTGAGATCGTCACAACTCTGTGCCACAGCTAAGGCATGCTTTTGATGATGGAGGGCGTCTTGATAAAGACCCATTGACTGACAAGTAAAGCCAAGAAGACTATATATCTCAACAAGATATGGCTTGTTGTCAAGTTTCCTGGAGACTACCAAAGCTTCTTCCAGTACTTCCATAGCTTCTGTTGGCCTGGCCTCCTGGAGAAGTGCTCGGGCCTTCGTGATTAGTGTCAATACTGTTATAGCAGTTTTTGAATCAACGCTTCCGATCTGTTCTAGAATCTCAAGAATAAGGTGAGCTTGTTGAGGTTGCCAATCCGCTACATAAATTTGAGCACGCGCCAATGTAGTTCGGGTATCTCCGTCCGCAAAACCTGTCACCAAAACATCTTCTGAAACACGCAAAAGCAGACGAGCATGGTCTATTCGGTTGGTGTGTAGAGCTTGAGTAAAAGCTCTCTCGAATTCCTCACGCCCTTCATCAGGATTTGATAGAAGTCTGAAGTACACTATTCTTGCAAGAATATCCTCTGTATGGTCCGCAGGGGTCATTGAGAGCCGTGATTCGAAGTAATCCGCTGCCAATGCTGCTAAATCTTTGGTGATTTTTGGTGGAAGGGCGATATGTGTCTGAATCATTCTTCGCATTTCATCATGAAGTCCAAACACATGTCCGGATCTGTCAGACTTCGTGAACGCAAATCTGCTCAGCCTATTAGTAATAGCTCTTGCCGCTTCTTTTTTCACGGACAGTAATTCAGAGACCAAACCAACATCGAAACGTATGTTGAATGCAGCCATTGCCAAGAGTAGAAGTGATTCTAGGGGATCTTTGAGGTCTCGTATCCAAGCCACTACTGAATACTCGAAATCGTCTCTTGTTGAATCTGGAGTCCAATGTTTGCCCGATTCTAGATACCAGTCAGTAGCAAGCACTAAGAGGATAGGAATCCCTTCAGACAATCTCAATATCTCTGCATAAGAAGATTCATCCATTATCCCCAATCCGCATGTAGAAAGCCTAGCATCAACGTACTGTTTACACTCGGAATCCGATAGCCGTTTGATCTGCATAGGCACTATTTTCATCGGAGTCTTTGTATCAGGTATTGGATTACGTCCTGCTATAACAAAGCCAACATCTTCACCTAGATATGGAATAAATTTGTTTACTAGCCAGTTTCCGACTTCTCTTTCTTCTATTGCTTCGTAGGTGTCGAACAGGAATACGTGATGACTTTCACTGAAGTGTTTCTTGTAGTTCTCATAACCGCTTAAAAATTCACTAAAGACACGATCCCAGAGTCCCGGTCTTTGATATGGATCCATATTCGCAAAGGATGCCAGAGCCTCAAACAAGCCAGCGAAGTATTGCCTATCCAGCTGCTCCACAACATGCAAAAGTATACTTTTGCGACTTTGATTCTTCATTCTACCCAGGTCTAAAGGGCCTATGAACAGACGATTGGCTTGTTTGCCCGATTGGCGGACAAGCTGCTTTAAAAAGCAGGTTTTTCCAATTCCGCCAGGCCCATAAACATTAAGAATTGAATGATCATCGATTATCTTATTGCTCTTACGTAATTGTAGCGACCTACCCACAAACATATTCGTTGATTCTGTCATTGAGTTAACCTCATTATTGTATTGAGTCAGAACCGTTCTCGCAGCATATGTCTGGATCGCCATATAGAACATACAAAAGCCAATCGGCTACTCTTCGTTCAGACTGCGCTTGCTTTCTGACTTGCCTTACTGCGGTACCTAATGGGACCCTTTGACCAATGAACTGTGAATAGATACTTCTGGAGAACCAAGCAGCGGATTCATCGGGAATATGCATCGCAGAACCCAAGCAAGCTCTAGCACCGGCTCTAATGAAAGATGATGTTAGGCTGGCAGCGAATCTTGGAGTATAAGTTGCCAGCACGGAGGAAGTCTCACTCTTTGCAGCTTCACATGCATTAAGGAATACCGCCGGCGCACCCTTTAGACCCGAGCTGACAATGTCTTCGACACTGAGGATTTCATGGTTCGCTAGCACTAAACCTGTACGACTCGTGGAGCCCCTTCTATAAACAGCATGACCGGCGAAGTGTACCAGATCATACGACCCTTCAAGCAGACATTTCGATACTTCTAAGTAGTTTGCTTCCTCACCCATTAACAGTTTGACATCTGTCCTGCATTGATTTAACAATCCCCGTAGAAACTCAACCTCATCAAGAGTCTGTGGGAGATCAGATGTAGGATCTGCGATAATCAATGCATCTTTAATCTCAAATGTCTTTTGTTCAGAGGACCTGATCGAAGGGGGAGAAGTGTCCTTTCGAGAGAATGGAAATCTCAAGGATAGAAAACCATCCTGGTCGTGCAGGATCTCCCATGGGATATCAGGTCGATTTGCGGTTACAACCAGCGAGTTGCCTTGAATCGCACCACTGACCGCCTCCTGCATTTCCCGTTTCAGTAGTCGCGTGTAAAACAATTTCCCTACAACCGCTAATTCTTTTTCAAACATTCTTAATCTTTTTTCGTCAAGGAGATGATAATCCCTTGACATTTTATTGATTATATCGTAATATTGCCTCATTATCATTTGAATAACAGTGCCACTAACTATTTTCTCATCGAGGATGGCTGATGCAGAATCCTTATGGTTTAGAACGGCAATGATTCTCTGGTTCCCCGAGCCATCAATATTATCGACCAGGATACTCAAATGCGTAACATCCTTGTTGACACTGGCTTTCTGGATCTCTCTCTGTGCACGGATTCGTTGAATCAGAGAAACACCATCATCTTCAAACATGGACAACAGTTCCCAGTCATCTTCGAGATCCCTAAGAATTGCATCTGTAACTGCTGACTTTCGAGCCGTTTGATGTATCTGATTAATTATCTCGTCACCTATTATCCGCTCAATGTGCTCAACACTTTCACCGTTAACAAGACCTTGGTGGGTACGATGGTATGCCCATTCACAGACGCTAGCACCTGGGTCTATTCTATTAGCCTCTTTTTTCATCTTTTCAGCATGATAGTCTACTAGAGTATTCGTAATCTTAAGAAACAAATCTGGTTTATGTAGCTTCAAGTCCATTGCTGTGGGACGTCGGACAATATGGTTGGACACATAAGCACGGCCGCGCTGCCAAGAAATCAAGCCTGTCCGTTCTAACTGGGCGGCTATCATTGTTGGACCAACCCCACTTTTGGGTAACCCAAGTATCGGCGAAAGATGCGGCACTAAGTCCACGTCAAAGGTGCGTACAGGAGACATCTGACGGTAAAGCCGTTTCGTCTCTTCGGAGGTATGTCCTAGTATTCGCCTCTCGATTAGAGGACGAACATATTGGCTCAATAACCTAGAAACATGGCTGCTGAAATTTGACTCATCTATGGTTAATTCAAGCTCTACTTCCATTTGCTGTAACGCTTCTGCAACAATCACATCGAGCAACGGGAATCCTCGGGTGATCTGAAAGATTAACTCAGCACACTTGGGACATATTTGACGAGAGAGAGCAATTGAATCAAGCTGATTCAGGCACTCAAGTTCTCGAATTTTCACTTCGGATTTTAGAAAATCGTCAGAGATCTGAACAGTTCTTCTGCCTCCTACAAATATGGCAAGGCCAGTACTCTTTTTAAGAATGGGTCTCCAAAGCCTTTCTTCTAGCCAAGCGATAAGTGAGGGCTTTGCTCGCTCTACTGCGTCAAAAAATAGGATCCCCTTTTGAGCGGTGACTTTTGAGATTATCTCTTGAGTAGCCTCACGGATCCGTCGTTCAACTGTGGCTTCTGGTGAGACCGATTCGGCATAGTGACGGAGGTCATCTAGAATCTGATCAAGGTAATAAGAGTCTGCAGGTAACGTTATGTGAAGAGCGGAAACCAATACCTGGAGAATCTCTATTTGCGTAACATACGTTTGTTTGGAACTCGAAGCGGATTTCAGCGTACAAGAGCTGATTCTCAATAGATCAATGTATGGGGAGAAAAATGGGGGAGCATGAGACTCGCAGATTGTCTGAAACTTGCGAAGCAGAGTTGTTTTCCCAATTCCAGAAATACCGACAAGATTAACAAATACTGGTCTAGGTAAGTTACCTTTATGAGACAAGTCCTCGAGTATTTGCTGTACGGTCTTGATGTAACGGTCGCGGTTGACGAATTCATATCCAACCATTTTAATTACTCCCGATCTAGAGGATGTATGGCTTTGAGAATGTTTGTCAGATTCTCACTTCAAGACTGCAGTTTTGATTTTTCAAGTATAGCACATGTATAATGACAGTCAAAACATCGTATTCTGTCACGTAAAATCTTACCGAACAGGACTCTACCATGCCCTCAGAAACATTGATGAGTTTAGACAGTTGCTAGTACACCGTAGATTAAGTATCTTTAAACTTTGCGTTAGTGAAATGAACCTTAAAATAGTGTGAGTTGAGCTTGGAGCGAGCAGCTTGTATCGAAAACTGTCAGGTGATTTTGGCTTTCTTGGCCTGGCGATCTGCCATAATCGCTAGAACTTCGCGTTCAAGTTGGGCCAGCATCGGAATCCGCCGGTTGAGACATTGACGTGCGAGCACCGAAAACTCGATTTCGATCATATTCAACCAACTGGCTGACTTGGGTGTGTAGTGAAACTCAAACCGTTCAGCCAACGCCCGGGCTTCATCCGCGGGCAGGTTCTCGTAAAAAGCACTCACCTGGTGGGCGTTGAGATTGTCTTGAATTACCCGAATTTTGACCGCCTCCGGGAATTCTGCGGCGATCGCCTGACAGAAGTGCGTGTACTCCTTTTTGGTGCGGCGCTGATGGACCTGCGCTAAGCGCCAGCCCGTCAAAGGCTCCACGGCCGCAAACAACGTGCAGGAGCCGTGCTTCTCGCAGGTGTAGTGTTCTTTGCGCACTCGCCCGGTCTGCATGGTCAGGGGAGCAACTTGCTCGCCAATCAGGAAACAAAGATGCTCATCCAGACAAACAACGGGATACTGCGGATCGTAGGGGAGGGCACACAACGCCAAGAGCTGCTCCATCCGCGCCAGAAAGTTACTCGTCAGCTTGCTCAGGCACCAGGTGCGCTTGAGATGCGGTTTCAGAGCGTTTTTTTGAGAATGTTGCTGACTTCCGTGTGGGAGATGTGGTCACAATACCCCAATTCCACACTTTTGTCCGCTAACATCCGCAAGCTCCACCGGGCGTAGCCTGCGGGCGGCGCACTACACGTCAGCGCTGTGATCTTGACGCGTTGCTGACCATCGATCTCTACCGGCTGTCCAGAACGCGGCTTATCGTATAGCGCAGCTACTCCCAACGCCCGATACTTCGTGGCCCGGCCCGATACGGTGGGCAGGGTGGCGTGTACAGTTTCTGCCACCGCTGTATACGTTTTTCCGCGATCTAGTTCCACCAAGGCCAAGGCCCGCCGATAGATCTTCGCGCTCAATTCGCCTGTGCTTGTTAAGGTTTCCAGATACTGTCGATCTTTTGCACTGAGTTGTATGTGTTGTTTTTTTCATCCGGTCATTCTCGTCTATTCGACCGGTTTGTCAAAATGTTTAAGAGTCCTTATTTACGGTGTACTGACTTTGGAGTGATTTCAGTTACCGGAAACTAAAGATTAAGGAATTTGAATCACTTGATCCACCGGAAGAAAGCTCAATCAAAAGGTCGGCAGCTACACGGGAACCGCCTAGTGCCCTAAGTTGATCCCCGAGCTCCTTGGCGTAAAACCTCGCGTCAGAATTCAACACCTCACGAGCAGAACCCAAGAGTCTCTTTGGCGTGAAATCTTCATCAAGTAGTTTCTTTCCCGCATTTGCATTCTCAATCATCTGTGCGACAAAGTCTCTTTCCGGATCTCGACCTGGAAACATGATGTTAGCAGCACCATGCAGTGCAGCTTGCCAAGCTGTACCTCTTGTGCCAGTCGATATCACCACGTCGCTTATTGACATCATTGCATCGATTGGAACCCAGCGCACAAATCTAACATTGGTTGTGCTCTCTGGTAATTCTGGACACACATCTTCAAGGCCAACTGCAACTATTGCGCGGAATTCTGATTCAAGGAAAGCTTCTCTTAGGATTGGGACGTACTCCTGAGGTCCATATTGTTTAGAACTTAAGTAGACGAACACAGTCGGGCTTTCTTCAGGCCAATCTACCAATCTATATCGGTTTCGATCATTTGATTGTTTTGGATTTGACGGCAGAAGATGACCAACATAATAGAGATCAGGTACGGATGCTAGATCTGGTTCTAATTCAGGTACCCCTGGTACAACTTTTACCTCACTTCGAATAAAATCCAACTCCCAGATATCATCGATTCTTGATAACCCGTATTGAGCCAGTATTCGATTGAATAGAGGAGTACAACGTGATTCTGGAAATTGTCCACCGAGAAGTGGGGAAGTGAATTCTGGATGTCCGGTCCATCTGGCAACAGAAACAGTTGGTACACCAATATGCTTGGTCGAGATTGCTGCTGTGAGCTGTAACCAGGTAAAGGCGGCATCTGGCCTGAAATCTCTCAAAGCGGCAATTTCGTACTTAATCATCCTACGAACCCATGATTCGTTGTCTAAGCCCTGGAAAGCTGGGAAGTCCGAGTTGAACAGGGAGTCAATAGCTTGTGGTGCGGGGGGGGCAAAATTCTTGTAGATCCTGAATCCTTCTTGAGAAACTAATGCGGCGAATCGATCTCGACAGACAAATGCCACTTCATGTCCTCTGATTGCCGCCTCCCGCGCTACGGACAAACAGTCTATCAAAGGACACATGCCCCGCCCCCAACTCATGGGAAAAAACAACAGGCGCGCCATAATATCTACCTGCCTTTGTTTGATTTCATATGGGGGAAACATATAGCCGTTCCTTCTACATCTATATTACCATATTTTGCGCAAAACTATGGGGCTTTGTACTGGTCCGGTAGAGCTAGCACCGCGCGGCGGTCGGTGGAGCGCTGCCGGATGGAATGCCGGCGCTGGCGACGTTTCGTGAGCACCGGATTGATCCAATGATAGGCAACCGGAAGGGGGGCCGGCGCTTCGAGGTGGTACTTGCGGATCTGCCAGGCCCAGGGTTCGTGATAAACGCCCGGGGGCTCATTGCCGATCAAGGCCGCGTCAAACTGGCCACTTGCCAGCAACGGATCAACCGTCCGTCTGAAGTGCGCGAAGCCGGCCCGATCCGTGCGGACCTTGTGCGGCGCGACTAACTCCGTGAGCTGGCCGTCGTAACAGCCCAGCCAGTGGACGTTCTTGCCGATGTCCAGCGCAATCAGTAGGTCAGTAGGTGCTGCGTCTGTGGTTTTCATGAGTAGCCCTCCTTGAGGCTATGGATACAGGTATATTATGCCCGAAGGCTACTCATATCTATATCAGAGGATTGGAACATAACTTTTACAAATACGATCATATCGTCATTGTAGTAAACCCTAAAAGCTGGACACGTTTGGGCCGATTCTTGGTTAATGAGCTAGCGTCTGGGCCTGCTCAGATCCACCGCTGGCTCATTGAGAAACAATGGCCCAAATGTCGGTTGTCAACAGAGGGTAACTCAGGATGATGAGGAGCCCCCATTCAAGGCACGTGAGCCCTGATTGCCGCTATAGTCTGCGCAATGGACTGACCTGCAGTGTTGATCTCTGTGCCATAGGGAACCGCTTCAACAAGCTGGTATACAGCAGTTGCCGCGTCTTTGCCATAGACGTTGGCTCGCTGACTATCACGGGCTATGCACTCTGACAGAGGGGCATGTAAGGTGAACACAACCACGGGGACCGACAACCGTTTCTCCAGATGCGTGATGGCTGCTTCATGGTAGAAGTTGCCGTCAAATATCACTACCCGTCCGACTGCTATAGCGGCGCGAGCGCGAGGTAATACCAACTCGTTAGCCTGGATGAAATTCGCCACGGGAATACCGCGCCCGTCCTCTACGTGGTCCAAATCGTGAGCTGCCAGTGCTTCATCAACCGAGACATAAAGGGC
>DAOTUH010000215.1:0-15575 GCA_034437255.1 Anaerolineae bacterium
AAAGGTCCAAGAAATCGGATTTTTAGGTGGCCATACCCCACATCTAGTAATTTTGGTCATGAGAAACCCACATATAGTATCAAGTCGTAGAAAAATCCGATTTCTGCTAGTTATTTCAGGTGAGTCAAATCTTCAGTGAGGTCCGATATCAGGCTAACCGTTGTAGGGCTGCAGTGTATCGCCTTTTAGACCCTGGGCGCGCAAAGGACAACTGCTGAACGTGCCAACATCAAAAGTAGTAACGTTTGAGCTCCTCTGCCAGCTCAACCGGGCCGTTGAAAGCCGCCAAGGCCTCTTCCAATATCTGTGCCTGGGCAGCCTGCCCTGCCGCGTAGTGAATCAATGCCAGCCGCTCGACTTTGGCTCGCATCGCCAAAGCCGCCACGTCTTTGGGCATGCTGTGACCGTGTCCTGAACCGCCGCTCTCGTGGAAAAGCAGCATCGCCCCTCGAGCCAGCTCCTCGACTTCGAAGCAGGGTAAGGTATCGCTGGAATAGACAAAGGCACTATCGCGATGTCGGGTATCAAACCGTACCGCCATTGAGGGAATACTGTGACGACTGGGGGTCGCCGTGATGGTAAAGAGCTCATCCTCATCAACCGGCGCCCCAATCTCCGTGACGATAGGATGGTACTCAATGGGCAGCGCCCACACCCAATCCTGATAATCGAAGAGTTCCACCAGCGCGCGCACTTGCCATAAGACCTCCGGCCGGGCGTAGATCGACAGCGCCTCCTGTCGAGGCCGGGTCTCCGCAATACCCTTGACAAACAAACCCAACAGCAACGCAGGCAAGCCATAGACGTGATCGGGATGAAAGTGCGTAATGATCACACCTTGGATATTCATGGGATCAAGGCCCGCGCGGTCCAACTGCGTTATGGGACTCCCGGCACAGTCCACCATCCAGAAACGCGCATTCCGCACCACCGCCAGATAGGTGTTATGGTGTTCCGCGTCTGGCAATGCACCGACCACACCCAGGGGGACCACATACGCATCTGTCTGTTCATTCATAAAACAATCTCCTCGATTTCACATCCAGGCATGAATGGCCTAGGACTCAAAAATCCGAGTTTTGATGTCTTGCTCTATCAGCTAGGGTGACTCTAACTGCAAAGAACGCACATGTAGTATCGAGTTTCCGAAAAATCAGATTTTTCACATAGCCATGCCAAGGGAACCGAAAACTATTCTGATATCCGTTTAGTATTCTGAGAGGTGCGACGCACTTAGAGATGCAAAAGCTACTGAATCCTCATGAACGTCGCAAGAAGCCTATGGATATCATGGACTTAAATGCGAAAGTGCGTTGCACCTGTCGTCTGCTCATAAAGCTAAACGATTACCTATTCTGAAACCGCCGTAGGAGACGGCACAGGCGTCGGCAGAACATCTACGAAGACGACGTTCTTCGCACCAATACCGCGTAGCAGTGAGCGCAAGAACGTGCGCACATTTTGCTCGGCGCGGTCGAGAATCCCGTTTTCAAGCGCGGCCTCCTCTATAAGACGTTCCGCCTCTTGGCGCGCCTCGGCCTCGAGCTGCATGTTCAATCCTACCAGACCCGTGCGCCGGTCGTAGACTTGCGTACGCTCGTTGTCCAACGAGGTGACCAGAATCGTCGGCTCCGGCAGGCGCACGTAGAGCGCACCATCCTCGCCGCGTGAGATATCGTCCGCGCCAAAATCGGCCAGATCCACCCCGGCGATGACCTCCCCGTATGCGATCAGCAACAAACGATCCCCAAAGATAAAACTCAAGGGCCCCTGCCCAGATTCGGCGGTGATCACTTTCTCCATGACGTAAGACGCGGTTTCTAAGCGGCTTAAATCCTGCACACTCTCGATAATGGTGACGGTGCTCGGATAGATCGTCGGCGTCGGCTTGGGGAATAAGTCGCCCGGCACGTCCACCGTGAGATCCTGTGCAGGCAGGATTTGCAGAAAGAGCCTTACCCCCAGCACAACAATAGCCAGGATCGCTACCACCAGAACGACGAGGAAAACATGCGCCAGCGTATCCTTTTTCATCTGACACCTCCGACCCGATGATGCCTCACACATAGTTAGGGCAGCAAAACATCCTCGATTATAGCTAACTTCAACGAGAAAGCAAAAAGAGGTTTTCCAGAAATCAGGCGTACATCCTAGGCCTACGATGCACCGCGCTCTCTGATCCATTGAAGCGCGGCCATGGTTAAAAAGAAAACGTACGCCAGGTCGATGTAGAAGAAAGAGGCGTCCACCAGACCATGCGCCAGCGCCGAGGCCATGGACGCCGTCAGTCCCAGAGCCAGCGCCCGTCGCTTCCCGCCGGCATGGTGCAACAGCCGCAGCGCGCAGCGCCAGAAACGCGCCAACATCCACACGAACACAATGAAGGCAAGGATACCCAGGCGCGAGGCGAAATCCAGAATGACGTTGTGAGGATGTGCCAGGTTGAACTCCTCCCAGGCCGACGGGAGCACATAACGGCTGCGATAAGCGTAAAGAAAATTATCCGGCCCCACGCCCCACAGAGGATGATCCAGGAACATCTGCCAGGTGCTGTGCCAGAGGGCCAGCCGCAGCGCCGTCGTGCCCTGCGTCACGTCGAACAGGCCGGCGAACCGCGCCGCCTGAAAGAGCGGGATCAGGGCGATGACAAAAACTACCAGGACCGCGACGGCCGCGTAGCGCCAACGACGCTCCGCGAAGAGGATAAAGACCAGCAGACCGGCCGGAATCCCCAGCAGAATTGCGCCACGCGAGAGGCTGAGCAAAAGCGCCAGCCCAACGGGCAATAACGCCAGCCCGTAAGCCAACGAGCGACCGCGCGGCCTCGTCCAGCGGTGGTTTTGTGCTAACCCATTCGCGCGCGTCCAACCGGAGAGCATCACGGCTAACAGCAACGGCCAGACACGCCCCAGATAGAGCCCCACGTTGTTGGGCGAGCCGTAGATGCTGCGCAAACGCCGGATGCCCCCCTCGGCCGTGATGACGTCGCCCAGCAGGAAATACTGCACCAGGCCGATGACCGCGATCCCGACGGCGCTCGCCACGTAGAAATCCAGGATGCGCCAGCGGTCTTTCGCTTTCATGGGCAGCGTCAGCGCCGCGAGGTAGAACAACGCAGGCTCGACGATCACCAGGCGCAGTTCACGCAGCGCCTCGCGGCGATATTGGGCCAGCACCGTGGAGATAGCGGCAACCAACACAAAGACCACGACCGGCACCAGGTCGTGGACGCGCACAGAACGCCGCGTCAGCACGCCATCGTCTGGCGCACGCTCGTGCGCGGACGCGCGGAACGTCGCCAGCAGCGTCACACCCCAACCGACCAGCGTGGGGATCAGCACCAGTTCCGCGAGCGCGAAGGATTTGCCGAAGAGTGAGACCGGATGCAGGTAGAGCGGAGACGTGGCGATGACGAGCGCCAGCCCCATATCGGGCCGCAGAATGATGAGCAGGAAGAGCAGCGCACCGCTGACCAACGTCAGCACAAGCCACGGCGAGAGATAGAAGAGCCCCCCGGCCAGCAGAATCGCGGTCAGACCCGTGCCGTCGCCCAGACGACGGAATGCGCCCTGCGCCCAGGTCAGCCACGCCGCCAGCCCGAAGACGACACCCAGCAGCGTGGTCACCGTCACCTGGAGCGGACCGCGCATGCGCGCGTGCAACCGTTGCAGCCCTCGCAGCAACGCCCGCCCGTCGATCTGGCGTGCTGAGATCGCGCCGAGCGCCAGACCCAACACAGTCAGCGCCGTAAAGACGATTATGCCTACGCGAAGATGCGGCCAGGCCGGACGCTCGACGATGCGCCAATCTACCAGGGACCACTGGTACCAGCCGCGGTCAGCCGTCAACTCGACGGTGTGCACACCGGGCTCCAGGTTCTCTGCCAGCGGCACCGTCGTCACGTCGGCCAGCGGATCGTAGAGTACGACGTAGGCCCGCCCCTGAGTGTCGCGGGGCAGGGCCGGCGCCGGCTCCCCATCAATGGTGACGAAGAGAAAGGCACGGTACGGGCCCCGACGCACCGTCAGCGCGACGCCGGTGCCCTCGAAGTCCAGGCTGACGCGACTGTCATCGAAGCGCCCGATATCGGCCCCCAGCGGCCCCAGACGCCACGAGCCCTCGAAGTTGGCCAATAAAGTGCTGGCGGGATAGACGCCGGGCTGCGCCACCTGCGGGCGGTCGGCCCAGGCCTGCACCGCTTCGTAGACGGGACGCGGTTCACCCGCCGGGCCGACGATAGCGAAGCCCCAATGCTCCTCGGCATCAGGCGTTTCGCGCGGCGCGGCCGGACGCGGCTGGTACGACGTGAGGCACATCACGCCCATCCACGGCCACTCATCCTCGGCCCGCTCCAACGCGGCAACCGTATGCGCGGCCTGCGTCGCTTCGTTCACGCTGCCCCAGATCGACGGGACCTCCTCCCCATCCGCCGGCAGGCTGTTCCATCCAAAAGCCGTGGCCCAGATCGCTTTGTCGCCGTCGTCGTGGGCCACCATCACGTCGCGGGCCAGCAGCGGGCGGGAAAAGTTGGGCACGGCCCGGTCGACGCGCCGATCCTCCGGTCCGGTGTCGAAGCCGTAGGGTTGCAGCGCGACGACGTCGAAGTAGGGCGCGGCGCCCGCCACGTAGAGCTTTTCCAGGAAAAGATCCTCGGCGTAGTTCTGAGGGCCGGTCTCCACGTTGGGCGCCAGCGCGCCCAGCACGATGCGCGCATCTGCGTCGGCGTTACGAATGGCCTCCGCCGCCGCCGATAACAGTTCAGTGTAGCCGTAGGCGTCGGGCCGCCCGCCCCAGGCATCGCCCAGGTTGGGGTTGTGCCAGACCTGGTAGTAGACCAGCTGGGCCATGTAGTGATTGGCCAGCGCCTGCGCAAACTGCGCGAAGGCCTCGGGATCGGGCGGTGATCCGGCCCAGGCGGGCGGCGAATCCAACACCGCGACGATCTGGAGCCCCTGCCGCACGGTCTCGGCGACGATGTGATCCCAGCGCGCCCATTGGAACTCGCCCGGCGCCGGCTCGATCTCGGACCAGGGGAAGCGCTGCCGCACCCAGGTGAAGCCGCCCGCGTCGATGGTCTCCAGGGCGTGGGACAGCGCCGCGTCATCGTACTGTTCCAGCGCCACGTTGACGCAGAGCGACGGCATGGCGGTATCGGACACCGGTTGGGGGAAATCGGTCGACCGTCCCTGGATGAGAAACCGCTGTCGGGCCTGCAACTGGACCATCCCCAGGACGGAGATCACTACCAATAGACCAGCCAGCGCACAGCGGAAAAGATGGACTTTCATGCCCTGATTATACCGCAGACCTGGAGAAGTCAGAAGTTCTATCATCTTGCCGACACCGTACACAGTTTACGTTTCAGGATTTGCAATTATAATCCGAAACATGAAAGGCATGCGACGTCTGGAAAGTTGGATCGCCCAGCTGGTGGAGGAGCCCTTTGTGCGGCTCTTCGCCGGTCGGCTGCTGCCGCAGGAAGTCGCCACCCACCTGGTGCGCGCCATGGAGGACGGCGAGCGGATCGCGCCTGACGGTGTACCGGAAGTGCCAGGGCGCTACCGGATCACACTGCATCCTGACGATCTGGAGGCGCTGCGCCACCAGCATCCTCACGTGGACCGGATGTTGGCCTCCGCGCTGGCGACGCTGGTCAGCCACATGAACGTTCGCCTGCGCCGCACGCCCGTCGTGGAACTGGTGGCGGATATGCAGGTGGCCCTGCACAGCGTCAACATCACGCCGGTAGACGGTAAACCGCGCGTCGAAGAGAAGACGCGCGATCTGGACCTCTCTCGTCTCCAAGCGCGCACGGCATCCGAAAGCCCCACACTGGATGGCGCCTATCTTGTCATCGAAGGGCGGCGCATCTTTGACCTGACGCAGCCGCTGACGACCGTGGGACGGGCACTGGATAACGATCTTATTCTGGAGGACCCGCGTATCTCCCGGCACCACGCCCGGCTACAGCGGCGCCACGGCCGGCACGTGCTTCAAGATCTCAACAGCACCGGCGGCAGCCACGTCAACGGTCAACCGGTACGCGAAACTGTGTTGCATCCCGGCGACCTCATCTCGCTGGCGGGTGTGGGATTGCTCTACATCGCCGAAAACAACCGTCAGAGGCCGGGAGACCCACACGACGAGGACGAAGACACCCGTCCTACCCCGGCCGAAGGCTGACATGGCAGAACTCGTGCTGGCGCTCCGTTTTCTCCTCGCCGCCATTCTGTACGCTTTCCTGGGCATCACGGTTTACGTGCTCTGGCGTGGCCTGCAGCAGGAGGCGCAGACCACGACCGACACGGCGCCGGTTCCCGCTATGCTGGGTAGAGCACGTGAGGATGATACTTCGGCGGACATTCCCTTGCATCTGGTCACCGCCATTGGGCGCGCGGACGACAACACGCTGACCCTGGATGATCCCTACGCCTCGACGTATCACGCCCTCATTCTCTGGCGAGAGGGGCGCTGGTGGATCGAGGATCGAGGCAGTCACAATGGCACGTTGATCAACGACGAGCGAATCACGGAGCCGACACCGCTGCGGTCGGGGGACGATATCCTGATCGGCGAGACACGCCTGACCTTCGAGACGCGAGAACCGATGCTTTCATCTACTGACCGACAAAAATCTATATCAACGGATGCATGAAGATGCAGCGGATTCTTTACTGATCCGTTGTGTCCTTTTAGCTCCGCTGACGACGTGTGACCTTTGACATTCGACTTTAGACTTGTTTTCGAGGGAGGCTTTTTATGGATTTGCAACTCAAGGACAACATCGCACTGGTCACCGCTGCCAGCCGGGGCCTGGGCTACGCGACAGCCCGCGCGCTGGCGCACGAGGGCTGTCACATTGCGCTCTGTGCGCGCGGTGAGGAGGCGCTGGCGGAGACGGCGGGGCGCTTGGCCGACCAGGCCGGCGTGGAGGTGTTGCCCATTCCCGCCGACGTGACGGCTGCGGACGCCGCCGACCGTCTCGCCGCCATCACGTTAGACGAGTTCGGGCGGATCGACGCGCTCTTCGTCAACGCGGGCGGGCCGCCGCCGGGCGGCTTCCTGGACTTTCAACCCCAGGACTGGGAGGCCGCCATGGACCTCACCATTCAGAGCGCCGTGCGGCTGGCCTACGCCGTGGTGCCCGTTATGCGCCAGCAGGGGAGCGGCAGCATCCTCTTCGATACCTCGCTGACCGTCAAACATCCGCTGGACAACCTGATTCTCTCCAACAGCCTGCGCATGAGCGTGATCGGGCTGATGAAGAGCCTCTCGCTGGAGCTGGGGCCGGATAACGTGCGCGCCAACGCCATCGCGCCGGGGTGGACGCGCACCGAGCGCGTGGAGCAGCTGCTGGCGGATCGCGCCGCGCGCAACGGGACCACGTCCGAGGACGAGGCCGCGCAGATCGCCGCCGACATCCCCCTGAGCCGGATGGCCGACCCGGCGGAGTTCGGGCGCGTCGCCGCCTTCCTGCTCTCCCCGGCGGCGTCGTACGTGACAGGTGTCACGCTGCTGGTCGATGGCGGGATGACGCGGGCGGTGATGTAAGCCCCTCACCGCGTATTCGACCCCGGTCAATTCCTCGGACACGGCCCACAGATTCCGGGTGACTGCCTCGTCGTAGGAGCGAGGCGAGGAACGCACCTGCTCGGGATAGCCGCCGGGACCGTAGAACGTGCCGCCTTCCACGTCAGGTGCGGTGGCTGCGTCGAGCTGCGGGAGCACCCCCAGCTCGACGTCCTGTCGCAAGAATTCCTAGAAGTAGCCCTGGACGCGGTGCAGCAGGGGCGTCTCCGGCAGACTGGTCGCGGCGACGCCCGGATGCGCCGTCATGCTGAGGGTCGACACGCCCGCCGCCTCCAGCCGGCGCTGGAGCTCGTAGGCGAAGAGCACGTTCGCCAGCTTGCTCTGCCCGTAGGCGCTCCACCGTTCGTAGGATGCCTCGCTCATCAAGTCATCGAAGTTGATCTGACCCATGCGCTCGGCGATGCTGGTGACGGTGACGACGCGGCTGCTGGTCGCTGCCAGCAGCACGACAAATCGCCAGACTGAAGCCAGGTCAGCCAGATCAATCTCCATAACCTCGATCATGGCGTCCGGTATCTGCTGTCGCATCTCCCTCTGCATCGCATAACCCTTTTCGGTAGTCCGGTGGCTAAAAAAGTGATTTTAATTTTCTCCACAGATTACACAGATTTTTAATTTCACGTGTGAATCTATGCAGTCTGTGGTTAATATCTCACCGAAGAACTCACCGCCATCTTCGAACCGCCGCTCACCAAGGCCGCAGTCCAGCGGCGTCTGCGCCAATGGATCTCAAAAGTTCGGCGCAGTACGCTCACTTGCTTTGATACGTTTCTGAAGACTCTTGAGAACTGGTTGGACAAGATCAGTAACTATTTTGTGCAGCGACTCAGTAGTGGATTTGTGGAAGGCTCGAACAACAAGCTCAAAACCATATAGGATGGACTACAAAGCACGCTTCCGTAATGCGAAATGCCAGTAGCTGCAAGCAGCTGATACCAGAAACTAAATTTTCTTAAGTGAACGAAAGTTCACACGAAATCTGTGTAATTTACGAAAATCTATGGACATATATCCAGCCCCCCAGACTCTACCTACGCCCACCCGCACACGAGCAATTTGCATCCTACCGAAGTGCGGTACAATGGTCTCCCATGGTTGTTCACCGTAGGGGGGAGCCCTTATCACTTGGCCCAGGAAAAAAACCTACAAACTATTCACTTCCTTATCCTGAGAGAGGACGTTATGATTATCGGCGCATGCACCATTGAGCTTTATTTACCCGGCGTGGCCTCACTCAAGGAGAAGCGACGCTGGCTCAAGCCGCTGCTGAACAAATTACGCCGTGAGTTCGAGCTGGCCGTCGCGGAAGTCGATCAGCAGGACGTCTGGCAATCCTCGCGCATCGGCCTGGCCGTGGTCTCCAACGACACCCGGCACGCCTACTCTGTCCTGGAGCGGGCTGTCCACTGGATTGAGGACGAATACCTCGCGGTGCAAGTCATCGATTGGCAGATTGAGTTGCGCTAAGGGCCTATAAAAACATAAGTTCCCGTCGCTGTCAACCCGATGCGGCAAAGAATCAAGGACACTGACGTTTGAGGCTTGTTTCCAGGCTTCAAACGTGAATTCTCTTGATGACACGTGTACAGTTGATCCAGGAATCGGAAAGTTATTCTTTAACAAGCCCTAAGGTTTGACTCACCTGAAAAAGGGTCTGCCTCACGCAAAGACGCCACCGACCAAAGGTCGGACGGGCGCCAAGATTTTTAAGTTACTTATTATGTAGCCGTTTAGGTTTGTGAATATCCAGGTGCGACGCACTTAGGAACCGAAACACACCGTGCTACAAAGTTCTCCGAAGATGGTTTAGGAGTCCCAGGCTTGTGAACTTCGGCGAAAGTGCGTCGCACCTCAGAAGACTAAACAGATACCTTATTATTTTTATGAACAGCAAAGCCAACTTGGATCAATAAGATTTACCAGCATTTGAATTTTCTTAGTGTTCTTGGCGCTTTTGTGTGAGGTTGATGGTTGACAGCACTGAAATAACCGGTAAAACTCGGAGTTTTCCTGGACTTGACACTACATGTGGATTTTTTGTAACCAAAATCACTAGATGTAGGGGGTAAACTACTAAAACTCCGAGTTTTTGACCTTTTTTCAGTAGAGTCATGGTTATTTCAGTGAAGTCAAGGTTTGTATCTACGGTTAATCGGAGTAAAATGGCAGTCACATGAGCGTCGTTGACGAGATCAAAGAACGGCTGGACTTATCCGACGTCGTCAGTCGTTATATCCAACTCCAGAAAGCGGGCCGTAACTACAAAGCACTCTGTCCCTTCCACAACGAGAAAACGCCTTCCTTTGTCGTATTTCCCGACAGCCAAAACTGGCACTGTTTTGGCTGCGGGCGAGGGGGAGATGTCTTCAGTTTTGTGATGGAGTACGAGGGCTGGGACTTCCGCACGGCCCTGGAGGAGCTAGGCCGGCAGGCCGGCGTGGAAGTCCGAAAACAGACGCCAGCTCAGGTCGAAGCGGCGAAAGAAAAAGATCGCTTACTTGCGGCCTTGGAGGCAGCGACCGACTACTATCACACGCTGCTGCGTAGTGCGCCGCAGGCCAAAGGCGCCCGCGCCTATCTAAAGAAGCGGGGCTTCACCGGGGAGACCGTCACACGTTTTCGGCTGGGCTACAGTCAGCGCTCCTGGGACGCAACACGCACGCACTTATTAGGGAAAGGGTTCAGCGTCGACGAGCTCGTCAAAGCCGGGCTGCTGGTCCAGAAGGACGATGGCGGCACCTACGACCGCTTCCGTGACCGTGTAATCATCCCGATCCGCGACCGGCGCGGTCGCGTCATCGCCTTCGGCGGGCGCGTGCTAAACCCGGAGGACGAACCGAAGTACCTGAACTCACCGCAGACGCCGCTCTTTGACAAAAGCAAAGTGCTCTATGGCCTTGACCTGGCCGCGCGTCCCATCCGGGACGCCGACGCTGCCATTATCGTCGAGGGATACATGGACGTCATGATCCCCTACCAGGAAGGCTACCAGAACGTCGTCGCGCCCATGGGCACCGCGCTTACGGAGACGCACCTTAAACTGCTCCAGCGACTCACGCACAATTTCATCCTGGCGCTCGATCCCGACGCCGCCGGCGTCAACGCCACGCTGCGCGGCCTGGAGACGGCGCGCCAGACGCTGGATCGGCAGTGGCGTGCCGTTTTCGACGCCCGTGGTCTCGTCGGTTACGAGGGGCAGTTGGACGCGGATATCCGCGTCGTATTGTTGCCCGAAGGCGTCGATCCCGACGAGCTGATCTTGGAGGACAAGCGAGCCTGGGAGCAATTGCTGGGAGACGCGCAGCCTGTCGTACGCTTCTACTTCAACCAGCTCCTGCAACAAGAAGATCCGAACGAGCCCAAGGGCAAGGCCCGTATCGTCGACGCCATGCTCCCGCTGCTGCGAGACATCTCCAGTGGCGTGGAGCGAGAGGCTTACGCGCAAGAGATCGGCCTGAAACTGGGCATCAGCGCGCGGACGTTACTGGACCGCCTGCGCGCCCACGAGCGCGTCCGGCGCGTCCATCACCAGGCGGCGGTGGCTGCCAGTGACCGTTCCGCTCTCCCCGCCGACCTGGAGGGCCACGCGCTGAACATCTTGTTGCACTATCCAGGCCTGGAGACGCGCGTCGATATCAGCCTGGTTGAGATGGGCTTCGCGCCCATTCGAGACGAGGACTTCAGTTCAGATTACCGGTACATTTGGGACGCCTGGTTGGAAGTATTGGCAAACCCGACCTTGAGCCTGGAGGAGCTTCTACTGCCTTCACAGTTCGAGACGGTGAGCCAATGGCGCAATACGCCGTTGTCTGAGAAGGACACGGAGGAATGGAAGCGAGACGTCGTGCGCACCGTGCTGATGATCCGGGAACAACGACTTCGCGAGAGACACCGGCAGATTCAGCGACTTCTATTTCAGAGCCAAACAGAAGGCCTTCGCCAGAACAAGGAGTACGGGCACGTATTGAATCAAATCCATCAAGACCTGCGTGAGGTTCAGATGGCCCTCAATCCCAGACAGGTAGAGGCCAGGAGGAAATAGCATGGGACGCCCAGAGTCAGAGAACTCCCACGCTGACGACAATAATGAAGAATATGAGGCTTTACAAACGGACCTAAACTGGGACGAAGATTGGGACGTTGACAATGACGATACCTGGAAAGAAGGATTGATGACAATTGAACTCGAAGAAGAGATGACGGCCGAGGAAGAGAACGACGAAGAGATCGACCTGGATGATGAGGGGTTAGAGAAAGAAGACTGGAGCTCCATCTTCGAGGATCAGGAGGAGATCTGGGAAGACGAGGATACCGAATCCGATAAGGAACAGACCCGGCCCACGATCAACGTTGCCGCCCTGGTCAACGACCCGGTGCGCATGTATTTGCGGGAGATCGGGCGCGTCGATCTCCTGACCCCCTCGCAGGAAGTCTGGCTGGCCATGGTCCGTGAGGCGACGGCGCATCTGGAGGAGATCCGACGTACGGTGCAGATGGCGGCGGAGGAGAACGCCGTGACGCGCAACGCGCTCCACATCTACGAAGAAGGGCGCACAGCGTGGAAGGCGAGCCAACGTGCTGCCGAGGAACACGACGTCGAGCCGCCGGGCATCGTGGAGATCCTGGAGGAGACGCTGAGACAGCAGAAGGTGCTGATCTCGGACACGCCCTCGGCGCTCTATTCCTACATGGGCCCCAACCGGTGGGGCAACAACCCGGAGTGGCGGCCCGTCATCCTGAAGATCCTGGATATGATCATGTTGCTCTATCTCCTTCCCCCCACGTATCTGCTGTACATCAAAACGCGGCTGGAACTGAGCGGGGAATGGCCCACCTTAGAGGAGATGGCAGAGCGTATCGACAATCCCGACGCCATTGTAGATTGGTGGAACAAAGTGGAAGTCATCGCGGCGGAAGCGCAGCAACTGCTGGTCCGGGCCAACCTCCGTCTGGTGGTCAGCATCGCCAAGCGTTACATCGGCCGGGGGGTCTCCTTCCTCGATCTGATCCAGGAAGGCAATATCGGGCTGCTGCGCGCCGTCGAGAAGTTCGACTTCACCAAAGGCTACAAGTTCTCGACGTACGCTACCTGGTGGATCCGGCAAGCAACTAGCCGTGCCATCGCCGATCAGGCCCGCACAATTCGGATCCCCGTGCACATGGTCGAGACCATCAACCGGCTGATGCGCACACAGCGCAGTCTGACGCAGAAGCTGGGCCGCGAGCCGACGCTGGACGAGTTAGCGCTAGAGATGGACATCATGGCCTCAGAGGAAGTCAATGCTATCCGCGAGGCTCGGGCCAACGAGCGCCCCCTTTCACCGCAGTTGGAACGCAAGATGCGCCGAGCCACGAACAAGGTACGGCGGATCATCAGCATCTCGCAAGAGCCCATGTCCCTGGAAACGCCCGTGGGCACCGAGGACGACAGCGAGCTGGCCGATTTCATCGAAGACGAAAACCTGCCCGGCCCCATGGATGCCACCTCGACACAGATGCTGAGCGAACAGTTGCAAAACACGCTAGACGAGTTGAACGACCGCGAGCGCGCCGTGCTGGAGATGCGCTTCGGCCTCACCGACGGGCAGCCGCACACGCTGGAAGAGGTCGGGCAAGCCTTCAACGTCACCCGCGAGCGCATCCGCCAGATCGAATCCAAGGCGCTACGGAAACTGCGCCATCCCGGTCGCAGTCGCAAACTGCGCGATTTTCTGATGTGATGCTGGATGCTGGACGCTGGACACCCTGTCGGCCGTGGCCGGCGTCCCCGCCGCGCCTCACCCTGCAAAGCTGGGGCCGGCATCCCCGCCGCGCCTCACTCTACAAAGCTGGGGCCGGCGTCCCCGCCGTGCCTCGCCCTGCGAAGCTGGGGCCGGCGTCCCCGCCGCGCCTCACCCTGCGAAGCTGGGGCCGGCGTCCCCGCCGCGCCCCATACATCTGTCATTTTTCATTTCTAATTTGCCATTAAGGAGAAGCCATGTTCGTGCAGATTGAGATTCAAACCCGCAACAAAGTCGATCTCGTAGACATCACCGAGCAGGTCCAATCCGCCGTTACGAAAACGGACGTGCAAGAGGGTATCTGCTTTCTCTACTGTCCGCACACCACCGCCGGCATCGTCCTCAACGAAAACTGGGACCCGTCTGTCGAGAAAGACGTGAGCATGCTGCTGGACCGCATCGTGCCCCAGGATCTCTCTTATCAACACAGCGAGGGCAACTCGCCGGCCCACATCAAGTCCGTCCTGGTCGGCACCGATCACTTTATCTTCATCCGGCAGGGGAAGCTGAAGATGGGACGCTGGCAAGGCATCTTCTTCGCCGATTTCGACGGGCCACGCCGGCGCAAGCTGTGGCTCAGAGTGATCCGGGACGAGGATAACGGATAGCGAAACAACAGCGGCGTAGCATCAGCACTCAAAATCCGGTTTCGGACAGGAACTGGATTTTTTGTGTCCCGGTGCCTAACTCCCTACCACTTTTGTGAGGCTTGAATATGAGCGGCTCTTTTGGATTTCGCCGGGTAAATACGCACATAACCGAAAAAAGATTGTGCCTCACGCAAAGACGCCGCCGACCAAAGGTCAGACAGTCGCCAAGACTTTTAAATTGTTTATTACTTTTCTAAACAGAAAAGCCGATTTAGGTCAATAAAACTTACCATAGCGTTCTTGGCACCTTTGCGTAAGGTTGATGATTATTTCAGTAGAGTCAAGTGATAGGTAGGTAGTCCCGGCGCTTGAAACCGACCTCAACTGAGGTAGAATAAGTGGCTACTATGCAACCAATACCCTGGAAACGCATCGAAGCCGTCTTGCACCGCGTGCGTCGGCCCGGCCGATACGTCGGCGGGGAGGTCAACGCCGTCCACAAGCCGTGGGACGCGACGGACGTGCACGTCTGCCTGGCCTTCCCCGACGTTTACGATCTGGGCATGTCCAACTTCGCGCTGGCCCTTCTCTACGATATCCTGAATCGCCAGCCCGGCGTCTTGGCCGAACGCGCCTATCTTCCCGCGCCAGACATGATCGCGGAGATGGAGACGGCGGAGATCCCGCTCTACGCGCTGGAGAGCTACCGCCCCGTCGCCGCCTTCGACCTGCTGGCCATCAGCACGGCTTACGAGCAGCTCTACACCAACGCGCTGGCGCTGATGAAGCTGGCCGGCCTGCCCATCCGCGCCGACCAACGCGACGCGCGCCATCCGCTGGTCATCGGCGGGGGGCACGGGACTTTTAACCCGGAGCCTATCACCGATTTCTTCGACGCTTTCGTCATCGGCGACGCTGAGGATATTATCGTCGAGATTGTAGAGCAGCTGCGACAGACGCCCGACATGCCCCGCGAAGCGCAACTGCGCCGCCTCACCGCCATCGAAGGGCTTTACGTGCCGCGCTTCTACGCGGTGACGTACAGCGCCAGCGGGGAGATCGCGCAGGTCCAGCCCACGATCCCGGAAGCGCCGCCGCAGGTCCACAAGCGCATTGCGGACCGCCTGCCCCCCACCCCGGCCCACCAGCTGGTGCCCAACATCGACGTGGTGCACGACCGGGGCGTGATCGAGATCCAGCGGGGCTGCACGCGAGGCTGCCGCTTCTGTCAGGCCGGCGCGGTCACGCGCCCGGTGCGCGAGCGCTCCGCCGACGAGATTGTGTGCGACGTGGAGCGTATCGTTGACGCCACCGGCTACGAGGAAATCGCCCTGCTCTCCCTCTCCTCCGCCGACCATTCGGAGATCGAGACGGTGCTGCAGCGGCTGCAGGCACGCTTCGCCGACCGCCAGCTGGGTTTCTCGCTGCCCAGCCTGCGCATCGACGCCTTCTCCGTGGAGCTGGCCGACGGCCTAACCGGCAGCCGCAAATCGGGCTTCACCTTCGCGCCGGAGGCCGGCACGGAGCGACTGCGCCGCCGCATCAACAAGGAGATCAGCGACGAACAGCTGCTGACCGTCGCCGAGGAGGTCTTCGAGCGGGGTTGGCGTACGCT
>DAOTUH010000216.1:0-6370 GCA_034437255.1 Anaerolineae bacterium
TGCCAGCGCCGCGTCCAGAGCTTCCGCCTGGGCGATGGTGCGGGGAAAACCGTCCAGCAGCGCGCCATCCTCGCAGTCTGGCCGATCCAGCCGGTCCATGACCATGCCGATGGTGATATCGTCAGGTACGAGTTCACCCTTTTCCATATATGCCTTGGCTTTCAAGCCCAACTCGGTCTCGTTTTTGAGATTGTAGCGGAACAGATCGCCGCTGGCGACGTGGGGCAGGCCGAGAGCTCCCTGTAGCCTTTCGGCCTGAGTGCCTTTGCCTGAGGCCGGGGGGCCTAAGAGAATGATATAGATGGGTTCATTGGACATAATACATTGCCTCCTCGGTTGTAAACTTCCATACGGTATCTGAGTAAGGACAGAAGTTATCCAAGGACAAGCGTTGAATCTTAATCCTTGGCAAATCACATGATTTGAGATTTGGTCAACAACAGATGGTGCGTGTCACAGCACAACGATGGTATCCGCCACCAGCTGACGGAATTCCTGGCTCTCGAACCACGCCCAAACCTCCGGGAACGTCTCAAGATAGTACCGGATCTCTTGCTGGCGTTTCTGGAGATAGGCGACGACGTCCGGCACGACGATCATCTGGCTGGGCCAGGCCGGCGACGTGCCCCGACCAAGATCGCTCCACGTGCCCCAGAGCAGGAAATCGCGCAGGATGTTGCTGGCGACAACGGCGTCCTGCAGATCGCCCAGGTGATCCTGGAGCTTCTTGATCCGGCTGATCAGCTCGCCGACGTCCGGCCCCAGGACTTCTTCGAAGTATTCCAGCGTGTAGCGGACGTACTTGGCCGCGATGCGCAGGCGATGGTAATGTTCCAGGTCGATCTCCTCACCGGGCAGCACGCTCTCGTAGGCGCGGAGGTTGGCGAGCCGTTGATAGATCAAAATGGGCGCGATATGCCGCAGCCGATGAGGCACCGCTTCGCCCTTGTCGGTGAAGCGTGGTTGCGTCTCGGGCCAGGGCGCCTGGAGATACTGCCCGAAGCGGCGCTTGAACTTACGGTACTTTTTGCTGTCGAGGTAGTCAAGCATCTCCTCGCGCGCGACCTGATGCGCCTCCGACCAGGCCGCTTCCAGCTGGCTCAGATCGGGCTGCGCGTCCTGCGCGTCCGCGATGTAGGCCTCTGTCTTCTGCCAGAAGACGTCCAGGTCTCGCACCGCGCCCAGCGCCCGGTTCGTGTGCTTGATCCCCTTGATGAAAGGCTTCATCTCCGGCCCCAGATAGTCCTCGAAGAGCCGGGCCGCGTTGCGCATCCGGCGCGTGGCGACACGCATGTCGTGCAGCGCCTCAATGTCCTCGCCCTTGCGGGTGCCGGCCTCGTGGTAGAGCATGCGCTGGAAGTGGAAGAGGAACGTCTTGCGGGCCGCTTCGGCCATGGTGTCGTCCGCTTTGAGATGAGGCGCGGGCGGCAGGGTGACCTCGTCAGGCGGCGCGTCTTCCGGCATGTTGAGCAGCCGGGTGAGCAGGTTCATGGCGCTGACCCCGGGCGGCTCGAAGATAACGTGGCTGTCGAAGCAGTGGTGCCAGAGGTCGGTCCGTTTCTCCGCGCTGGCGGCGTCCTGCGCCGCGTGCGGTCCCGTGACCTGGATGTCGATGTGATAGGGCTGAGGATCGACCGCTTTGATCCGCGTCGTGCCGGACTGCGAGTCTTCCAGGGCGACGGCCATGCGCAGTAGGGCGGCTAACGCCAGCGTGTCTTCCTGAGCCTGGGGTGAAAGTTCTGCGAAGTAAGACTGCTCTCGCAGCGCCTGGAGTTTCTTAGACTTGACGCGCTTGTGGTGCAAGTACGTGGTTGCCGCGATGATGCGACGCTCGTCCGCGTCGAGGCCGGCGGGGGGATGCGCCAGGAGGATCTCCTGCCCGACCTCGTGGCGATGTTTGCGGTCGGTCGTCGCGCCGACGTTGTGCACCAGCGAGGCCGTGCGCAGCAGCTCACGCCGCAAGTCGGGCAACCGGTGGACGGACACCAGGGCGTCGAAGAGCGTCAGCGCGTGCTCCGCCACGTGCTGCGCGTGCGTCACGTCCACCTCGTAGCGCTCCAGCAGCGCGTCCAGGGGTTGGGTCTCCGATGTTTCTTTGGTCTGGGCTTCGTTTTCGGAGACGAGCCAGGAAAGCGGCGGCATCTCCACCTGATAGAACGTCTGGGCACGCTCCAGCTTGGTCTTTGGGTCAGGCTCCAGGTGCCACCGATCCTGGACGAGTTGGATGATCCTTTCCAGCTCCTCCTCAGTACCGTCCGACAGCAGCTCGATTTCGAGCACGCGGAAGGTTTTTTGGCGTTGTGCTTTCTTGTCCACCAGATACACTTCGTCGATGCTCAGCTCGGCGACGTCGCACGTCTCCATCATCGCGCGGCGCTTGGTACGCTGCTGCCGGAGGTGGAAGAGCGGGTTGAGATTGCGGCCCTCTGTCAGTGTGTGAACACGCTGGTGCAGTGCACCGAAGGCTTCCGTATCCGGCGTCTCGTCGCGCGGGATAAAGACCTCCATCTCTTCCCGGCGTTTAACGGCTTTATCGCCGCCCTGCAGCGCCTTAAGCGTGATCAACGTGCCGTCGGGACGTTCGCGCCGCCGAAACGCATATCCTGCGTTCCAGATGTGGCGCTCGGCGGTATCGAAATAGACGTCATGCACGTTTTGGGTCTTGAGGGGCGAGACGTCGAAAGGGTCCAATCGAGGGACGGCTTGAAGCTCTTGGAAGATTTGCTTATTGGGAATACTGAGCTTGGCTTCGATTTCCATGGAGTTTACGTTTCCCTTGGGCGCGTTAACAAAACGTTAACACCACACATTATACAAGAGAAGGGTAGGAGCAGCAAGTTTGACTGAGGGAAGGATTTGGAAGCAAATCGGCTACCGAAACCGCCTCGCTCCCCCAGAACGTGCTTATACACAATCAAGGCAAACGAAGCTGGGGTTGATGCGCGTGACAAACGTGATAGGAGCCCGCCTACTGCGTATGAACACCGCCCTGGAACTGCTACATTTGCCCAGGGAGGGGCAAAACGGGAACTTATTCTCTTACAGGCCTGAGCCCGCGTTGAGAAGGGCCATCCCCGGCACCAACGCAGCCAGAATGGTTGCTGCGTCCAGCAAGCCCTCATTGGATTCGCCGGCATGCCTGTGACGGTCAGACATTTCGCACTCTCCGCTTTCCCTGGGCCAGAATCTCTTCACTCGTCCGGTAGAACGCCAATTCCAGATCCGGGTCCCAGGTGAAGGCGCGCTGTTTGAGCTTTTCCAGAGTCTCCATGTCCCCAACGTAGACCAGCGCTTCCAACGCTTTCCGTTGCAGATAGCGGCGGGTGCCATCCGAGAGAGGCCCGGCCAAGCGCAGGGGATCGAAATCGCCCAGGGCAATGGCCTCTAGATCCTCCTTGTACGCCACTGCGTACAGCCATCCCAAGGATTGGATAGTCAATCCCTTGAGATGGATCGGCGCACATTCTCTCAGGCAGCACTGCAAGAAATCCCACGCCGCTTTCGCTGCAACACGGATCCGCCCGATGAGGTAGATGAGGTTCGCCAGGCGCGTACCGACCTTTGTCGGATCTCCATCTGCCTCCTCCAGCAGCGGCAACACCACGCGCTCGATGACCTCGGCTGGATTGGCCAAGGTCAGTGCCGTGGAGACGTTGCGATACAGCGAGGTGTCTTGATCGGGCGCAAGAAACGCTTCGACCAGCACGTCTATCGCATCCGAGGACTCCAGGTTGCCCAGGGCAAAGGCTGCCAGCGACTGAACCCCGGCATCGACGTCGTCGCCATCCCCAAGCAGGTAAGTCGCCAGCGCGTCCACATCCTCATCGACCCACCGGCGCAAGATCTCGGCGAGCGCTTCATTGTGCTGCGCGACCTTCTCATAGGGTGGCACGGTGATCCGGCGAAGCGCCAGCATAGCGGCCAAACGCACGGTGCTGTATTCGAATTTCGGATCGTCCTGGGAACCGCGCACTTTCTCGACAGCCGCAGCGACCAGACGGGGCACGACACTCCGCCCGCCCAGAAATCCCAAGGCCTCAGCCGCCTGGGCACGCATGGGGACGCGCGGCTCGCGCTGTGCGTCCAACCGGGTGAGCAACGCGCCGCCAACGTATTTCTGCAGACGATCAGCCACGTTGTCGTCACGTTCCCGCAGCATGCGTGCCGCCAGGAAGACCACTTCCCCTTCGCTCAAAACGACATCCTGAAGCAGGGTAGGCAACAGCGAAGCCGAAATATCCCCCAATCCGGCCAACAGCACCAGTGTGTCCTCCCACCACCGGTAGCGGCTGCGACGGCCCAAGGTAGCCAGGACATCGTCGAGGAGGGACGCGCACGTCTCCTGCCGCGCCATGTAGCGCGCACAACCATAAGCGCGCACGGCGTCACGGGCGAAGGCCAACGACTCGACACCAACAGGAACCAACACTTTGTGAGTCAGAAGCTTGGTAAGAAGGCCCTCAAGGTCATAGCTACGGTAACCACGGACCTCCGCCATGATCTCAAAGGCCTCATCGATGGACAGCCGGTTGCGAAAGGTGGACTGCATGCGCCAGGCCAGGGCGTCCAACGTGTGGTGCGCCCGTATGCGCATGTTGGGATCGGCCCCGATCTCAAGGATAGCGTCCTCCACATAGTGACGCAACACGTCCGCGCGCGAACTCGGTAGTGCACCCTGACGTGTCTGTTTCAGCATCTTCACCAGCAACCAGGGAAGCGCCGCGAGATCGTGGAGTCCCGCGCGTTCTATCGCGCCGTACAGTCGCCTGGCTTCTGGTGCTTCTGGTCTCCCCGTCAGATAGTGGGCAATCGCCCGCGAAGAGAGCCGCTGCATCACCAGTGCGTCGGTAAAGGGCAGTTGTTTTGGCACAAAATAGAAGGACGTGCACGCCACCACGTACTGATGCTGTGGACGACGACGCGCGAAACTGTCCAACGCCGTCCAAATGCGGTGACGCAGATGGTCGGGAAGTGCGTCGCTGCCATCGACCAGCACACGCAGAATTGGCCCATCACTCGCAGTGACCAGGTCGGTGGGTCGCGGCGTCCCTTCCTCCGGCCAGAAACCCTTCAAAGCGTTCACGATCAGTTTCTCGACGTCGGCCGGGCCCACGAAAGGGTCTTCACGCAATTCCTGCAAGTCGATGTAGACGGGTACGACCACGCGCGCCGCATCCGGTCCCGACGAGGTCTTTGCTGTTATAAATCCCAAGCGGCGGAGTTGCAGCGATTTCCCCATGCCGGCATCGCCAATGAGGGCAACGAAGGTGTCTCGCTCTTTGGAGAAAACCGTGTCGAAGGCCCGTACGATCTCCTGCCCCGGGGTCCGTTCTCTACAGAGCCGATCTAGATCCACCGCTTCAAGATCACCGGAGAGATGCACCACGTCCATGGGAATGTAGTCTTGTCCCTCCGGCAGCGGATCGAACTGAGGGTCGGACATCATCGCGCCCAGCGCCGTCTGTACCGGGTCCGCAACCAGGAGCCGGCCATCCTGGAGGTGTGTGAACAGCACGGGCACGGACCATGCCGAAGATTCTCGCTCGTAAAGTAATAAACGCCCCTGGTTAAGCGCCTGATCCACTTCGCCGTGATCTAGAAGATGACGGTAGAAATCGCGCGTCAATTCGCGAGCGGTCGGCACCGGCACGATATCCTGCATGGCGACCACGGCAGGCACTCCGGCGCGCACCAGTTTCGGTGCCAGTCCGACGAAAGGATTGCGATTGGCGGCATCCCGCTTGGCGCTCTGGCAGGAAGCAAGGAAGACAAGATGCGGACGGGAGGCCGCGTCCTGCAGTCGCCCCGCGATATCGTCGTCGGGCGTTCTCTGCACCCCACCCTCCTCATTCTCCAGAAAGAGCGACGCGACGGCATCGTCGGCCTTGAAATGGCCATGCGCCACGACATGCAGAACATGGGCGCCGCCGTCGGTATCCAGCGCGCGGAGGATGTTGTCCAGCGTCGCGTCGTCCCTAACGACCTCCCAGTCCGTCCCGTCGAGGTGTGCCTGTGCCTTCTCCGAAAGCGGCGTGCGACCGGTCAGCAGGGTCACGTTAAGCCGGTCAGCCCGGCTGAAGTCGCCCAGCGCCTTCACTAACGTGCCAAGCTCTTCGGTCACGTCAATGGGCTGCAGACCGTACTCCTTTTTCAAGCCGGTGGGATTGGCAAGCACCGCCACCATCCGCACGGGGCGCTCGCTGATGGGCGCGACGTGGCCCTCCTCCAAACTAAAGTAGCGGGAAAAGGGCGTTTTGGCCGACGTAGCGAGCGGTCCGGTCATCCCCTGATGCACGTGATGCATCCGCTCCCAAGCCAGCGCGTGGAGCGAGGCCGCCTCCTGATCGATCCAGAGCCGGATTTGCAGCAC
>DAOTUH010000217.1:0-3443 GCA_034437255.1 Anaerolineae bacterium
TGTCATCGGGGGCATTGCCGCTGTGTTGTATGGTGTCCCTCGTGTGACTTTTGATCTTGATATTCTCATTGAAGCAACGGCTGAAAACGCACAGCGCTTGCTTGATGCGATGCTGGAAGCAGGATTAGGTACTGCTTCCTTGATTTCGGCAGACGAAATCCTAAGTAATGAGATCACGGTTTTCAAGGATAGGGTTCGTGTTGATGTTCAAACGTCAACACCCGGTTTGTCATTTTCAGAGGCTTGGCAGCGCAAGGAGGTTATGGTTTATAATGAGCAACCGTTCTATATTGTTTCCAAATCCGATCTGATTGCCGCAAAGCGTGCTTCAGGTAGAGAAGTGGATTTGCAGGACGTGCAAGTGTTGGAGTTAGATACCAAAGACTAGGTGGACTTCTATTGAAGGGTTTTATCTGCAAATTGAAGAGCAAGGAGTGGGGATCTTGAAACGAGGAGCGACGCGGAAGACGAGAACAGAGACGACCATCACCCTGGAACGCAAGATGGTCACGCACCACGACGTGATGACGTGGGACCTGGAGCGCTGTGTGGGCTGCCAGCTCGGGCCTGTGGTCTGCCCGCACGACGCGCTGGAGCACGTGGACGCGGTGCTCGAGAACGGGCGGATGGTGAAGAAGCAGAGCGTGGATGTGGATCCGGAGAAATGTGTGCTCTGCGGTATGTGCGCTGTGATGTGTCCCACTAACGCCATCGACCTGACCTTGGACGGAGAGCCGAACATCCCGGTGCAGGCCTTTGAGGCGTTCCCGGAGCTGGTCAGCTCCAACAAGTTTGATCCCGAAGCCTTCGATTTCTCGCGGAAAGATTTTGTCATTGACAACTGCCCAACGGACGTCATCAGCTACGATGAGGCGCAGGAGACGCTGGTGGTGGACGACGAGCATTGTATCCGCTGCCGCCAGTGCGAGGTGGCAAGCGAGGGCGCGTTCCAGGTGCGGCAGCCGTGGCAGGGCAGCGTCGAGCTGCGGCGCGACCTCTGTGTCGAGGACTGCTTTGCCTGCGCTGACATCTGCCCGACGCGCGCGCTGCGCGTCAACAACCTCGGCGAGCTCAAGCTGGCGGACTACTACTGCATTAAGTGCGGCGCCTGCATGCAGATCTGCCCTATCAAGCCGGAGATCGAGGAATACGAGGTCACGTTTGAGTCTCAGGGCGTAACCCAGACGCGCGTCCACGAGCGGATCACCAACGCCGACGAGCTGCCGGTATGGGTGGAGCGCTGGCGCGTGGCCCACACGCCCGTGGAGAGCGGCGCCTGGCTTGATGCGCTGATGCGCCTCGCCGACGACAAAGCCGGCATGGTCGAGATCGACAGCAAGCGCGCGCTGCGCCGCCGCGATCTGCTCAGTGCGCTCAAGGGCGGGCGCGTGCTGCTGGCGGAGGAGGACAAATAGTCTCACTCCCCGCATGTGCTTGAGTTGAGCCCGGAAGGCTGCTTCTTCCGGGCTTTCTGTTGCGGCATACTCGGCCTTGTCTTTTCACGAGAGCGCATTAAGATGGGCGCTGATTTTGATGTGGACGGGATGGCTCGGATGGGAGCTACATGCTTTTCAACGAAAACCGATGCATCCTATCTCATGGAGCCGTTCCCTAGTGGAGGTGGCTATGCAGTTACAAACCTTGCTTGCTTCATTGCCGATCACGGTCTCTGTCTCGCCGAAGAGCGCTAATCCTAAACTGATGGGCATCACCTCGGATTCGCGCCAGGTGTCGCCGGGCGCGCTCTTTGCCGCCGTGTCTGGTTTGCAGGTTGATGGGCATGACTTTATCGCGCAGGCCCTCGACGCCGGAGCCGTGGCGGTCGTGGGGGAGCGCCGCCGGACGGAACTCTCGTTGCCGACGACGTTTCCTTATGCGCGCGTGGAGAATGCGCGGGCCGTGCTGGGCTGGCTCCACGCGGCCTGGCAGGGATTTCCGTCGCGTAAACTGACGCTCATCGGCGTCACCGGCACCGACGGCAAGACCACCACGACCAATCTCATCCACGCTATGCTGACGCGGGCTGGCGAGCGGGTGGGCATGGTCAGCACTGTCAACGCGCGGATTGGCGAGCGCGCCAGCGACACGGGCCTGCACGTGACCACGCCACCCGCATCGGATATCCAACGCTATCTTGCCGAAATGGTCGCGGCCGGCATGAGGCACGCGGTGCTGGAGAGCACGTCCCACGGCCTGGCGCAGCACCGGCTGACCGGCTGTGACTTCGACGTCGCCGTGATCACGAACATCACCCATGAGCACCTGGACTATCATGGCTCCATGGACGCTTATCGCATGGCCAAGGGACGGCTTTTTGATGGACTCGCCTCTGCCCATCGGAAGTCCGGGCAGCCCAAGATCAGCGTGCTCAACGCCGACGACGCGCTGTCCTACGATTATCTGCGCAGCATCCCGGCTGAAACGCAGATCAGCTACAGCCTCTCCGACCCGGAGGCCGACGTGGTGGCGAAGGACATCGTCTACGCGCCCGACGGCACTCGCTTCACGTTGCAGGGCGCACAGGGCCGGGCGTCGCTGCACACCACGCTGGTCGGCGCCTACAACGTCAGCAACGTCCTGGCTGCCGCGGCGGCGACGCTAGCGTTGGGGGTGCCGATCAGCGTCATTGCGGAGGCCGTAGCGGAGTTCGCGGGTGTCCCTGGACGGATGGAGCGCATCGACGCGGGCCAGGCCTTCACTGCTATCGTCGACTTTGCGCACACGCCCAACGCGCTCCGTCGGGCGCTGGAGGCTGCGCGTCCACTGACGGGGCCGGGGGGGCGCGTCATCGTCGTCTTTGGCTGCGCCGGCCTGCGCGACCGCGAGAAACGCCGGCTGATGGGGGAGGTCGCTGCAAAGGGGGCCGATTTCACCGTCGTTACCGCAGAGGATCCGCGCACCGAGCCGTTGGAGGCGATCATGGCGGCGACGGCGCAGGCTCTGACGGTGGGCGGGCGGCGCGAAGGCGCCGATTTCTGGCGCGTCCCCGACCGTGGGCAGGCTATCCGGCACGCCGTCGATCTGGCCCGCCCGGGCGACGTGGTGCTGGCCTGCGGCAAGGGCCACGAGCAGAGCATGTGCTTCGGCGCGACCGAGTACCCCTGGGACGACCGGGAGGCCATGCGGCTGGCGCTCCGCGGTAAGATGCTTGCAACACTACCTACGAGTGAGGGCTAGCGTGATGCGTATTGCGTATTCCGTATTCTGCCCCCTGCTCCCCATGCTGGCCTTAGTTCACGACTGGCTCAATCAGTACGGCGGGGCCGAGCGTGTCCTGGAGACCCTGCACGCGCTCTTTCCCGTTGCGCCGATCCACACCAGCATGTACTGGCGTGATGGGATGCCGTCTGCCTATCGCAGCTGGGATATTCGCACCACGTGGATGGATCGCCTGCCGGGCGTCTACCATCACCATCAGCGGTATCTTCCGTTCTATGCGTTGG
>DAOTUH010000218.1:0-8724 GCA_034437255.1 Anaerolineae bacterium
GCTTCGTGGCCGACTACGAACACTTGCTCGGAGCCCCCGGGACGGGGGCGTTTTGGAGGAACCCATCTACGCACAGGTTTTAGTTTTCCTGCCTATTCATGGCAAAGCGACGCCGTTTTTCGATTACACGGTGCCGCCCGCCTTGGCCGACGAGGTCAGGCCGGGCGTGATGGTCGCCGTGCCTTTCCGCGAACGCCGCCTGCCGGCCCTGGTCTGGTCACTCTCGGAGACGCCCTCGGTGCCGAAGACGCGGCCCATCGGCGAGGTGCTCACGCCGGAGCCGGTTCTCTCAACGCCACTGCGTGAGTTGGCCCGGTGGATGGCGCGGGAGACGCTGGCGCCGCTCTACGAGTGCGTCCAGACGATGCTGCCGCCCGGCATGCGCGCGGATTCGCTGGAGGATTTCCGCGGGCGGATCGGCCCGAAGACGGTGCGTATGGCGAGTTTGGCCGTGCCGCGCAGCGCGTGGCCTGAGCGGATGGAGGGCCTGCGCCTGGTCGAGCTCTACAGGTCGATTCTGACGTACCTGGAGCAGGCGGAGGCGCCGGTGGACGTCAGCACCGTCTACGCGGAGACCGGGGCCGAGTACCGTCACCTCCAGATGTTGCACGAGCGCGGTCTCATCGATTTCACCCACGAGGAGCGCATCCGCGATCCGCTGGCCGACATGCTTTTCACGCCCAAGGAGGCGCCCGACCTGCTGCCCGACCAGCAGGAGGTCTGGCAGGTGGTGAATGCCTCGCTTGAGGTGACGCCCGACGAGCGTGTGGCCCCGGTGCTGCTACTGGGCGTCACCGGCTCCGGCAAGACGGAGATCTATCTGCGCGCTACCGAACGCGCGCTGGCACAGGGCAGGCAGGCGTTGATCCTGGTGCCGGAGATCAGCCTGACGCCGCAAACCGTGCGCCGCTTCGTCGTGCGCTTCCCCGATCAGGTCGGCGTCTGGCACAGCGGCATGAGCGCGGGCGAGCGCTACGACACCTGGCGCCGCATCCGTGCGGGCGAGCTCTCGATTCTGGTGGGCGCGCGGTCGGCGCTCTTCGCGCCGTTCCCCGATCTCGGCCTTATCGTGATGGACGAGGAGGAGGACACCAGCTACAAATCGCTGCGGCGGCCTTACTACCACGCGCGTGAGACGGCGGAGGCGCTGGCAGCGCGGGCGGGCGCGCTCTTCATCATGGGCAGCGCTACGCCCTCGCTGGAGGCCTACGTTCGCGCGCGTCGCGGTCGCTACCGGCTGCTGGAGATGCCCCGGCGCGTGCTGAGCCACCGGCGGCGCATCGAGGACTGGCAGCGCGTCCTGGATCTGCCCCAGAGCCAGTACCGGGCGCTCCCGGAGGCGCCGGCGGTCTGCACCATCAGCCTGCCGCCCGTGCGCATTGTGGACATGCGCGCCGAGCTGAAGGCAGGCAATCGCTCTATCTTCAGCCGCCCGCTGCAGGACGCCGTGGACCGCGCGCTGGCTCAGCAGGAGCAGGTGATCCTTTTTCTCAACCGGCGTGGGAGTTCGACCCACGTCTTCTGTCGGGATTGCGGCTGGGTGGCCGAGTGTCCCAACTGTGATATCCCGCTCACTTACCATCGTTCGGCCGAGGCGCTGATCTGCCACCGGTGCAGCTATCACGAGCCCATGGTGGCGCACTGTCCTGCTTGCGGTTCCCACCGCGTGCGGGCCTTCGGCCTGGGCACCGAGGGCCTGGAGCAGCGCGTGATCGGCCGCTGGCCCGAGGCGCGGCTGCTGCGCTGGGACCGCGACGTGGCCCGCAATCACGCCGCGCACGTTCGCCTGATGGCGCGCTTCGCCACCGGCGACGTGGACGTCCTCGTCGGTACGCAGATGATCGCCCGCGGGCTGGACTTGCCGCGCGTCACCGTCGTGGGCGTCGTCTCGGCGGACGTGGGGCTGCACCTGCCTGACTTTCGCGCGTCCGAGCGCACCTTTCAGCTGCTGGCGCAGGTGGCGGGACGGGCGGGGCGCGGTCTTTTGGGTGGGGAGGCGGTACTGCAGACCTATCACCCTGATCACTACGCCATCACGCACGCGGCGGTACACGATTACGTCGGCTTTGCGCGGCGCGAGCTGCGCTTTCGCGAGGAATCCGGTTATCCTCCCGTGATGCGCATGGCGCGCCTGCTGACGCGCCACAAGCAGGCGCGGAAGGCGAAGGAAGCGGCGGAGGCGCTGGCGGCGCAGTTGGAAGTCGCGCTGCAAGCAGAGGGCCTGCCGCCCAGCGACCTCATCGGACCGGCGCCGGCGTTCTTCGCCCGGGTGCGGGGCAAGTACCGCTGGCATCTGCTGCTGCGCCACCTCGACCCGCCGGCGTTTCTGCGCACGGTCCCTATCCCGCCGGGGTGGCGCGTGGACATCGATCCCGTGGACGTGCTGTGACAGGTGAACACTCAGAAAGGAATATCTATATCTTGATAGATATTGGCATACGCTAGATGGTTATCCAAGGTAACCGTTAACTCAAAATCGTAGTTTATTGGGTTGTATTGTCCCCGAATAACGTATTCATTATGAAATTCAAATGCTGGATTATTCAATACTCGTATAGTTCTTCCAGTAAAGTCTTTGCAGACGAGATTCAAGTTAAATGGCCCTCGTGATTCAGTTTCTGGAGAAAAACGCATATGACATTCAGATTGGCTTATCGATACAGTTTCGATGAATGTGTGTTTGCGGAAAAAGTGTTCTCTTCGCGTTGATGCCAGGGTTATTGATTTATACTTACTTCGCAGTTCTTCTGGAAGTAAGTAAAGTAAGGTTTCCTTCTCTGCTTCGGAACGACAATAAATGTACCTCAATGACTCTAGACTTAGTTTCTTAGGGACTAACACTTCAGCCATTCGCGAAGCTGTGATATCTGGATTTGTAGTTTTGTCAAAAGGCCCTGTATGATATATCTTACGCCACGGTAAATTCTGTAGTTCAGAGAAGGTATTGAATAGTTGGACGTCTCTTGAACCTAATCCTTTGTTTGAGAAAAGCGAGTCGTCACGTGTTAACACCTGAAAGGAGTCAAACAGGAGAAAAACAGGCACTGGGCAGTGGGCATCAGGGAAACTAGAACTGGTAAGAACTCGCTGAGAACGTATCCCTTCTGAATGATACTGAGTCGGAGTCATAGGACGGAAGTACAACCTAACACAACTTTTTATGTGGTCACGAGTATTTTGGAGTACTTTGGGACTCCCACTGCTGATTGCTAACACATTATGTTCCTCTGCATATTTTCTACCAAAGAGGTAGCCACACTTTAGGATTTTAATGACATTTCTGATGTCGGTATAATGATAAAGGAATTTTGGCCATACGTATCGAGAAGTTCGTTTCAACCAATCTTGTTCAGCCAGATTGGTTAGGAACAGTCTTATTTGTTGACTGTGTGGTTTCATATCTTTCTATTCTAGATCACTTGTTTTAAAAATGACAATTGTTCAATCTCTTTGTCAGGAGCGGTTGGCATAATCTGTAAGCCAGTAACCACACTCGTATTCAGCCTTTCGTATTGGTCTGCAACGTGTACCGGTGCTACGTAGTCAAGATGAGCAAAAATCGGTATCAGGTAATAGATCTGTCTGTCTATACTTGGGGCTATGTGGCGCATTGAGAAACCATGTGTTCGCAATTGCTGCCAGAAAGACATGAGACTTTCTTGCTTGATATAGTAATTTGTACTAGAAGCAGTTATCTTTATACCTAGAGGATTCTCAGATATCTCTGCTCTAAATGGATTGCCACTAGCAATAGTCTCAAATTCCTTCTGTTGTTTTATCAATCTGGTCAAATCTTCCCATACTTCTGAAAAGGGAAGACTTGTGGGTTCTGAACGTAGCCAATCACTCATTTTTCCTGGGTTAAGATGTTCAATAAAGTCACTCTCTCTATCAGGATAAATAAAAACTTCGATTGGTAGATTGCGGAGATACTTTTCCATCACAGGTTTAACTTGATCCTCAAAGTCAAGCTGTCCGTTTCCACAACCTAACGGAGGAAAAGCGATACTATGGATTCCCATTTCATCGTACGTGTTAACAAATTTCTTTAACCCTAATTCCATATACTCTATTTTTGACGGGTATCGCCAGTGTTTTTTGGTTGGAAAATTCAAAACCCATTTGTTGGGGGTTTTGTATAACCAAAGCTGTCCTATTTCAAATAATCCTTGCTCGCATAAACTACGATATTTCACATACATGTCGGGAAACATATTCTTGAATTGCAGAGCTATACCTTTTCCCATGGCACCAACCGTATTCACAGTGTTGACTAATACTTTGGCTGGAGACTGGAAGAGATCACCTTTTACATACATTATCATTGCTATTTCTCCCTATCATATACTGAATTAGTAGATTCAGATAAATGCGTTGAGCCAAAATATCCTATGTGGAGTAATGCCTAGTCTAAATACGTAATTCGCTACCCTACACAAGTCCATAGACAGCCCCGATTCGTGATTTTGATGTGCCAAAATAATCGTTTTACAGTCATTTTGACGGAAAAGCTAACGTTTTTCGACTGAAATTTCACAGAACAAAAGTTCTGTAGGGTAGCGAAAATACGTAATAGGAAATCCATCTGTTGCCGAGAAGTAGATGAAAAAGACAGAGCTAACTGCTTTTGGCGGCCACAGTTTTTGGTGGTTCTTGGTTAACTATTCTAGTCCCATTTTATCACCTTGTGTGTTCATTTCAACCATATTGGCACCTGAATTCTAGTTTGGCGCGTGGACATCGATCCCGTGGACGTGCTGTGACGAATTTCGTTGCAATAACTTGCCTTTTGTGGCAAATTCCCCGTACAGTATTCCGAGTTAGTCCCACGTGGCTCGCGAATCTATTCGCCAGGTCCTATTCTACAACGAGACTTCGCTGGGAGAAATTAGCGAGCCTTCCAGGTTGGTCTAAAATTGGACACGGACGAACACAGAAAACACGGTAAAACGAAAACTGCGAGCATAGTCCGTGTTTTTCCGTCTCCTGATATAAAAACCTCGTCGTAGTAGCGGTTGAGCGCTGATGAAGCCATGATAAGATACAGACAGAGGCTGAGATGATCAAACGACGACGGCTTATCTGGACGATCACGGCGCTGGCAGTTATCGCTATGGTGCTGCTGGCGGCTGGCGTCGGGCAGGTTGAGCTCTACCCAGAAGGTCGCCCCTTCACGCTGAGTGAGCTGCTGATGTGGCTCTGGCAACAGTATATGGAGAGCACGAGAGCGATAGACTCGGACGCGCTGCCCAGCGGCGAGACCGCGGTGCTTCTGGTGCGCATCGTGTTGGCCATTGCCCTGGCGCTGCTGCCCATCAGCATCGTCATTTTGATCATCTCGCGTGAGATGCGAAAGAAGGCGCTGCGGGAACTTCTACGCCTAACCGTCTTCGTGGCAGCGGTTCAGGCCCTGGTCCGGGCCCGATTCCTGGATGGCGACGCGCTCTTCGGCGGGAAGCCGGAAGAGCCTGCGACGCAGTTCGATTTCCCCCAGTTCTCCGAGACGGATTTCATGTACGATCAGCAACCCGCTCGCTGGATTATCTACGCTGTCAGCCTGGGGATTGCGCTGTTGATTGGGTATGGGGTCGCGCGTATTGGCTGGCGTGTGGTGCGCCGCCAGCAGGAGGAGGCGACGCCGTTACGCCGGTTGGCCCGGGAAGCCCAGATCGCCGTGGACGCGCTCCAAGCAGAAGCGGACGTGAACGACGTCGTGAGACGCTGTTACGCGGAGATGAGCCGCATCGTGCGGGAGGAACGTGGTCTGCGGCGGGGCATCGCGGTCACGGCGCGGGAGTTTGAGACGTATTTGAGCCAGCGTGGTCTGCCCACGGCGCCGGTGCAGACGCTGACACGGCTCTTCGAGGCGGTCCGGTACGGCGCCAAATCTCCCGGCGAAGCGGAGCGCCAGCAGGCCATCGAGAGCCTGAATGCCATCGCCGAAGCGTGTCGGAGTGCAACGTGAGGAAACTCCGCGCCTGGCTCTCCGAGTACTGGCCCGTGCTCTTTGTGGCGCTGCTCCTGGCCATCCCCCTCATGATTGCGCTCCGCGACGTGGTGCGCGACGTGATTGTCTATCCACTGGCGCGCCTTTTCTGGCTCGCGCGCCTCGTCTTTTTGAGTATCCCGCCGGTCTTCATCTGGGGCTATTTCCTTTTGATTGCAGCGCGCATTATCATCCACAGTGTACGGACGGCGCCCAGGAGCATGCGTGTCTCGGAACCCGAAACACTGCATCGACCAGGCCGGGTGAGCGCGTGGGCGCGCCGTATCCGCCTGACGCGGCGAGGCGATTATTCGCGATGGGGCCTGGCGCATCACCTGAGCGAGCTGGCGGCGAAAATCTTGGCGTCCAACGAACGGCTGAAGGTCACCGAAAGTCGCCATCGCTTGCAGGCAGGTGAATGGGATGCCCCTGACGAGATCCGGGATTATTTCCGCACCGCCTCGACCTCGGCGCCGCCGGTTCAACAACGTTGGTTTCTCGCCCGATTCTGGCAACAACTCCTCGGCCGTGGTCATGAGGACGAGGATCTGCAAAATTTGAATCTGGACGTGCGCGAGGTTGTGGCGTTTCTGGAAACCCGCGCGGGCGTCCGCAGCCCAGGAGAGGAAGAGCCGTGAGCCGACGTTTCTTCCTTGAGCTCCTGCTCTACACGCTGCTGTTGCTGGGATTGGGCACGCTGGAGGGCGGCATCCTGGCGCTGGCGGTTCCCCTGTTGCTCTATCTGGTCACGGCCCTGGTCGGTGCCCCGTCCCGACCGCACCTACATGCCCGGCGCACGTTATACCGGCGAGACGCAGGGGCTGTTGGCCCCACCGAACGGGTGACCGAGGCCGTGCCCGTCGTCGTGCAGCTGGAGATCACCAACGACGGGCACGCGGTCTCTCAGCTCAGGATCCAAGATGAGGTCCCGGCCGGGCTTGACGTTATCGACGGCGAGACCGAGGTGCTGGCGCCGCTGGCAGCCGGCAGGACGCTGACGCTAACGTACACTGTACGCGGTCGGCGCGGCAACTTCAACTTCCAGCAGGTTCGCGTCACGGTGTGGGACGTCCTCGGTCTCGTGCGGCGCAACTGGCGCCTGAGCGCGCCGGCCTATCTCTGGGTGTTGCCCGAGGTGACGCGGATCAAGCCGGTGTCCATCCGGCCCCACCACACGCATGGCTTCGCCGGTCCGATTCCTTCAGGACAGGCCGGCTCCGGCGTCGATTTCTACGGCGTGCGCGAGTATCATTTCGGCGATCCTCGCCACCGGATCAACTGGCGGCTGACGGCGCGCCACGTGGATACGCTCTTCACCAACGAGTTCGAGCAGGAGCGTATCGCCGACGTCGGCTTGATTTTGGACGCCCGCGAGCAGGTCAACATCCGGGATGGAGAGCACTCGCTCTTTGAGCACGCCGTCCGCGCGACGGCTTCCCTGGCGGACGTCTTTCTTCGGGAGGGACATCGCGTGGCGCTACTTAGTTACGGGCGCGCGCTGGTGCGCACGTTCCCCGGCTACGGTAAGGTACAGCGCGAGCGCATCCTGCACGCGCTGGCCCGCGCCCGGACCGGCGATAGCATGGTCTTCGAGAGCTTCGACTATCTGCCGACGCGCTTTTTCCCGGCGCGCTCGCAGCTCGTCATCGTCAGCCCGCTGGCGCAGGGTGACCTGCCGGTGCTGGTCCGGCTGCGCGCGCGTGGCTATCACCTGCTCATCGTCAGCCCCGATCCGGTGGCCTTCGAGGCGCGATGGCTGCCGGACGATTCTGCGGCTTCGTTGGCTGTGCGGATCTGCCGGATGGAGCGCGCGCTGTTGCTGCGCCGGTTGCGCCAGTACGACATCCGCGTGGTGGATTGGTCGATGGACGAGCCGCTGGACACGGTCATTCACACGGCGCTTTCCCGCACACGGCGGTCGGTGCGGATGTTGCAGGGGATCTCATGATCGCGTGGATGCTGGGCGTTAGCATGGGTGTGACGGCGGCGGCGCTGGCGACGGGCTACGCGCGAGGAGGGCTCTGGAGCTGGGCCGTGCTCTGGATCGCCCTGGGCAGTGCAGCGTGGTTTGGCCGTCGGCGGTGGGCCAGGGTTGGCTCTGTCGTCTTCCTGGGGTGGACAGGGGCGGCGGTGGCCGGCTTTCTGGTCGGTTTGGGCCAGGGCTGGATGTTGCTGGGAGGCGTGGCGGCGTTGGTCGTCTGGGACCTGGATCATTTTGCGCGCCGTCTTCACACGGCGTCCCGGGTCGAGCAAGAGGCGCTGCTGGTACGTGCCCATCTACAGCGGATCGCCCTGGTCGCTGGCGCAGGTCTGCTGCTCGGGGGCCTCGCGTTGTTGGTGCAGGTGCAGCTCAGTTTGGGATGGGCCGTGCTGCTGGGACTATTAGTCATGGTCGGTGTGCAGCAGTTTCTTGTTTTGTTGCGCCGAGAGAGCGATTAGGATGGACGCCGGCGAGGTCGATGCCGGCGGCGGTCCGCACCGGCGCGAGGTCGTCGTCGAGGTCGAAGCTCAAGGGCTCGATCAGGTTGGCGTGGGTCTCGCGGTCGACCTGCCGGCGTATTTTCAGCAAATAAATCGGCGCGAGTTAACCAAAGTTCATTAGATTCTTCGATTTCTTCGCTAGAGGCGGACGTGAGATGAGACTTAGGCTGACCAAAGAAATAATCCATTGCAGCTTGAATCAGTTGCTGAATACTCAATGAATCTTGATTGTCACCAGAAGGATCAACCAATGCTTT
>DAOTUH010000219.1:0-31180 GCA_034437255.1 Anaerolineae bacterium
CATGGGCGCGTACATGCTCTCGCTGTAGAAATCCAGGTGCCCCGAGGTCTGCCAGAGCCACGACTTACCGATGTGCGGCGTGTAGACGAACTCGTAGCCGCCCTCTATATGCCGGTCGCGCCAGAAGTCTTCGATGATCTTGCGCATCATGGCACCCTTGGGATGCCAGTAGGCCAACCCCGGCCCGGCTTCCTCGTGGAAGGAGAGCAGATCCAGCTCCTTGATCAGCCGCCGGTGATCGCGCTGCTTGACCTCTTCCAGCCAGTTGAGGTATTTGCGCAGATCTTTGGGTCGCTCCCAGGCCGTGCCGTAGATGCGCTGCAGCATGGCGCGATCCTCGCTGCCGCGCCAGTAGGCGCCCGCCACGTTCATCAATTTGACGGCCTTGGCGGGGATCTCGTCGGTGCTGCCGACGTGCGGGCCCCGGCAGAGATCGACGAAGTCGCCGCTCCGGTAGATGGAGAGCACCGGCTCTTCCGTCTTCTCGCCGTACTCGTCGGTGCCGCGCTGCAGGATGTCCTTGATCAGCTCCAGCTTATACGGCTGATCGGCGAAGAGCTCCCGCGCTTCCTCCGGCGAAATCTCCTCGTACTCGAACTCGTAGTGCTCCTGGAGCCGTTCTTTCATGCGCGCCTCGATCTCTTCCAGATCATCCTCCGTGAGGGGACGGGGGAGGTCGAAATCGTAGTAGAAGCCGTGCTCCACCGGCGGCCCGATGGCGATCTTGGCCTCCGGGAACTTATCGAGCACCGCAGCCGCCATCACGTGCGCCGCCGAGTGCCGAACCTTGTAGAGATGGCTCTCCTCGTAATTCTTTGGTTCTCTTATCGACTCCATGATTTTCCTCCTTAGATTGTTGGATTGTCTCCACACCTATTTCGCAAAAACGTTGACAACCTGGCTAAATGACCAAATACAAAAGCGCCCCGCATCCTCTTGGGACGCGGAGCGCCACGTGGTTCCACCCAAATTCCTGCTCTCAGTTGAGATCAGGCACTCTTACGGCTGTAACGGGCCAACCCGTGTGTCCGTACTAGGCATCACCGTTCTGGACACCACTCGCGGGTGGTTTTCGCCGGATTCCTGTGGAGAGGTTCTCAATCGGTGGCCTCATTCCCTGTCACATTCCGCCGGGTACTCGTCCCGCTCGACGCTTTGTCGATTTGTAAGGCGTTTTGATTATAATCTTAAACGAGAGAGAAGTCAAGTTAATTCAACGGGTGATTCAGGGTCTTATCATTCTCGCTTCGAGGGGATCGTCAGATCCCGATGGAGACCAGAAATCACTTTGCACACGTGGATTTGGCAAGCCACTTCAAGCAAGCATAGATACCTACGGAGTCCGTTTATTTCTTGCCGTAGAGAGCGCTGAACACGCAAAGAAAAGGCCCTGGTATCTGTTTAGTCTTCTGAGATGCAACGCACTTTCGCCGAAGTTGACAGGCCAAAACATGTGAAACCATACCTGAAAGACTTCCTGGCGCGATTTGATTGGATTTGTAAGTGCGTTGCACCTGTGCGCTGACAAATCTAAACGGTTACAGGCTCTGTTTTTTTCTTGACATGGAACATTTGTTCGAGTATAATTGGGATAAGTTGGGATAGTTGGGATTCTATCGAGGAGGTTATGATGGCGGCGAAACTGAAAAAGCACCCCCAGAAGATTCTGAACTTCATTGGCAAGCACATGCAAGAGACCGGGTATCCGCCTACCGTGCGAGAAATCGGCGACGAGGTTGGGATTTCCTCCACGTCCCATGTCTCATATTACCTGACGAAACTGGAAGGTGGGAGCTACATCGCTCGTGACCCAGGCATTTCTCGGGGTCTCCGTTTGACCGAGAAGGGGCAGTCCGCCTTGACGATACCCCTGAATGCCGATGGGGACACGGTTGATATTCGTTACCTCGGTTACATTGGTGCCAGCACGCCCATCCCCTACGAGCCGCTGGCAGGGGACGAGACGGTGGAGCTGAGCCGCGCGCTCTTCGGCCGGGATACGACGGATCTCTTCGCGCTAACTGTTGAAGGCAACTCCATGATCGACGCGCTGATTCACGATGGCGATCTCGTTGTGCTGCGTCACCAGGAGCGCGTGGAGAATGGCCAGATGGCGGCGGTGTGGCTGGATGATCCAGGCGAGACGACACTCAAGAAAATCTACTATGAAGAGGACAACCGTGTGCGCCTGCAGCCGGCCAATCCCCTGATGGAGCCTTTCTATGAACCAGCAGAAAACGTCCGGGTACAGGGCAAAGTCGTGATGGTGATTCGCCAGCTGGAGTGAAGTATCTAGCGTAAAGCGTTTCGAATATTCGACGGCGGCGTGCTGGGCAAGCTGTGCTCAGCGCGCCGCCGTTTTGTAGATCATCGGCATATAGAGTCGCCACGGCGTGACGTCCAGCCAGAGGGCGCGCGCCCAACGCTGCCCGGTGCCGTCGTCCAGCAGCGCGTCGATGCGCAGCGGGCGGCTACCCGCCCAGGCTTTTACGGTCAACGAGAGCGCGCGCGTCGCGCCGGAGGCCAGGTCTCCTTGCCACAGCCGCAAGCCGGTGCCCTGCGTAGGCGGCAGCGTCGCCGTGATGGGAGCCAGGCCCGGCATCAGCCAGGCTTGCACGGCGCCATCCACCACCGCGCCGGGACCGGTATTACGCAGCGCGAAGGTCAGCGTCACCGCCTTACCTGCTTGCACAACCGTTCCCGTCGGCGAGAGCCAGGTGCTGCTCCCCAGGTCGGCGCCGGAGACCCGGAGCGGGACGACGCGCGAGAAGGTCAGATCCCAATCCGAGAGTTCGATAGCCACCGTTGGTGTGAGCTGGTGACCGCTCTGAGCGCCCGTGTCCAGCTGGGCCTCCCACCGCAACGTCACTGGACTGTTCGGCGCCACTATGCCCGCCCAGCGCACCTGGCGCGTTCCTGCATCGTACGTCGCCTCCGGTGGCAGCGTGGGGAGCATCGGCGTCATGGAGGACGGGATGGTATGAGTAACAGCGACGTCGTGCGCGTCCTGACCGTCGTTGTGCAGAACGAGCGAGCTGACCAGGATCTCTCCAGGTTGTGGCGCCGTCGGCGTCACCGACCACGCGCTCTCCCCCAGTGGCGAAAGCCACCCGATGCCGTTCGACAGCGCCTCGGTCCGCGCCGGTAGCGGCAGCGTCTCCAACGGGAAGCCGTAGAAGAGCGAGCGCCACGAGTTCGGCGTGCTCCCGCCGCGCGCGATTGCTAGCGGCTGGCCCTCGTCACCTCGCGTGACCACGGTCGCATCGGGGATGGGGTCCACGGTGTCGCTCCAATTGCGGAACGGAAACTCCAGGTCGATGGGACCCCACGTCCCGCCGGCGGGATGCTCCGCGTTGCCCCAGGCCGTCTCCGTGGCCCGATCGTAGACCCAATCCGCCACCCCCATACGCTCCTTCAACGGGCGGGGTTCGGTCGGTTCGTAGTAGAGAAAATCTTGACTGGAGAGTAGTAATCGTCCTCCGGTATCCAGGTAGTGGAGCAGGCGCATTTCCTCGTCCTCGGTGACCGGTGCGTACCAATCGTAAGCCGTGAACCAGATGACCATCGGGTGATGGGTAAGCGTCTCCGTCAGTATCTCCCCGCCGTTGGGCGTTCCGGCAAACCGCATGTCGGTGTTCCAGATGTCGTAGGGCATAGCCAGCGCATCCAGAACCTGCGTGTAATGATCCTCCATTTGGTACCAGCGGTCGTCGTCCACCAGCAGAACGGGCGCCGGTGTCTTTGTATGGAGCGTCGTCGTGATGGGCTCCTCAAGCAGCGAGGAGTGAACCTTGACCTGAATGAAGTCCGATTCGTTGATCCCGGTGTCCGGCGGAATCGTGGTGGTCACGGTGACATACTGCGACTCACAGGAAGCCAGCGTTATCTCTGCGGGCGTCAGGGTGGCGGGCCACCGGTGACCGACTAACTCGATGCGTAGATGATCTGGTGGGCCGGCGCTGCCGATGTGTCGCACGCGGAACGTGTGAGTCACTTGCGCACCGGGCATGGCGATGCGCGGCCCTCGCTGATACGTGAGCGTCAGGCCTTCGGTCGGCGGCGGCAGCGTCAGCCAATCCAGGGAGCGGGCCATGACCTCGCGCCGTGCTGCGACTTCGGCAATGGCCTCGTAGCCGAAGGAGAAGAAGAGCGCGCGATGCGGCGTGCAGATGTGGGCGCCGATTCCCCCACTCTTGCCGCCAACGTAGCGCCACATCGGCTCGGCAACATCGCGGTTGTCTACCTTGATCTCGTCAGGGTAGTATTGATTGTCGGCGCCGGTACCGCCGGTGATAGTGAGGGTCAGCCCGGCGAAAGGGCCGGCGCCGACGAGCGCGCGGGAAGGCGCGTCGTCACGGACGAACTGCGCACCCAGATCCCGACGCAAGTAGACTTGTCCCGGGACAGAAAGTGCCACGCCGCTGTCAAAAAAGGCCACGTCCTGGCCGCTTAGCAGCAAGTGTCCTCCGCTGCTTAGATAGTCGGTCAAGACCTCGCCCGCCTGCACCAGCCCTGGGGAACCTTCGGGCGACGACCAGAGCACGGCATCGTACGCGGCGACTTGCGCGGCGAAGTCAGACGTCACCGGCGGGTCAATGATGGCGATCTCGTCGTAGGCGTAGTGTAGGGCGTCTAGGGCGTCCCGCCAGTAAGGGATCTGGCTTCGATAGTACCATGCGCCTTCATCTACCAAGAGAAGCGTCGGCGCAGGCGTCAGGCTAAAATCGCGCCTCGTGGTCGCATCTGCCGTCACGGAGACGGAGGCCGTCACGACGCGATAGCCGTTACCGCGTAGTTCCAGGACGTAATCATCGGGCGGTAGACTGAGCGTGTAACGACCCCCGCCGTCCAGCGTCGTCGTCACCGGCGTGTCCCGCGCCCGGAGCGTGAGGGGATGCGTGGGTGGCGTGCCGTCCGGCGCGACGGTCGCGCGGCCTTGCACGCGGCCTGTGGGCAAAGCCGGCAACCGGAAGTTGACGTGTTGCACCGTATCCGTCAGCGCCTGGATGCCCCAGATGGTGTGCGGAGCGTGTCCGAAGGCCGTGGCCGTGAGGTCGTAAAGACCGGGCGCGAGGGGCAGGGCGTAGTGGCCCGTGGCGTCGGTCGTGGTGCGCGCAACGTTGCCGGCGCCGTGAGGTTCGGCGTGCACCTGCGCGCCAACGAGCAGCCCGGAAGCGCCGCGCACCGTCCCGGAGACGATGCCCGGCCGAGTGAGGGCCACCAGGGCCTTGTATGCATCGACGCGCCCCCATCCGCTGTCGTTGTTGGGCACTGTCTCGGTGAGCGGCACCGCCGTCTCGGTGATAATGCGCCGTATGGTTGGGAGGGCCAGCGTCGGGCTGACGCCGCGCATCAGCGCGACGAGCCCGGCGACGTGCGGTGTGGCCATGGACGTGCCCTGTGCTTCGGCGTAGACGCCGCCGGGTACCGACGATGGGATGTTGATGCCGGGGGCAACGACGTAGGGCTTGGTCTCGTCCCAAGGTGAGGGTCCCCGGCTGGAGAAGGGAGCGACCTGTTCGTAAGGATCGCTGGCGCCCACGGCAAAGACGCCGGGCAGACTGGCTGGCGAGCGAAGCGTGCCGGACTGCGGCCCTTCGTTGCCCGCGGCGAAGATCGGGAGGATACTCGCTGCGTGCAGGGCTGCGATGTCCGCCTGAAATTCCGCGTTCGTTGATTGCGATGCGCCCCAGGAGCAGACGATGACATCGGGAGCCAGGGCGGGATTGCCATCTGGGGCCAGTAGCCACTGAAAACCGGCGTGAATATCGGAACTATAGCCGCTGCCCGAGCCATCCAGGATTTTCACCCCGATCCAACGGGCGCCCGGCGCGACGCCGATGCCTCCTCGCCCCACGGCGGTACCCAGGGTGTGGGAGCCGTGTCCGTGGTCGTCGTAGGGATAGATGCCGCCGTTGACCGCATCGAACCACGTGCCGTCGTGGTTAATCAGACCCTTGCCCAGGTTGCCCCGGTAGTTCTCCGCAAGCGCGGGATGCTCCCACTCGACGCCGGTATCCATCCCGGCAACCACGGCCCCGGTGCCGGAGATGGCCAGCGTCCGCCAGACGTCGGGCGCGTCAATCCGGACGATGCCCCAGGCGAGATTGTCGGCCGTGGCCGTCGCGGTGACGAAGTCGGGCGCCACGTATTGCTGAGCCTGGTCCAGGCGCAGTTCGGCGACGGCAGGTGAGCTCTGTAACTCCTCAATGAGGGTGGGCCGCGCCTCCAGGGCCAGGCTGTTGACGATCCATAGATCGCGCCGGCTTAACAGATCTCCCTGGGTGCGAGCGTCGTGGAGGTGGGCTTCCAGCGGCGCGGCAGCCTGTTCCAACTGCTGCTGTAACGCAGTGACCACGTACATTCTACTCTGCAGCCTAGATTCAGCCTTTTCTGGGGCACTCGCCAGCACCGCGCTCGCCTCTTTGCCCCGCAGTCGCACGATCACGCGCAGCGGTGCATCTGTCGGTCTTGCCAGCGCGCGCACCAGCGCCGGATCAAGGCGTGGGCCCGCTTCGTCCTGCGAGTAACGCCCTCCCGGGGGAGCGGCTTCCAAATGCTCGGGTAGCTGCCAGAGCAGGAGCAATCCCACACTGATCAACGCTATCCACACCCATCGTCTCCATCCCCCCGACTTATCGTCGATCATATCGTCTCCTCAAGCCGATTCACTATTTTTATCACGCCTCTTGCGATTGTAACACCCTCCAGCTAGAAAGATACCTGTTGGCATACTGGCGGTTTTGGCAAGGGCTGGACTTTCCACGTCACTTCTCCTATAATTTTCTTAAGGACGCGCATGCGCGTTCCCCGATCCGTCGAGACGCTGCACCGGTTTTGGCCTGGGTTGCTTTGCGATGTTCTCCCGGAGGTGACATGTCACGTTCAATCACCAGACAACTCGAAATCCTCATGCGAGGTGTGGAGTACGGAGATCCCCAGACGTACGAGAATATGCGGGCGGAGCTCAAAGCGCGATTGGAAGTGTCGGCGCAGACCGGGAAACCTCTGCGTGTCTACTGCGGGTACGATCCGACAGCCCCTGATCTGCATCTGGGGCACACGGTCACCATGCGCAAGTTGCGCCAGTTTCAGGAACTCGGTCACCAGGCCATCTTCGTGGTCGGGACGTATACCGCGCTGATCGGCGATCCTTCTGACCGGGATAGGGTGCGTCCGCGCCCCGATACGGGCGAGGTGATGCACAATGCGCAGACGTACACGGAGCAGGCGTTCAGGATTCTCGATCCCGAAAAAACCGAGGTCCGCTACAACGAGGAGTGGCTTGCCACGCTCACGTTTGAGGAGATTATCGACCTGGCCTCTCATTTCACCGTCCAGCAGTTTCTGGCACGCGAGAGTTTCAAGACACGCTCCCAGCAGGGCGATCCCATCTGGCTTCACGAGTTCTTCTACGCGCTGATGCAGGGCTACGATGCCGTCGCGCTGGAGGCAGACGTACAGCTTGGCGTCACGGAGCAGCTCTTCAATCTGATGGCGGGGCGCAAATTACAGGATATCTTCGGTCAGGAGCCTCAGATTGCTATCACCATGCCGAACCTGGTGGGCACCGATGGGCACATGCGCATGTCCAAGAGTCTAGGCAACTACATTAACATTGCGGAAACGCCGGAGACCATGTACGGTAAGGTCATGAGCCTGCCCGACGAAGCCATGTCGAATTACTTCAACCTGGTTACCCGCTGGACGCCGGCCAAGATCGCCGAGATGAGTGTGGCGTTGGAGAACGGCACCTTGCATCCCATGGACGCCAAGAAGCAGTTGGCCTGGGAGATCGTGGATATTTTCTACGGCTCCGACGTGGCGGATGCTGGCGCTGGGCACTTCGCCCGCGTCCACCAGCAACGCAGGCTACCTGAAGAGATACCGACCTTCGAAATGACCGAATCCATGCGTTTGGTGGATCTGATCTATAAGACTGATCTGGCGCGCAGCAAAAGCCAGGCGCGACGCCTGATTTGGCAGGGCGCCGTGCGCATGGGCGACGTGCGCATGGAAAACGTCGATGCCATCGTCGAGCCGGGCGATAAAGTGCTCCGGGTTGGCAAGCGGCGTTTCTTACAATTGAGTGCCGCGCCCCAGGCCTGACAGACACGATTTTTGAACGCAGCTCGTGTTTTCCGTGTCCTGCTATGAAAAACTCGTTGACATCTTAAGTTGAGTGTGCTACACTGCGGGTAAGAGCCTCGGGAGGTATTCAATGGAAGAAAAAAAGCGCTACAGAGTGGTATGTATCGAAGATGAACCCGAAATGATCGACCTGATTGAACTCATTCTGAACCGCCGCAGCTTCGAATTGGTCGGGGCCGTGGGAGGACGCGAGGGCATTGAGACCGTCGCCCGTCTGAAACCAGATTTGGTGCTCCTGGATCTCATGATGCCGGACGTCGATGGGTGGGAAGTCTACCAGCAGATGAAGGCCGATCCCAAGTTGCGTGACATTCCCGTGATCGTGGTCACGGCCAAAGCCCAGAGTATCGATAAGGTACTGGGGCTGCATATAGCTAAAGTCGATGCGTACGTTACCAAACCGTTTGGCCCTCAGGAATTGATGGCCAGTGTCAACGAGGTGCTGGATTTGGAGTAACGGTTATCGGACGTGCGGAGCGTATGCACGTGCTCCACATGTCGTACGGATGATAGGCGCTTCGTCATAGAACGGCGACCTTGCGGGCTGGGCTCGTAGTGTCGCCGTTTCGCTGTGAATAGGTGAGGTGTTCGTGGGAAAACTGCCAACCGCCGCGTTAGTTGCCATCGGCGACGAGCTGCTTAACGGAGACGTTCGAGACGTCAATATTTACCGGCTGAGTCAGGGGTTGACCCGGCTGGGTATTCGCGTAACCGAAGCCCGATTGATTCGTGATGAGCACTCAGAGATTTACACGGCGGTGCGAGACTTCCTGTTAAGAGTCCCCGACGTGTTGGTCATCAGCGGAGGATTAGGTCCTACTGAGGATGATCGTACCCTGGCGGCAGTGGCCGACGCGATGCGTGTCTCGCTGGTCGAACACGCGGAGGCCCGGCGCCTGGTCGAAGCGCAGTACGCGCGTCTGCTCGACGGGGGGCACGTGTCGATGCGCGGGCCGGAACGCGTCCGCCGCAAGATGGCTCGACTGCCCGAAGGCGCGACACCGTTGCCCAATTCTCGCGGGACGGCGCCTGGCGTAGCTCTGGTTCACGGGGCGACCCGGATCTACTGTCTGCCCGGTGTCCCGGCCGAACTGGACGCGATTTTCACCGAAAAGCTCCTGCCTGATCTGCGAGCGCACCTGGATCTCGGGGCCTGGATCGAGGTGGAACTCGTCGTCGCATGTCAGGACGAGGCCGCCGTTGCGGCCCCTTTGCGCGAGGTGGCGCCGCGTCATCCCGACGTTTACCTCAAGTCGCTGGCGCGCTCCTTTCCCGAGGCCCAAGACGGCGAACTGCGCATCCTCGCCGCAGCCCACGCACCCGACGAGGCGATGGCTCGCTTACGGGCCGAGGACGCGCTGCGCGATTTGCGGCAGCAGTTGGAGGCCGCGGGACTTTCTGTATTTTCTGACGTGACGGAATCGAAGAATCAACCGAAAGGAGAACCTTCATGAGCATAGAACTGAAGACCGTGCGTATCGAGAAACCGGAAGCGACGAATTTTATCCTGGGTCAATCCCATTTCATCAAGACCGTGGAGGATCTGCACGAGGCGTTGGTCACGGCGGTGCCGGGCATCCAATTTGGGCTGGCCTTCTCCGAGGCCTCGGGCGATTGCCTGGTGCGCTGGACCGGCACCGCCGACGCGCTGATCGAGCTGGCGAAGAAAAACGCCCTGGCCCTCAGCGCCGGTCACTGTTTCATCATCTTCCTGGGCGAGGGATTCTATCCTATCAACGTGCTCCGTGCCGTCAAGCAGGTGCCGGAGGTCGTCTCCATCTTCTGCGCCACGGCCAATCCCGTGGACGTGGTGATCGCCGAGACCGAGCGGGGACGCGGCATTCTGGGCGTTATTGATGGCGCGCCGCCGGAGGGTGTGGAGGGCGAAGAGGGTATCACCTGGCGCAAGGATTTGCTGCGCACCATCGGCTACAAGCTGTAGTCCGCGTTTCCCTCGCGTCTTCGATGAGCTGGCTGCACGTCGTCAGCCGGGACCCGGTGCCCTGGTTGCTGGACCCGGCGAATCCCTCCGCGCGTTATCTCGCCCTGCGCGACATCTTCCAGCGTCCAGAGACGGATCTCCGGACGGACCGCGAGGCCATCCTGCGCTGGGCGCCTGTGCAAGATCTGATTGAGAAGGCTGATCCGGTCAGCTTCTGGGGGCGCGCGGAGAATTCGTACTTCGGCGGGCCGCTGGGTAACTTCGGCACGCTTTACTCGCTGGCGCAGGCCGGTGCCCCTGGCTTTCCGTTGGCTGAAAAGGTCTGCGAGCATCTGCTGCAGCGCGGTCGCCGCGCCGACGGGCGATTCGCGCCGCCTGGCTTCGGCCCGATCACGTGGCTGTGCTACACGGGCATGGCCCTCCAGATCCTCTGGCATTTTGGTTTCGGCGAAGATCCCCGCACCGAATCTTCTAAGAACGCGCTGGTTGAGGCAGTGCTGCTGAACCCCGCTGCGCTGGTCTGCGCCCTCTCCGGCAACGTCTGTGCCTGGGGCCTGGTGAAGGCGCTGAGTGGGCTGCTGAGCATTCCGCCGGCGCACCGCACGGCCGACGACCAGACCGCTATTCAGCAGGTGACGCAACGGTTGTTGGACCATCCCTTCAATTTTGATGGGCGTAACGCGGACTGGCTGTCGTTGCGCTTTCCCCGCTACTACGAATCGGACATCGTGGAACTGTCTCACACCCTGGCCTACAGCGCGGATCTCCAGCATCCGCGTTTTCTGGCCTACGTGCGCCGCATGGAGACGCTTCAGACGCCGCAGGGACGGTGGCCTACGTCCTACGCAACCGGAGGCCGCCTCGACGTCGAGACGCTGCATCAACCGAGCCGGTGGCTGACCTGGGAGGCCGTTCACACACTGATGCTGGTCCACGGGGGCAACGCCTATGCGAGCTGAGGAACAGCGCGACCACCGCCGGCGCTACACCGTGATCCCCCGCGTGCTGGTCTTCCTCACGCGCGCAGATCGCGTGCTGCTGCTCAAAGGCGCATCCGATAAACGCCTCTGGGCCGACCGCTACAACGGCCTGGGCGGTCACGTCGAGCCGGGAGAGACGCCCTATCAGGCGGCGCTGCGCGAGGTGTACGAGGAATCCGGGCTTTCGCCGGCTGCGCTGACGCTGCGCGCGCTTATCCACGTGACGATGCCGGAGCCTCCCGGCGTGATGATCTCTGTCTTCGTGGGCGAAGCGCCGGAGGATACAGTCCAGGCCTCGGCAGAAGGAACGCCTGTGTGGGTTCGGCGCGACGCGCTTGCTGACCTGCCCCTGGTGGATGATCTATACGAGCTGCTGCCGCGCGTCCTCTTGCCGGGCGACGTGATCTTCGGCCACTACCGGTTCACCGATGAGGGCGCGGTGTTCCGGTTCAGTTCGTGAGGCCTCACAACAGCGGGCGTCGGAAGGTCAGCGCCTCCGCTTCTTCTTCGGCGAGATCGCGCAACTCCACCGGGAATTGCCCGTGCAGCGGGGAGATGTCGGCGCCCAGACGAATGCCTTGATAGACCAGCCAGCTGACGGGGAAACCCAGGCCGCTGAGGCGCACGGCACGTTCCAGTTCCTCGAGTCCGCCGTCGTCCCAGCCACCAAAAAACGCCGTCAGGAATCCGTAGATGGACAGCGCGGACAAGAGCACGGCGATCAGGAAGAAAAGAGTGTACACAGGCGTGGGCCGCCAGAGAACGTCCCCTGCCACGCGCGCCAGGTTGTAGAGAATGAGGGCGGCGCCGCCGGGCGCCACGACCGACTGCCAGAACGAGACGTGGACGCGCAATCCCCAACGTCGCGCCAGGCGCCATCCCGTGAAGCCGCGCAACAACAGCGCACCGAGATAGGCCGCGATCACGCCCCACAGGCCGAAGGGCGGCACGAGCACGGCTATGCCACCGAGTCGCAGCGCCACGTCGCCGACCATGAGCCAGGAACGCATCGCCGGCCGGCCCAGCGCGATGAGGCCGCGTTCGGCGCTCCACGGCAGCCACTGCAGCGCGCCCCAGATCAGCAGCGGCACGAGCAGGTCTTCCCACGCCCCACCGACGCCGCTCAGAATCCCCTCGACAAACGGACCGGTCAGGGCGCCGAGCGTTGCCAGCAGGAAGAAGCTGATCCAGAGACCATAGCGGATCCCCTGGCTGGCGTAGTAGCGCGTCAGTGAACCGTACTGGTGAGTGTGCGATTCGGCCATGGCGGGGATTAGCGCGTCGTAGAGGCCGTGTCCCAGGAGCTCGTAGGCGACCACGAACTGGAAGACGAGCTGCCAGCCTTCTTGAACGTCGCCGGCCTGGGGCAACCCACGCGATAGCAGCGCGGTCTGCAAGAAATAACCGACGGGCACGGCGAGGGAGCCGAAGGCCAACCGCGCGCCAAACCCCAGGGTGCGCCCGGATACGCGGCTGTCATAGCCCGGTCTGAAGAGCCAGCGCAGCGAGTGGCCCCGCAGCTTGTAGAGAAAGAGACCCAGGGCGAAGACGAGCCATTCGGTCACGTAAAGCCCGACACCTAGCCCCAGTGCGCTGCCCACCTGCGGTCCGATGTCGGGCCATTTCGTTCCCCATCGACCGAGAAGCCAGACGGCGCCTGCCTGCAACGGGATCACGGCTGCTGTCGCAAGCAGCGAGAGCAGCTGGACGTAATCAAAACGCTGGAGGGCCATGAAGAGGTAGTGGAATACGCGCAGGTACCCGGGGAACTGGATGAGTGCTCGCGCCAGAAAGTAGTAGGCGAGGTGTGCCAGATGAGTTCGAGGAAAGACAAATATCGAGAGCCAGGCAACCAGGGCCAAGTGCACGGCGCCGCTGAGCACCTGCCACCAGATGTAAAACTGGAAATAGCGGAAGCCCTGGGCCGGATTATGGTGCCGGTGCACGGCAAAGTAACGCATAGCCGCGATCCCAATGCCAAGATCGAATAGAATCCAGGCCACGGTGAGCCAACGGCTTACCTGATTCCAGAACCCCAGTACCTGCGGCCAGGGAACCAACACGCCGGGCAAGACGTACGTGCGATAGATGAGCAGCGGGACGAAGAGCACGATCCAGCCGCCAAACAAGAACAATAACCCGGCCAGAGGCCGATGGAATCCCACGCGCTTCCAATCGCTCGTCAGATCCTCCGACGGTGATATATCGATCCCGAGCGGTTCTGTCTCCGGTCTTAGGAAGAGTGACCGGCGTGCGAGAAAGGCCGCGATGAACGTGAGGAGGAGTATCATAAGCCCGCCAAGGCCTAGAGCCAGGTTCGTGGTACCATGGGGAACTGGCGAGCGTGGATAGTTTGCGAAACTCAGGATACGGGGCGCGCCTGCGGCCTCGGCAACAAGCCGGTAGATCATATAGTCGAAGTAGGGCCAATCGGTCCACGCTGTGTTGCTGGTATCTTCCGTCCAGAGGCCGACCAAGAAGATCTGCGTCTGCTCGCGCCCACGCACGCGCTGAATGAGGGGTTCGTTTCTGGTGGACTCCACCACCGGGAGGAGCAGGTTGGGGTTGGAGATCACGGTGCGGGCGTGGATCTCAGGCGCCGAGGCCCATGCGATGGCATCCTGGAGCGGATCGGTCTCGTTGCCCACCTCCACGGCGCGGGGCGTGCGTTGTCCGGAGGCCAGTCCAAAGGTGCCGACGCCCAACAATGCCCGCAGCTCCGAGGTGTCCACCGGGAAAAGCGGGCCTGAGATGATAACGACCCCCACTTCTTCTTGCAACGCCTGCTCTTGGATGGACAGCAACGCAGCCGGCGTCAAGGGTGCGTTGTTGAGCACGTACACATCTGCCAGCTCTGGACGATCCACCAGCACGAGCTGCGGGGCAGCGTGGGTGACAGCCTCGGCGACGGCGTCCTGCGCGCCCACGTAGTAGACGCCGACGGCGCCGGAGGGTGCCTGGGCTGCAGCGGCGGTGGCGCCCCCAAGCAAGGCGACCACCGCCAGCAGCATCAGCCAATGCCGTAACGTGCGCATGGACAGATTGCGGTCCTACTACGTGTCGGCAGGGCTGTTGTCGTCTTCACCGGCCGGCGGCTCCAGCGAGGGCAGATCAGCGACGCGTTCCAGGCCAAATTGCTCCAGGAACTCGAAGGTGGTGCGATAAAGAATGGGGCGGCCCACGGAGTCAGCGCGGCCGGCTTTCTCGATCAATCCGGCGCTTAACAGCGTCCGCAGCACGCTCCCCGAGCCGACGCCCCGGATGGTCTCCACCTGCGGGCGCGTCACCGGCTGGGCGTAGGCGACAATGGCCAGCGTTTCCATGGCTGCCTGCGACAGCGTGATGTTCACGTCCAGCCCCAGGAACTCCTCAATGTAGGGTGCGGCAATCGGCTTGGTGACCAACTGCACGCGCCCGTTCATCCGTTGCAGGCAGAGACCGCTGTTGGTCAGTCGCGTCTCCAGTGTCTTGAGCCCGTCTTCTCCTGCTTCCGTCGAGAGTTCCGTCACGGAGAAGAGATCGGCCTCGCTCACCGGCTCTTGTGCCACGAAAAGCAGCGCTTCCAACAGCGCATCGGGCGCCAACGTCTCGCTTTCAGTCATGCGTTCGAGGACTCCTTAGAAGATCCCGATGTTTCTTCTCCAGAAGGTTCCCGCATGACGCGTTTGGGTGTGAAGGAGACGGGCTTGGATGGGACAGCGGGACGGGGTTCCTCGGGAGCACGCCTTTCTTGCACTTTCTTCCCGGCCGGCCGAGGCGCAACGCGCATGCGGATCTGCGGATCGCCGGCAACGCGCAACCCCAGGTCCTCCACCAGCACCCGCTTGACCCGTTCCACCAGTTTCGTCGCCATCTGGGGCACGTTGGCGCCCGGCGTGACGGTCACGTCGACGACGGCCTGCACCTTGTTGCCCTTCGCCTTAATCTCCGGCGAGACCTTGATGACGTTGGCAAGCGGATCGAGGTGATACTCTAGTTGTTGCGTGATGCTTTCTACGCTCAGGGTAGCCATCCCACCACTGAGCTCCTCGACACGAATAAAGCGCTTGCGTTTGGGACGCACCTCGAAGTAGATCAACAGCGCAGCCAATGCGTCGAAGGCCAGCGCCAAGAGGATGCCGATGGGCAGTCGTAGGATGGGACGCATGTCCCACAGCCGCTCGCCCAGGTCTCGCATCCAGTCGCCCGTGTTGTACAAGACGCTGTGCGGGATCACAAAGAGCACCGACATCACGGGAATCAAAATCAACAACAGCACCACAATAACAACCCGATTGAACGTGTTCATGCGTTAACCTCCTTGTAAAACAAGTTAAAAGTTGCAGGTTGAAAGTTAAGAGTCTACTTAGGGCCCGTAAAAATATAAGTTCCTGTCGCTTTAAACCAGTGCGACAATGAATCGAAAGAAACTGACGTTTGAGGCTTGTGACAAGGGCATTCAAACGCGAATTCTCTTGATAGCACGTGTAGAGTTGGTTTAGAAATCGGGAAGTTATTCTTTTACAAGCCCTTCATCCGCCTAATCTGCTGATAGATTGTACGTCACTCGCGTGTAGTCCGCCTCCGACGCGCTCCAGGGGACCGTGGCATCAATGCCAACCTTGTCGCTGCACGCTTTCTCTCCCGGTACCTGGCGCGCCGATGGATCCAGGCTAGAACTGGGTTGATCAGGGAAGATCATGAGGTCTGTGCTGGCCTGGAATCGCGTGGCGATGGCCCATTCGACGTCGTGAGGGTCGTAGATATCCACGTCGGTATCGACCACGACCACGTGCTTGAGCGAGCTGTGCCCGCGAAAAGCCGCTTCGATAGCACGGCGGGCGTCCTCCGGCCCCTGCTTGTCGATCTGCACCACGGCGTGGAGCCAGGAGCAGCCGCCGGGCGTGATGCTGACGCCCGTGCACGGGGCGACGTTGTTGACCTCGGCGAAGATCGTCGGCTCGCGCGGCATACCCATCAGGGTCTTGTGCTCCAGGCCGGCCGGCAGCAGCGCGTGGAAGACGGGATCGCTGCGGTGAGTGATGGCCGTGACGCGGAAGACCGGCTGCTGGCGCACGCTGTCCATGGTCCCGGTCAGGTCGGGGAAGGGGCCTTCCTGCTCCAACTCGTGTGTCAGCACGCCCTCCAGCACCAGCTCCGTCTCTGCGGGGATATCCAGTGGCACCGTCTTGGCCCGCACTAGCGGCGTGGGTGCCAGCGCGTGGGCGACGGCGGCCTCGTCAATGCCCTTGGGTGGCGCCGTAGCCGCCGCCAGCAGCACGTGAGGCGGCAGCCCGATGCAGACGGCCATGGGCAGCCCCTCCGGCTGCTTCTCCCAGGCCGTGTGCGTGCCCCGCTTCTCGACGATGCGCGCGACGAAGTGCATCTCGTCTCGCTGCAACAGGCGGTGGAAGGAGAGATTCTGTCCCAGGTCGGGATCGCGCACCACGGCGACGCCGGCCGTCACGTAAGGCCCGCCGTCCAGGGGATGATAGCGCGGGATCGGCACGCGGCGCAGGTCAACCTCCGGCATCACGACCTCCTGACACGGCGCGCTCTCCAGCACCGGCGGCGATGACGGCCGCGCCAGCGCCTCGGCGATATGCTCCATCAACTCCGCCACCTCACAGCCGATGGCTCGCGCGAAGTGCTCCCGCTGCGCGACGTAGCCCGAGACCATCCGCCAGACAGGATAATCGAGCAGCTGCTCAAAGAGCAAGGGCTGCCCGTCGTCAGCAGCAATCTGATGGGCGACCTCAAAAATCGGATCGGTAGGTGACATCACGTGCTTCAGCTCACCGGTCGCGTCCAACTCAGCCAAAAAGGTGCGCAGATCCATCGTTACCTCCCAATTTCGAAAGGGGCTTGACAGGATTCACGGGATTTGCAGGATGTCTCTTACTATGTCGAGAAATCAATGCCTCGATCTTGTTAATCCTGTTCATCCTGTTGAGAAAGCCTTTGCCTAGCGCATAACGTTCTACCACGTGATCTTGACGGTCTCGCGCTGCTCCAGCGTCGTCGCCAGCACCGAGGCCAGATCTAGCTTCGCCTCAAACGCCCGCACGTCGGCCATGCTGGCCCACGTCGCCGGATGCTGCGCGCGGATGGAGCAGACGTCCTGATACGGCTGGATCGAGAGCTCGTACGTCTGAATCTCCCTGGCTACGCGGATGATCTCCTCTTTGTCGAAGGCGATCAGCGGACGCAGCACGGGCATCTCCACCGCGCGCCCCGTGACGTGCAGATTCTTCAGCGTCTGTGACGCGACCTGGCCCAGGTTATCGCCCGTCACCAGCGCCAACGCGCCGCGCTCCTGCGCCAGCCGGGCCGCTGCTCGCAAGATAAAGCGCCGGAAGACCACCAGCTCCACGTCGGAGACCTGCTCCAACACGGCCATCTGAAACGGATGCGCCGGCAGCATGTGGACCGTCGTGGACAGCCGGTGGGGGCGCACCACCGCGCGCGCCAACTCCACCACCTTGTTCTCACAGATCGATTGCGTGCGGCGCAGTAAATGGAAGTGCACGAACTCCACCTCGCAGCCCCGCTTCAACATCAGATGAGCCGCCACCGGCGAATCGATGCCGCCGGAGAACAGCGCCATCACCAGGCCGCTGACGCCCACGGGCAGGCCGCCAGGCCCTTCGATGCGCCGGTTGAAGAGATAGACGCCGTCCTGGTAGATCTGGACGTAGACCGTCGCCTCCGGCGCGGTCAGGTCCACCGGTGCGCCGATCTCGTCCACGATCTCCGCGCCGACCTGCCGGCTGACCTCTGGCGACTGCACCGGGAAGCTTTTATCGGCCCGCCGCGTCTCCACCTTGAACGTCGTCGTCGGGGTGACCACCTCGCGTGCCAGCCGCAGCGCCGTCTCCGTGATCGCGTCCATGTCCTGCGGCACCACCTCGATGGGCGCGAAGTAAGCAATCCCAAAGATGCTGGCCAGGCGTCGCTCCACCTGCGCCTCGGCGACCTCATCTTGCGTCTCGACGATCATGTAGCCGGGCAAAATCTGCACCGTGAAACGCCCGAAGGCCGCCAACGCCCGGCGCATATTCTCCGCCAGCGTCCGCTCAAAACGCGGTCGGTTGCGCCCCTTGAGCGCCAACTCACCGTAATGCACCAAATATCGCAGCATTCGCACCTCGTTTAAGATTCCGACTCCTCACCGAAGAGCCGCTCCCACATCGCAATATCCTCGTCCGATAGCCCCTCCGCCTTGTCCTCGAACCCGTCACCGTGCCGCCGCTTATGCTCCCGCAACGTCTTGCTCCGCCGGGCCCTGTCCTCCGGCGCGGGCTTATCGGGCGGAGGTGCTTCTTCCGGCCGCGACGCCGAGAACATCGTCAGCCACGTCTCAATATCCCGCTCGGACTGTGTTTCGGGACGGTCTTTATCGACCGTCAATGCCCGTTTATCCTCGGCGCGGCGGGCCGGCGGTTTCGGCGGCGGCGCCTCCGCGGCCTCGTCCCCGAAGACCTCCAGCCAGTGCGCCACGTCCTCCGGTGAACTCTCCAGCGGCTTTTCATCGTCTGGCGATTTGGCGGGGCGCCCGGCGCGTGAAGACGGCTCCGTCCATTCCACCTGCTTGCCCATCGGACGTTGGGATCGACCCAACCGGGGTTTTGGCGTCCCCGTCCGCTTTTGGCCCGAGGCTGGGGTTTTGGCGTCCCCGGTAGTCTCATCCGCCGACTCCGCCGGCCCAAAGACCTCCAGCCACTCCGCCACCTCCTCGTCGGAGACCGACGTCGGCTTGCCCATCTTCAGGCGCGGACTGCGTCCTAGACGCTTCACGAACGCCTGTGCCGTCAGCGTGCGCGCGCCGACGCGCCGGGCCGCATCGCGCACCTCGTGATCCGAGGAGACCACGGTCCAATTGGGCGCGTCGAGCAGGTGGCGCAGCCGCTCCTTGATAATCTTATCGGCATTGGTGTAGCGGCGCGCGGCAAATACCACCTCCAATCCGCCGCCGGAGAGCGACCGCGAGTAACCGCCCGGCAACCCACCGTCGAAGACGATCGTCGCCTTGCGGCGCGTCCTCGCGGCCCAACTGCGCAACTTCAGCACCAACTTGGCCTCGTCGTGCGGGTCCGTCAGCTCTACGTCGGGCAGCGCCGAGATCACGTTGTGTCCATCGATCAAAAAAGGCATACATCCTCATTTCCGTCTACGTCACGTTTTTACTCTATCACAAAACAGTCGAGTTCCAAGTGCACATTTCCTAACTCCGACGAAATCCTGTATACTTCTTAGTACGATAACGAGACTTTTATATCAGGACACGGGTAAACACGGACTCTGCTCACGGGTTTATGTTTTCTGTATGATTCTGTGTTCGCCCCAGTCCAAACCCAAAATCGAAAATCCACAATCCAAAATCCAGATGAGCGATAGGCGATACTCCAAGGCCTTGCGCCGGGTGCTTCTCCAGACCCTCGTGGCGACCACGAGCATGGTCATTGGCCTGTTCTTTCTTCGGTGGTGGGGATGGCCCGTAGCGACGGCGTTAGCCAGCACCAACTTTGTGCTCTTTGCCATGCCGCACACCCCGCCGGCCCGGCCGCGCAGCGCCTTTGGCGGGCATCTTGTCGCGCTCCTGGCGGGATTGGTCTGCACACTTATCCCGCCCTCGCTACCCCAGAACTTGCTTAGACGTGATCAAGGCAAACGAAGCTGGGGTTGATGCGCGTGGCAAATGTGACAGGAGCCCGCCTACTGCGTCTGAACCGCCCTGGAATTGCTTCGTTTGCCCATCTCGTGAACAGTTGACAAATTCTTAGCGTCCGCTATAATGAGTCCCGCGCAGCCGGACCGTCAGGGTTCGGCTTCTTATTGTGTAGTTCGGGGAGGAAGCAGTGTACGCAGTCATAAAATCAGGCGCACATCAATACAAAGCAAAAGTCGATGGCAATCTCATCGTAGAGCGACTGTCCGGAGAGGACGTGGGATCGCAAATTGAGATCGCCGACGTCTATTTGATCTCCGACGGTGACGAGGTTCTGGTAGGACAACCGACCGTGCCCGGCGCGAAGGTTCGGGCGACGATCGTCGAGGAATTTCGCGGGCCCAAAATCCGCATTTTCAAGCATCATCCCAGGAAGCGTTATCGCCGCCGTCGTGGACACCGGCAGACTTATATGAGGCTGCGGGTCGACGAGATTGTGAAGGGAGCAGAGGCATAACATGGCACGCAAGAAGACATCAGGCTCCAACGGCCGTGACAGCAACGCGAAGCGTCGCGGCGTGAAGAAATACGCTGGGGAGCGCGTGCGCGCAGGTAACATCCTGGTTCGCCAAGTCGGTATGCGCATCAAGCCGGGCAAGAACGTGGGCATGGGCAGAGATTTCACACTTTTCGCCCTGACTGCTGGGACCGTGGATTACGACGTCCGGCATGGGCGTAAGCGCGTCAACGTCAGAGAAGGAGGTACACAGGCATGAAACAGGATATTCACCCCGAATGGCATTCGGACGCTAAAGTCGTCTGTGCCTGTGGCAACACCTGGACCGTGGGCGCGACCGTCCCTGAGATCCGCGTTGACGTTTGCTCAAACTGTCACCCTTTCTACACGGGCGAACAGCGCATCGTGGACACCGAGGGACAGGTTGATCGCTTCATGCGCCGCTTGAAGGCACGCGAGGAGATTCGCGCGGAAGCCGAGCGTCGCGTCGAGGCGCGTACGTCCCCGGCGGTTCCCATCATTGAGCTGGATCTCAAAACCCGCATCGAGAATATTCTTCTGGAAGCGGACATTGAGAAAGCCGGAGATGTGCTGGACATGCTCGAAGAGGGCGGTGACGAAAGCCTGTTGGAGATCCGGGGCTTTGGTCTAAAGGCGCTCGCTGACTTAAAGAAGACACTCCGCTCGCGCGGTTACGTGCTTCCCGGCGACGAGCCGGCAGAAGAAGCCGAAGAGGCCGAAGCCGTCGAAGAGGGAAAAGAGCCGGAGACGGCATAACCTAAAGGCGAGGCAGGTTCAAGAACCTGCCTCGCCTTTTTTATTTCACCCCACCCCCTATCCTCGATTCAGGAGCACGTTATGTACGGTACACCCAGTGGTGGTTGGATTGAGGTCATCTGCGGCAGCATGTTCAGCGGTAAAACCGAGGAGCTGCTCCGTCGCCTGCGTCGCGCCCAAATCGCTCGCCAGAAGGTCCAGGTGTTCAAGCACAGTATCGACCGGCGATACAGCGAGGCCGCGATTGCGTCGCACAATGGGCTTCGGGCCGCGGCCATTCCTGCGCGTGATAGTGACGAGGTGCGCTCCCTGCTGGACGATGGCGCCGACGTGATCGCCATCGACGAAGTGCAGTTCTTCGACGAGCGCATCGCGCCCCTGTGCGATGCGTTGGCCGATCAGGGCAAGCGCGTGATCTGCGCCGGACTCGACATGGACTTTCGCGGCGAGCCCTTCGGCCCCATGCCGCCGTTGCTCGCCCTGGCCGAGCGCGTGGATAAGCTCCAGGCCATCTGCGTGGCCTGCGGTGGGCCGGCGAGCCACACTCAGCGACTCATCGACGGTGAGCCGGCGCGCTACGAAGACCCGGTGGTGCTGGTCGGCGCCGACGAGGTGTACGAAGCACGTTGCCGCGGGTGCCATGTCGTGCAGCACCGTGAAACATCAGAGGAGGCCTAGTGTGAGTTTTCCCATTCCTGATTCTGTTAAGCGTGTGTTACTGGACAAATCGACCCTTGGAGAACGCACGCAAGAGCTGGCCGATGAAATCAGCGAAGAGTACGCCGGCATTCGTAACGAAGACTTTATCCTGGTTGGCGTCCTGAAAGGCGCATTTATCTTCATGGCCGACCTCACGCGCCGCCTGACCGTGCCCCATCGGGTAGATTTTATCGCGCTTTCCAGTTACGAGGACAAAGCCGAGGCCACCGGCGCCGTGCGTTTGATTATGGATACGCGCGCCGACATGGCTGGGCGTCACGTGCTGATCGTCGAAGACATCGTCGATACCGGCTTCACGCTCTCGTATTTGCAGCGCCTGTTTAAGGCTCGGGGGCCGGCTTCCCTGCGAAGTTGTGTCCTGCTAAGTAAACCGGAGCGGCGTGAGGTGGATGTCACCATTGATTACCTTGGCTTCGAAATCCCCGACGTCTGGGTGGTGGGATACGGGCTTGACTATGCCGATCGATTCCGCACGCTGCCCTACATCGCAGCGTTGAAACCGCGTGTCTATCAGGAATAATCCAGCCTAGGAGCTCTCATGTCGATGTACGATGACATCGAAAAAATCCTGATCACCGAAGAGGAAATCAATACCCGGCTCAAGACGTTGGCAGCGGAGATGAATGCCGTTTACAGCGACGATGATCTCCCGTTGCTTGTCTGTATCCTCAAGGGTGCCTTTATGTTTCTGGCCGACCTGGTGCGCCACCTGGAGTTCCGTCACGAGATCGACTTCATGGAGATCTCCAGCTACGGCGCCTCGACCAAAAGCAGCGGCGTCGTGCGCATTTTGTTGGACCTGGCGTCCAGCATCGAAGGGCGGAACGTGATCATCGTTGAGGACATCGTGGACACGGGCCACACGCTACACTATATCCTGCGCAATTTCAAGACACGGAATCCTCAGAATGTGCGCGTTGCGACGCTTCTCAATAAGCCCAGCCGGCGGGAGATCGAGGTGCCGGTGGATTTCGTCGGCTTTGAGGTGCCCAACGAATTTGTCATGGGATATGGGCTGGACTATGATCAGCAATATCGCAACATCCCCTTCGTAGGCGTGCTCAAGCCGGAGGTCTACCGCGACACTTGAGATGTAGCCCGTTTTGTCACACGCCATTTTGATCTGCCCTGACCAGTGTATGTGTTGGGGCTTTTGTCTTTGTAATCGTTTAGTCTTATGAGCAGCCCAGATGCAACGCACTTACGAATCCCAAAAACTGTGCTACGAAGTCCTCCAAATATAATTTAGCATATCCCGCCTTGTTAACTTTGGCGAAAGCGCGTCGCACCTCAGAAGCCTAAACAGATACTTGTCTTTTATGTGAACCTCTCCTGGAGATCCCGGTTTGAGTCCCCTCCGAGGGTAGGGTATAATACCTTCTGTTGGGAAACAACTATGACTATCAAACAGCTGAAGATCGCCAATGTTTTGATATGGGTTGGGGTGGCTTTGTTTGTGCTGGGCATGGTGCTCAGCTATCCTACCTTCGCGCCGTATTTCCAGACGTTGGCCCGTACCGACGATCTGATCACCGCGCCCCCACTCGATCCCGAGCTTTCCCAGTTGGATGGAACGCCGGAGGCCAATCTACTTCCCTTCGAGGGGGAAGAAGAGAGTTACAGCCGGTTGGGCGCCGCGCTTGAGCCTGATCCTGATACGCCTGTACTGCCGACAGTCACGCCGTTGCCAACACCCACGGTTGTGCCTGAACCAACCCTGGTTTCCTCTCCGGAGGCCACGGCTTCGCCTACACCCATTCCGACGCCGTCAGGCACGAGACCCAAGGAGATTAGCATTCCGGCTATTGACCTGGACGCACCGGTGGTCCCTATTGGGTGGAAAGTTGTGGGAAGCGGCGCGGATGCTCAGGCGCAGTGGCTGGTGCCCGATTGGAAAGCCGTCGGCTGGCACAATACCTCGGCGCTACTGGGGGTGCCCGGCAACACCGTTCTCAACGGTCACAACACGACGCACGGGGAAGTCTTTCGGGATCTGTATAAACTCGAACCCGAGGCACATATTGTGGTTAGGGGAGAAAATGGTCAATCTCACGTCTATAAAGTGGAGAACATCTACATCTTGGAGGAGGCCGGGCAACCCTTAGAGGTACGATTGGAGAACGCTCGCTATATTCTACCAACGACGGATGAGCGACTCACGTTGATCACGTGTCATCCCTATGCGAGCACGCGCTACCGGCTCATCGTCATTGCCAAAGCCGAGGCGCCACCGGATCTGGCACCAGAATAAGGAGGTCCTATGCTGGCTAACCTGTTACGCCGTGTACGTCGCAATCACGCCCTGGAACACGCAACCATTGCCTTGCTCAGCCGTCGATACCCCGGCGCGACGGCTATGGGGTTTTCCGGGCCCCGCGGATTCACGCTTTTTACGGACCTCACGGCTGAAGAGGTCTACCCCACCGTGCAGGAGGCCCTGCGGATGCTGAAGCGCGGTCACACCGCACTTGCCATCCATCCAAATTGTGGGACAAATCTTGTCGCGGCAGCTGTCCTGACCACGGCGGTGACGGCGCTGGGCTTACGGTCCTCGAAAGAAAAACTCGGCGAGCGCTTGGAGCGTTTGTTGCAAATGGTGTTGTTGAACACGTTGGTATTGCTGGTCGCGCGACCGCTGGGTTCCTGGTTGCAATCTCACCTCACCGTCGATACCGACGTCAAGGGCGTTGAGATCGCTTCCATTCTCACCCGCTACCAGGGCGCGATGCAGCGCATTGAAGTTCAGACCCGCCACCCGTGAGCATGTTCTACCTTTTCCACGGCGAAAACACGTTGGAGCAGAAAGAAGCCCTGGATGCGTTGCTCGAAAAAGAGGCCAGCGGGGAGTTCGCCGATCTCAACACGGAGATTCTGACGCCGCCGGTCGCACCGGACGCACTGCGCCAGGCCGCCGACACGTTGCCCTTTCTGGGGGAGCGGCGGGTGGTCATCGTCAAGAACGCTCTGAAGCGCGCCAACGAGTCGTGGCTGGAGCAGGTGACGGCGTACCTCCCCAACATGTCGCCGTCAACGTTGCTGGTCTTCCTTGAGAACGAGAAGCTCCCCGCGAGACATCCCGTGCTGAAGGTGGCGAAAAAGAAGGGCGCCGAGGTGCGTCACTTCGCGCGACCCGACGCTCGGCGTGAACTACCACGCTGGATCAGAGAGCGCGTCGCACATCACGGCGGAGGCATTGCCCAGGGCGCCGTCGCGTTACTGGTGCGCAACTTTGGCCCGCGCGTTCGCCAGCTGGATCAGGAGATTCAGAAGATCCTGCTCTACAAGGGTGGGGAGGGCACCATCACGGTGGACGACGTGCGGCTTCTGGTCCCCTACGTGCAAAGCGCCGACGTGATCTTCGATTTGGTGGACGCCCTGGGCCGGCGGCAACCCCGCACGGCGGCGCACCATCTCCACCGGCTCTTAGATGTGGGCGAGCATCCCCTCGGCATCTTTGGCATGGTCGTGCGCCAATACAGGCTACTCATCCAGGTGCACTGGCTGATGAAACGGGGAGCAACAGAGGGCGAAATCGCGAAGCGGCTGAGTCTCCACCCCTATGTGGCGAAGAAGACGCGCCGCCAGGCGACCTTTTTCACACAGACGCAGCTACGTCGTGCCTACGATCTTCTCACAGAGAGCGACTTGGCGATCAAAACGGGCAAGCTGACGCCTGAGGCGGCACTCGACTTGCTCGTCGCGCAGCTCACTCAACTCTAGTGTTCTGTAAAGGGTCACTTGATGAATGCCGGGGAGTTTCACTGGCTGCTCGTACCGCGACTGAAGTCGCTCGCCGAGGCGCTGGCGCGCCGGGCGCGGACCTACGTCGACGCGGTGTCCCGTCCACGAAGGTGGGCGGTCAGCCGTTAGGCTTCGGTAGAGGTCTTCCCATGGCCACGGGGCCATTGGGCCAGGGCAGTGCTCTGCTCGCATTCATCGAATTAAGACTGACAAAGCACTAGTCACGGCTGCTGAGTGTGTGCCTCAAGTTGAGAGAATCACGTCCGAGATTATCCATGCCACGGACTCCACGGATGTCACTGACTCTCGCCGTGTCCAATCTGTGTAATCCGCGAAGATCTGTGGAGCACTCAGTTGGCGTTGTCTTCCAGGGCTTCCCGGCCCACCCAGTAGTGATGACGCAGGATCTGCGAAGAGGGCAGCACGCGAATCCCCTTGACCTCGGAAGCGGTGTCCGATAGCGTCTGGGGGTGAACGTAGCAGACGTTGGGCTTTTCACCGAAGCGCTCCTGGTATCGTTTTGCCGCCTGGGTCACTTTGTCCGCCAGGGCTTTGGTCCCCGCATCGTACCACAACAATCCCACTCTCATGATACGGATCCTTTTTCTAGATACCACGCATCCAGATTAACGTCCTGGAAGAGATCTACGGTGCCGGCTGCACATCTGATCCGAAAGTAGTGGCGGGCTTCCTTGCCGCCCCGGCGCATCTCTGTCCAGGCACGTTCCACCGCGTGGACGTTGTACTTCTTGCCGCGCCACATAAATCGCCGTGGGAAGTAGTTATGACGTTTCTTGAGTAAGGCGATAGGCTCGACCTTTTTGCTCTGCAGTTTGATGCCCAACAGACTCATGACTCACCTCCAACGATGGTGAAATTGCGCTCTGCGCGGCCGATTTGCCAATTTTCCTGCTGGTGCTGGTCCCACATCGCCGGGCGATTCGTGCCGTATCCTGGCAACGCAGGCGGCGATACGACGACCACCTGGGGCGGCGTTTGGGGCATCCGGCGCCTTTCCTCCTGGCGGCGCATGTCCTGGCGCCGCCACACGTAGATGAGCAGTGCGACTAACGGCACCATGACGGCAATCCCAGCCGTCAGACCGATCAAGAGAGCAAGCGCGTCGGTGCTCAGCCGTTGGGTGACGATGACGCCCGCCGTGATGGCAAAGACGATACCGACCAACGCTATGAAGCGCTTGATACGTTTTCCCAGGGGTTCTCGCTCTTCGTCCATTATTTTCCTCCTGCAACTCTCTATTCCGCGTCGATGACGACAGCGTGTGGCCCAGGCAAGGCGTGGGGCGTCGCCCGCTGGAACTTCTTGATTTCGTTGCGCGCTTCCTGCTCCCCGACGTAGGCCACCTGGAAACGCAGCGGCTCCGATTCCCCACCCCCGATGGCGAGAAAGTCGCCCCGCCCACTCAGCAAGTGCGCTTCCGTGCCACCCCGACCGGAGGCCACGCGGGCGTCATTGGCGGAGACCACTTTGCCCACCAGCCTCAGTGGGAAATTCGCCCGCATCAACCCGGTCATAATCGCCGAAGAGGGACGCTGGGTCGCCGCGACGACGTGGATCCCGGCTTCCCGGCCCCGCTGTACCAGGCGCGTGAGTCCCTCGCTGACCTCGTCGCCACCTGTGAAGATTAGATCTGCCAGCTCATCGACCATCAAGACGACACGGGGTGTGTTTTCCCCACGGCGATCTCGTACCTCCATGGCGCGCACGAGCGAGCTCAGCGCCTCCAGCACCTCTGGCATCTCCGTAACCGGGGGACGCACCAGGTGGGGTGCTTCCTGTAGAGCTTGGAACGTCCGTCCCTTCGGGTCCATGCAGATCATGCGCAGCTCCTGCGCACTGTGGGTCAAGATCAGCGAGAGGGCGATGGTTCTCAGTAGTATACTTTTTCCAGAGCCGGTTGTGCCAGCCGCAAGGACATGTGAGACCTGTGGCGAGGCCAGTCGGGCTAACAATGGAATTCCGTCATCTGTCAGTCCCAGCAACGCCGTGGAAGTGGGTAGCGGGTCGGGATCGCCGTTCTCGTCCTTGAGCACCTCCGGAAGCAGCTTCAACAGTGACACCGGACGCGGGTTCGGATTCTCGAATTCAAGCACAACTCCATCCTCACCGCGATCCACACGTAGTGAGGAGACGTGCAATGCCAAAGCCAGGTCATCGCCCAGACGGCGAATTTTTGAATATCGAATATTGGGGGCGGGGTCTAGAAAGAAGCGCACGAGACGCGGCCCTACGGTCCCCCCGGTCACACGTCCGTGCGCCTTATGAGAAGAAAGGACCATCTCTACACGATCCGCCTGCGCCTCCAAATAGGCGCGCAAGGGCTTGGGCATACGATTACCTCCAAAAAGATGCTAGATGATGACTGTATGTAGGTCTGGTTGTATGATGATGAAGCCGCTTTGCCTTTTTCTGGAGTGAATGTCTCCATTCGATGCTTATCGTGACAATGCAGCCTCTACCAGCGATCAGTGTATACATTCCGGGTAATTAGCACATGCGTTCTATAGTGATTATAGAATACATGTTCTAAAAAGTCAAGGGGCAGTTGGGCAAACGAGGCAGTTCCAGGGTGGCTCAGACACCATGGGCGACCTCTCGTCGTATTTGCCACGCGCATCAATTCTGGATTCGTTTGCTTGGCTTTCGTCTGCGCAGTTTCTACGGCACGGAGAGTGTTTTCGCCAGCAGACTCGTTTCGAAATCCTGCAATTTGGAAGCCGTTGGGCTTCCTTATGACCATGCCTGCAAAGATGTTCTCGTTCAAATGCCGGTCCCGATGCTCGAAGATGATAGGCTTGTCCTCATTTGTCCTGCTGATAGAATGGCACGTGATCATCTGCACGTGTGAATGATCTCAAGGAGGAAACGATGAACGAACGCTATGCGCGACATGTGATTATCCCGGAGATCGGCGAGGAGGGGCAGCGACGCTTGCGAAAAGCGCGAGTGTTGGTCGTCGGGGCCGGAGGATTGGGCTCACCGGTACTCTACTATTTGGGTGCTGCCGGTGTAGGCCGATTGGGCGTCGCTGACGACGACGTGGTCTCTCTTTCGAACCTCAACCGGCAGATTCTCTACTCGTCTGAGGATGTGGGGGAGAGCAAAGCGCGCCAGGCTGCGGCGCGCATCAAAAAACTGAATCCCGACGTTGACGTGGTGCCATACGAATTGCGAGTCCTGCCGACCACGGGGTGTGATCTCGTCGCCCAGCACGATCTGGTGGTGGAGGCCAGCGACAATCTCGCCACCAAGGATCTGGTCAACCGGCTCTGTGTGGAGGCCGGCGTGCCGCTGGTCTGGGGCGCCGTGCAGCGCTTTGAGGGGCAGATGGGGGGGGTGCTGCCGGGACACGCCTGCCGCCGCTGTATCTTCCCGACGACGCCGGAGCCCGGCACGTACCCGACGCCAGCGGAACTGGGCGTGCTGGGCCCGACGGCCGGGGTCATCGGCACGCTGCAGGCTATGGAGGCGATCAAGATTCTATTGGACATCGGCGAGCCGTTGGCGGATCGCCTGCTGCTCTGGGATGGGCTGGCGCAGACCTTCGATTTGATTCAGGTCGAGCGAAATCCCGAGTGTCCGGTCTGTGGAGGGCATGATGCGTGAATTATTCGTGACGCTTCTGGTCTGGGGTGGTGCTTATCTGCTGGGTTCGTTACCGCCGGGTCTGTTCTGGAGTTGGTTGGCGAAGCGCATCGACGTGCGGCGTTACGGCAGCGGTCGCACGGGCGGCACGAACGTCTGGCGTAACGCGGGTTTCGGCCCCGCGCTGCTCACGGCCCTCTCGGATGCGCTGAAGGGCGCGGTCGGCATCTGGCTGGCCCGGACGCTGGGCCTGGGCCCCTGGGCGACGGCCTTGACCGGCGTGTGGGGTGTCCTAGGGCACAATTACTCGGTCTTTCTGGGGTTCACCGGCGGTGCGGGGACGATGATCAGCGTGGGCATCGCGGCGGCGCTCTGGCTGCCGAGCGTGCCGCTGCTCGTCACGTTGGGCGTCGGCGTGGGGTTGCTGGTGGGGCACGCGTCCGTCGCCTCGACGGTGGTGGCGCTGCTGCTACCGGTGCTTTTCGCCCTGCGGGGAGACACACCCTCGGCCGTGAGCTTTGGCTTGCCGACGATGCTACTCACGCTCTGGGCGCTGCGTCCCAATCTGCGACGGCTCGCCGAGGGGCATGAGCGTTTCCTGCCGATTTACCGCGAGAAGGCGCCGCCGATTAAGCTTTCAAGACATCCTCAAGAGCGGGCAAAGTAGCCTATAAAAAAGACATCCGATTTCTCTCAGGAATCGGATGTCTGATAGGCAAAGTTCTGGCTCTTGTTGCCCTCGGTGAGAAGGGCCGAGAGCGGTGAGGTCAGTACGCGCGACCGAAGACGGCGATCTCGTCCGCCGGCTCGCCGCAGTGGACGCAGCGGCCTTCGCCGCCGGGCTGATCCAGGGGCAGGCAGCGGACGGTGGCTTTGGTCTCGTCCTTGATCTCCGCTTCGCAGGTCTCGTCGCCGCACCACCAGGCGCGGGCGAAGCCCCTGGGCACGGCCCCACGGAAGGCGTCGTAGTCCTCCACCTCCCACGTGTGCGCCTCGCGGAAATCCACAGCCTGCTGGTAGATAGCCTGCTGGATCTCATCCAACATCTCCGGGATGGACGTTTCCAGGCCGTCCATGGGCAGAGTGGATTTGCCGGCCCGTCCGGGATTGTCGCGCCGGGCGCTCATCACGTGCTGCTTGGCGATATCGCGCGGACCGATCTCGACGCGCAGCGGGACGCCTCGCATCTCCCAATCGTTGAACTTCCAGCCGGGGGAGACGCCTTCGCGCTCGTCAATGTCCACGCGCACGACCTTCGCCAGCCGGTTGTGGATCTCCCGCGCGGCGCTCAGCACCTCGTCGCGCTCCTTATCTTTCCGCCAGATAGGCACGATGACGACCTGGATGGGCGCCAGGCGCGGCGGCAGCACCAGCCCCTGGTCATCGCCGTGGGTCATCACGACGGCGCCGACCATGCGCGTGCTCACGCCCCACGACGTGGTCCAGACGTACTGCAGCTCGTTGTTCTCGTCGAGATACTGGATGTCGAAGGCCTTGGCGAAGTTCCGGCCCAGGAAATGGCTGGTGCCGGATTGCAGCGCCTTGCCGTCCTTCATCATCGCCTCGATGGTCCAGCTGTTGACGGCGCCGGCGAATTTCTCGCTTTCGCTCTTGCGCCCCGGGATGACGGGGATCGCCGCCTCGTTGACGGCGAAGTCGGTGTAGAGGTCGAGGATGCGGCGCGTCTCCTCGATGGCCTCTTGCTTCGTCGCGTGGGCCGTGTGCCCCTCCTGCCAGAGAAACTCCGTGGTGCGCAGGAAGAGTTTGGTCCGCATCTCCCAGCGCACGACGTTGGCCCACTGGTTGATCAGCACGGGCAGATCGCGATAGGATTGGATCCACTGCGCGTACATGTGGCCGATGATCGTCTCTGAGGTGGGGCGAACGACCAGCGGGCGCTCCAGCTCGCTGCCGCCGCCGTGCGTCACGACGGCCAACTCCGGCGCGAAGCCCTCCACGTGCTCGGATTCCTTGGCTAAGAAATCCTCCGGGATGAAGAGCGGGAAATAGGCGTTGACGTGGCCCGTCGCCTTGAAGCGGCGATCCAGCTCATCGCGGATGCGCTCCCAGAGGGTGTAGCCGTAGGGCTTGATGACCAT